>NZ_CP097322.1:1078500-1438000 GCF_023515955.1 Streptomyces sp. RerS4
GCCGGCCGTAGCGCAGGGTCAGGGCGCGGCCGTTCGCGTCGAGGGCGGTGACGCGGCGCCCGGCGGGGTCGATGCCCGTCACGGTCGCGGCGGTGCGTCGCACCCCGACCGGGTCGAGGACGCGGCCGAGCGGGACGCGCAGGGTGTGCGGGTCGGCTTCGTAGAGGCGCGGGCGCAGGACGAGGTCGTCACCGGGGCTGATCAGGGCGACGGAGTGCTCCCTGCCTGCCGCGCGCAGGGCCCGGACGGCCCCGGCGGCGGCCCATACGCCGGCGAAGCCCCCGCCGACGACGAGGATGTCCGGCACCGGCTCAGCCTTCCGCGCGGGCGAGCGCCGGGGCGGCGGGCCGGGTGATCCGGTCCAGCAGGGCGTACGCGTCGTCCACGGCCGCGGCGGCGGTGGGGTCGGCGGCGTCGGCGGCGGGTTCCGTCAGCAGGGGCAGCAGGGAGGCCAGCAGGGCGGCGAGGCGGCCGTCGTTCTCGAAGAGGAACGTCATGGCGCCCTCGGCGAGCGCGGCGCGGACGCGGGGCGCGGTGAGGGCGCCGTCGCCGGCGGCGGCGGTGAGCAGCAGCTCGCAGAGGCGGCGTTCGAGGGACGTGGGCGCCCAGTGGGCCGCCTCGATGTCGTGGCGCAGCGCCCGGGTGAGGGCGCGGGCATGCTGGGGCGCGTGGGCGTGCCGCGGTGCGTGGGCAGGGTGGAGGACGGCCGGCTCCGCGGGCGCGGGGCGGGTCGTCGCGGGAACGTGCTGGGTCATGTCGGCCAGCGTGCGGGGCCGCGCGCAGGGCATGACCAAGAACCGGCAAGGCGACGGCTTGAATTCGACTACGGGGTCTCCGCGGTGTCGACGGCGAAGTGCAGGGCGGTGATGGTCAGTCCGTGTCGGTGGTAGAAGCGGTGGGCCCGTTGGTTGGTGACTCCGGAGTCCAGCTCGATCCGTACGCAGTCCAGGGCGCGGGCCAGTGACTTCAGCTCGTCCAGCAGCCGCTCGCCGATGCCGCCGGAGCGCAGGGCGGGATCGGTGACGAGGTCGTCGACGAACAGCACCCGGCCCCGGCTGGTGGCGAGGGCGCGGTGGCCGGCCACGCCCAGGCAGCGGCCCGACTCGTCGTAGGCGGCGGTGAACTCCAGTCCCTGCGCCTGGGCTTCGGCGCTGAAGCGGGCGAAGCCGTCGGCGTCGAGCGCCGGCCGCAGGGTCCTGATGAGCGGGCCGACGTCGGAGCCGATCCTGGGGTCGCCGGCGGGGAGCCGGCGCAGGGTCACGGACGTGGTCATGGCGGCAGGCTACGAGGGCCGGCCGGACCGCCGGTGGAGTGCGGACGGCGTACGACTTGACGTGTCCCGGCGGGACTTGACGGAAGCCGGCCGGCCGCCGAGGCCGCCGGAGCGGTGAGGTGACACACCAGCGGCGAGGAGGTGACGGACCTCGGGCGTTGATCGCCTCCGGCCGCCTCGGGCCCCTCGTCCCCCACCAGACTCCGGGGCATGCGAGCTGCCTACATAGATGAACTCGGCCCTCCTGACGTCATCCGCCACGGCGAACTGCCCCCGCCCGTGCCGGGTGACGACGAGGTGCTGGTCGACGTCGAGGTCACGGCCGTCAACCACGTGGACACCTTCGTGCGTTCGGGCGCCTGGCGGACGCCGGTGCCGTTCCCCTTCGTCATCGGGCGCGACCTCGTGGGCACCGTCGTGGCGGCCGGTCCGGGAGCGCCCGGGTTCGCGCCGGGCGACCGGGTGTGGTGCAACAGCCTGGGCCACGCGGGCCGTCAGGGCGCGGCGGCCGAGCGGGTCGCCGTACCCGTGGACCGGCTCTACCACCTGCCGGCGGGCGTCGACGCGGTCGACGCGGTGGCGCTCGCGCACCCGGCGGCCACCGCCCACCTGGCGTTGTTCACGCACGGCCGGGTCCGGTCCGGTGAGACGGTGCTCGTCCTGGGCGCCGCCGGGAACGTGGGCAGCGCGGCGGTGGTGATGGCCGCGCGGGCGGGTGCCCGGGTGATCGCGGTCGCGTCCGGGCGGGACGCGGCGTACGTCCGCTCGCTCGGTGCGAGCCACGCCGTCGACTACCGGGCGGACGACGTGCCCGCGCTGATCCGGGAGGTCGCGCCGGACGGGGTGGACCTGCACATCGACACCTCGGGGCGCAACGACCTGGAGACGGCGGTGGACCTGCTGGCCTCGCGCGGCCGGATCGTCATCCTCGCGGGGCTGCGCACCCGTCCGGTGCTGCCGGCCGGCGCCCTGTACCTCCAGGACCGTTCGGTGCACGGCTTCGCCATCTCCCATGCCCGTGCCTCGGAGCTCGCCGACGCGGCGGCGAACATCAACCGGCTGCTGGCCGAGGGGGTGTTGAAGCCGCACGCGACCGAGGTCCTGCCGCTGAGCGAGGCGGGGACGGCCCACCGTCGGCTCGACGCCGGCGAGGTGCGCGGAAAGCTCGTCCTGCGTGTGGCCGACCCCCTTTGAGCATTTCGTTCGCTTCCGTAATACAGGGCCCCGAGCGAACGGACCTGACGGATCTCTTTTCGCATCGTTGACCGACCCCGATCGACAAGGACAGGATTTCAGCCATGACGAACATCATCGAAACCTCCCCGCTTTTCGAACTCGACGCCCGCATTCACGTGAAGGCCACCCCCGAAGAGGTGTACGCGGTCGTCAGCGACCTGCCGCGCAGCGCCGAGTGGAGCCCGGAGTGCATGGGCGGCGAGTGGATCTCGGGTGAGCCCTCGCAGGTGGGCTCCATCTTCCGCGGCGAGAACCTCCGCAGCGAGCAGGTCGTCGCCTGGGCCCCGCTGGTGCGCGGCACCTGGTACACCGACGCGCGGGTCACGGCGGCCGAGCCCGGCCGGACCTTCCGCTGGATGATGCTGACGCACGCGCAGGAGGACCAGGAGAGCATCTGGGGCTTCGACGTCGAGGCCGACGGCGAGGGCACGACGCTCACCCACCACTTCCGCATGGGCAAGGCCACCGCCGGCATCCACAAGATCGTCGCCGACCTGGACGAGGACGGTCGCAAGCGCTTCGTGGAGGACTGGACGGCGAAACTGGAGAAGGACCTCGACGCCACTCTCCTCCGGATCCGGGATGTCATCGAGAAGGGCTGACCGAACGACCGGACGAGAGAATCGCAAAGAATTCACCATCGGGAATTCAGGACGAGAGAGTGACGGATGTTTCTCCAGCGCATAGGTAACAAGGGAATTCGCCTCGGCACGCTGTTCGATCGCGCGGCCGCCCGGCACCCCGGCAATTTCGTGATCCTCGATCACGACCTCGACATCGCACCGGCCTTCGGTCGGCGGGCCACGCTGACCGAGGTGGCCGAGCTGGTGGCCGAACTGGCCTCCCGGCTCTGGTCGGTCGAGGTCCGCCCCGGCGACCACGTCGTGGTGCACAAGGGCGACGGCTTCGACATCACGCTCCTGGCCTGCGCCATCGCCCGGATCGGCGCGATCCCGGTGCTGCTGTCGCCCAAGCTCGACGGCGCGACCGTCGCCGAACTGCTGCGCCGGGTGGGGCGGCCCTTCCTGGTGACCGACCAGGAGAAGCTGGAGAACTCGCTGCCGGACGAGGTCATGGGCCTGTCCCGGAAGGTCCTGCTCGCCTCCGGCGACTTCGCCGGCGCGACCGCGTTCGCGGCGCTGGCGGGGGCTCCCCGGGTGCCGGCCGTCAGCATGCCCGCCGACCACCCCACCCTGATCACGCACACCTCCGGCACCACCGGCACCCCGAAGCTCGCCGTGCACACCGGCACGAGCTTCCAGGCCCGCTACCGGCCGCAGGCGACGGTCGTCTCCACGGCCGTGCGGCGCAGCGAACCGATCGCCGTGCACGTGTCGTTCGTCCACTCGCGGATGTTCACGGCGATGCCCATCGCCGTACTCCAGGGACACCCCCTGATCGTGCTGCGCGACGACGACCCGGAGACGGTGGGCGAGATCTTCAGCCAGGTGCCGCCGGGCTTCATCGAGGCGCACCCCAACACGTTCCTGCGCTGGGAGGTGCTCGCCGAGGACCCGCGCCGGCCGCTGGCCAACGTCAAGTACTTCTCCAGCACCTTCGACGCGATCCACCCCCGGACCGTGAACCGGCTGCTCCAGGCCTCCGCCCGCAAGGGCCGCCGCTTCGCCCAGGCCTACGGCCAGAGCGAGGTCGGCCCGATCGCGGCCCGCACGTACTCCCCCAAGGACGGCGCCGACTTCAACGGCCGCTGCATGGGCGTGCCCTTCCCCGGCATGACGGGCGTACGGGTCGTCAGCCGCGACGGCAACCCGCCGGACCGGGACAACCCGGGCTGGATCGAGGTCCGCAGCGACGGCCGGATCATCAGCTACCTCGGCGAGCACGCCCGTTGGGAGAAGCAGGTCAACGACGGCTGGTGGCGCATGGGCGACGTCGGCTACCGCACCAAGTGGGGCTGCCTGCACCTGCTGGACCGGGAGGTCGACGAGATCCCCGGGGTCCGCAGCACCCTGGAGATCGAGGACAAGCTCTTCACCCGCGTGCCCGAACTGGTCGAGGTCATCATCATCCCCGGCCCCGACGGCACCGCCGTCCCCGTCGTGAGCACCCGCGACGACAAGCCGCTCGACGCGCGGGCCTGGAAGTCGGCCGTGGCCGACCTGCCGCCGCTGGCGGAGCCGGTGCAGTGGCGGCTGGAGGACCTTCCGCAGACGGCCACCACCAAGATCAAGCGCCTGGAGCTGGCCCGCCTGCTCGGCGACCGGGAAGCCACCCACTGACGCCTCGCGCACCGACGCGGGAAAAGGAGAACCCCGAATGACATCCGAGAAGAGCCGCATCGAGCTCGCCGTCATCGGCGCCGGGCCGCGCGGGTTATCGGTCCTGGAGCGGCTGATCGCCGCCGAACGGACGGCGCCCTCGCGCGAGGCCGTCGTCGTGCACGTCGTGGACCCGTCCGCCCCCGGCGCGGGGACCGTGTGGCGCACCGCCCAGTCCCGGCAACTGCTGATGAACACCGTCGCCTCGCAGATCACCGTGTTCACGGACCACAGCGTGCGCATCGACGGCCCCATCGAGCCGGGGCCGAGCCTGTACGAGTGGGCGCAGGGCCTCGCGCTGCTCGGCGACCGCGAGACGTACGACGAGGCCACCCTCGCCGAGGCCCGCCGGATGGGCCCCAACACCTACCCGACGCGCGCCTTCTACGGCACCTACCTCGCCGACTGCTTCCGCCGGGTCGTCGAGGGCGCCCCGGGCCACGTCACCGTGCACGTCCACCGCACCCGGGCCGTGGCCATGGCCGACACGCACGGCGTGCCCGGCGGCCCGCAGGGCGTGCGCCTGGAGGACGGGGTCCGGCTGAACTCCCTCGACGCCATCGTGATGGCGCAGGGCCACGTGGCGGCCCGGCTGACCAGCCGGGAGGCCCGGACGGCCAGCCTGGCCCGGATCCACCACCTGACGTACCTCACCCCGGCCAACCCCGCCGACCTCGACCTGAGCGGCATCCAGGCCGGCCAGAACGTCCTGTTGCGCGGTCTCGGCCTGAACTTCTTCGACCACATGGCCCTGCTGACGGCGGGGCGCGGCGGGGAGTTCGTCCGCGAGGGCGAGCGGCTGGTCTACCGGCCGTCGGGGCAGGAGCCCCGGCTGTACGCGTTCTCGCGGCGCGGGATCCCGTACCACGCGCGCGGCGAGAACGAGAAGGGCGCGCACGGGCGTTACCACCCGAGGCTGCTCACCCCGGAGTTCATCTCCGCGCTCAAGCGGGACGCCCGGGGCGGTACCCCCGTCACGTTCAGCGCCGACCTGTGGCCGCTGATCTCCCGTGAGGTCGAGAGCGTCTACTACGCCACCCTGCTGGCGCGGCGCGGACGGGACGCGGTCCACCGCGAGGCGTTCACCGAGGCCTACCTCGCGCTGGAGCCGGACGCCGATCCGGCGCCGTTGCTCGCCCGGCACGGGATCGCGCCCGAGGACCACTGGGACTGGGAGCGGCTGTCGCGGCCGTACGGGGACCGGGAGTTCACCGGCCGCGAGGACTTCACGGCGTGGCTGCTGGAGTACCTGGCGCGCGATGTCACGGCCGCGAAGGAGGGCAACGTCAACGGTCCCGTGAAGGCGGCCCTCGACGTCCTGCGCGACCTGCGCAACGAGATCCGGCTCGCGGTCGACCACGGTGGCCTGGAGGGCACCTCCCACCGCGACGACCTGGAGGGCTGGTACACGCCGCTCAACGCCTTCCTGTCGATCGGTCCGCCGGCCTCCCGCATCGAGGAGATGGCCGCGCTGATCGAGGCGGGCGTGCTGACCGTCCTCGGCCCCGGGGTGCAGGTGCGCATCGACACCACCGCCCAGCTGTACGTGGCGGAGTCCTCGGTGGTGCCCGGCCCGGCGATCCGCGCGACGGCGCTGATCGAGGCCCGGCTGCCGGAGCCGGACCTGCGGCGCACCGCCGACCCGTTGCTGCGTCACCTGCTCGACACCGACCAGGCGACCCCGTACCGCATCGAGGCGGTGCAGGGCGGCAGCTACGAGACCGGTGGACTGGCGGTCACGGAGCGACCGTTCCACATGGTCGACGCGCGAGGCCGGGCGCATCCGAGGCGGTTCGCCTACGGGGTGCCCACGGAGTCCGTGCACTGGGTGACGGCGGCCGGCATCCGGCCGGGCGTGGACTCGGTGACGCTCGGCGACTCGGACGCCATCGCCCGCGCGGTCCTGGCACTGCCCGCGGTCGCGCACGTGCCGGCGGGTCTGGCCCCGGTGGACGCCGGGACCGACCTCACCGGAGTGATCGTCTGATGCCGGGCGGCCAGGGCGGTACGGGTACCGCGGGCGGCCTGCGCCTCGTGGGCCCGACCGGGTCGACGGGGAACCCGGCCGGGAACCCGACCCGGAATCCGGTCGACCGTCCGAACGGGGGCCCGGCCGGGGCCGCTTCGGCGTCCGGTCCGGCCGTCGCCCCGGACTCGGGGCTGCTGTCGCCGGTCCGGGCCGGTACCCCCGTCGAGGCGGCGACCGGCGACCCGGCCTGGCTCCAGGCCATGCTGGACGCCGAGGCGGCGCTCGCCCGCGCGCAGGCCCGGCTCGGCACCCTGCCCTGGCCGGCCGCCGACGCGATCACGGAGGCGGCCCGCGCCGAACGCCTGGACCTGCGCGCCCTGGCCCTGGCGGCGCGGGAGACCGCGAACCCGGTCGTCGGGCTGGTCCGCGCCCTGACGGCGGTGGTCGCCGCCGACGCCCCCGAGGCCGCCGAGTACGTCCACCGGGGCTCCACCAGCCAGGACATCTTCGACACCGGGGCCATGTTGGTCGCGTTCCGCGCGCTGGCCCTCGTACGGGACGACCTGGAGCGCACCGCGAAGGCGCTGGCCGCCCTCGCCGGGGAGCACCGGGACACCCTGATCGCCGGCCGGACCATGGCCCTGCACGCCGTGCCGACCACCTTCGGGCTGAAGGCGGCGGGCTGGCTGCGGCTGGTCCGGGAGGCCGAGGAGCGGCTGACGCGGGTCCAGGAGCGGGGCCTGCCCGTCGCCCTGGGCGGCGCGGCCGGCACGCTGGCCGGGTACGTGCAGTACGCGGTGCTCGACGCCGCCGACGGCCCCGGCGGCCTGCACGAGCCGGGCTCCTACTACGACCGGCTCACCGCCGCGTACGCCGCCGAGACGGGGCTGTCCCGGCCGGTGCTGCCCTGGCACAGCCTGCGCACCCCGCTCGCGGACCTGGCCGCGGCGCTCGCCTTCACCGCGGGCGCCCTCGGCAAGATCGCCGTGGACGTGCAGGGGATGGCCCGGACCGAGGTCGGCGAGGTCGCCGAGCCGGGCGGCGTCGGGCGGGGCGGTTCGTCCGCCATGCCGCACAAGCGCAACCCGGTGCTGTCCACGCTGATCCGCAGCGCGGCCCTCCAGGTGCCGGCGCTGGCGGGGGCCCTGACGGCCTCCCTGGTGTCGGAGGACGAACGCTCGGCGGGCGCCTGGCACGCCGAGTGGCTGCTGCTGCGCGAGTGCCTGCGCCTGGTCGGCGGGGCCTCTTACACGGCGGCCGAGCTGGCGGAGGGCCTGGAGGTCCGGCCCGAGCGGATGCGCGCCAATCTGGACCTGACCGGCGGTCAGGTCGTCTCCGAGCGGGTCGCGGCCGTCCTCGCGCCCCGCCTGGGCAAGGCCGCCGCCCGGCGGCTGCTGGACGGGGCTGCCCGTACGGCCGCCGACGAGGGCCGGCCGCTGGCCGAGGTCCTCGCCGGCTCCGCCGAACTGGTGGGCGTCCTCGACCCCGAGGCCGTGGCCGCCCTGTGCGACCCGGCCGGGTACACCGGCGCGGCGGGCGCCCTCGTCGACCGGGCGCTGAGGCCCTGAGGCGCTGAGGCCCCGGGCGACCCTGAGGCCCCGCACGACCCGCCTGTGACCCGTCCCCACACGGTGTGCCGTGCGGACCCCGTCCGGTCCGCACGGCACACCCGTTCCATCCCCCATGAGCGAGCCGAGGAGACCGAGGAGACCATGAAGACCCGACGACCCGCTTCCGGGCGGTGGATCGAAGGCTGGGACCCGGAGAACGAGGAGCAGTGGGAGCGCTCCGGCCGGCGGATCGCCCGCCGCAACCTGGTGCTGTCGGTCCTCTCCGAGCACATCGGATTCTCCGTCTGGAGCATGTGGTCGGTCCTGGTGCTGTTCATGTCGCCGGAGATCGGCCTCGGTTTCACCCCCGGGGAGAAGTTCCTCCTGGTGGTCGTGCCCACCCTGGTCGGGGCGGTGCTGCGGCTGCCCTACAGCTACGCGGTGACCCGCTTCGGCGGCCGCAACTGGACCGTCTTCGCCTCGACCGTCCTGCTCGTACCGGCCGTGCTCGCCTTCGTCTTCGTCCAGCGGCCCGGGACCCCGCTGTGGGTGTTCCTGCTGATCGGCGCCACGGCCGGGGCGGGCGGGGCGAACTTCGCCTCCTCGATGACGAACATCACCACCTTCTTCCCGCAGCGCCGCCAGGGTTGGGCCCTCGGGGTCAACGCGGGCGGCGGCAACCTCGGGGTCGCGGTGGTGCAACTGCTCGGCCTGCTGGTCATCTCGACCGTCGGGGACACCCACCCCGCGTACGTGGCGGCCGTCTACCTCCCGCTGATCGCGGTCTCGGCGCTGCTCTCGTCCCTGCTGATGGACAACGTCGACGCGGTCCGCGCGGAGCCCGGCGCGCTGCGCGAGGCGGCGGCCAACCGGCACACCTGGTGGATCTCCTTCCTCTACATCGGCACCTTCGGCTCCTTCATCGGCTACGGCTTCGCCTTCGGGCTGGTCCTGCGCTACGAGTTCGGCTCGACGCCGCTGGAGGCGGCCTCGTACACGTTCATCGGCCCGCTGCTGGGCTCGGTGTCGCGTCCGCTGGGCGGGAAGCTGGCCGACCGGTGGGGCGGCGCCCGGGTCACCCTGTGGTCCTTCGTCGCGCTGGCCGCCGGCACCGGGGGGCTGCTGCTGGCCTCGTGGGCGCAGTCCTTCGGGGCGTTCGTCGCCGCCTTCACGGTGCTGTTCGTCCTCAGCGGCCTCGGCAACGGCTCGACGTACAAGCTGATCCCGGCCGCCGCCGCCGCCGAGGCGGAGGCCACCATCACCTCCGGCGGCGAGGCCGCGGCCGCGTTCGCCCGCGCCCGCCGGATCTCCGGCGCCACCATCGGCATCGCCGGGGCGGTCGGGGCCCTCGGCGGGGTCGCCATCAACCTGGCCTTCCGCTCCGCCTACGAGGGCGGGGGCGGGAGCGGCACGATCGCCTTCGCCTGCTTCCTCGGCTACTACGCCCTGTGCATGGCCGTGACCTGGTACGTGTACCTGCGCCCGGCGCGGCGTACGCCCGGCGTCCCGGCGCCGGTTCGGGAACCGAGGCCGGCCCATGTCCGTTGAACTCACCGACACCGCCGACACCGCAGAGGCCGCGACGCACTGCGCGTACTGCGCGCTCCAGTGCGCGACCGTGCTGCGCCGCGAGGGCGCGGAGGTCACCGTGCGCCCCGCCGATCCCGCCGAGGGCGGCCTGTGCCGCAAGGGCTGGACGGCCCCCGAGGTGCTGCGTGCCCCGGACCGGCTGCGCACCCCGCTGCTGCGCGGCGCCGACGGGCGACTCGCCCCCACCGACTGGGACACCGCGCTGGACTTCGTCGCGGACCGGCTGCGCGCACTGCGCGCCGAGCACGGCGCCGACGCGGTGGCCGTGTTCGGCAGCGGCGGGCTCACCAACGAGAAGGCCTACCAGCTGGGGAAGTTCGCCCGGGTCGCCCTGGGCACCAGCCGGATCGACTACAACGGGCGCTTTTGCATGTCCTCGGCGGCGGCCGCCGGCAACGCCGCCTTCGGGCTCGACCGGGGCCTGCCCTTCCCCACCGCCGACCTCGGCCGGGCGGACGTGATCATGCTGGCGGGCGCCAACCCCGCCGAGACGATGCCCCCGCTCATGCGTCACCTCACGCGCGCCGACCTCATCGTGATCGACCCGCGCCGCACCCGTACCGCCGAATTGGCCGCACTGCACCTCCAGCCCGTGCCCGGCACCGATCTGGCCCTGGCGCTGGGCCTGTTCCACCTCGCCGTCACCGAGAACCTGCTCGACAAGAGCTACGTCGACCGGCGCACCTCCGGCTTCGACGAGGCCTGGCAACGCGCCCTGCCCTGGTGGCCCGAACGGGTCGAGGCGATCACCGGGGTCCCCGTGGCCGACATGCGGCGGGCCGTCACCATGCTGGCCGAGGCCGGACGCCGCTACGTGCTCACCGGGCGCGGCGCCGAACAGCACAGCAAGGGCACCGACACGGTCGCCGCGTTCGTCAACCTGTCACTGGCCCTGGGCCTGCCCGGCCGGGAGGGCAGCGGCTACGGCTGCCTGACCGGGCAGGGCAACGGCCAGGGCGGCCGCGAGCACGGGCAGAAGGCCGACCAGCTGCCCGGCTACCGGATGATCACCGACCCGGCGGCTCGCGCCCACGTCGCGGGCGTGTGGGGCGTGGACCCCGACACGCTGCCCGGACCCGGCCTCGACGCCTACCGGTTGCTCGACTCCCTCGGCACGCCCGGCGGACCGAAGGCCATGCTGGTCTTCGGCTCCAACCCGGCGGTGTCCGCCCCGCGCGCCGGGCACATCGGCGACCGCCTGGCCGCGCTGGACCTGCTCGTCGTCGCCGACTTCGTCCCCTCCGAGACGGCCGTCATGGCGGACGTGGTGCTCCCCGTGACCCAGTGGGCGGAGGAGGAGGGCACCCTGACCAACATGGAGGGACGGGTGCTGCGCCGCCGGCCCGTCCTCGCCCCGCCGCCGGGCGTGCGCACCGACCTGGAGGTGCTGCACGGCCTCGCGGTGCGCCTCGGGCAGGACCCCGCGCGCTTCCCCACGGCCCCCCGTACCGTCTTCGAGGAGCTGCGCCGGGCCTCCGCCGGGGGCCGCGCCGACTACGCGGGCGTGAGCTACGAACGCCTCGACGCGGGCGAGGAGTTGCACTGGCCGTGCCCCGCACCGGACGCCTCGGGGGCAGCGCATCCGGGCACGCCCCGGATGTTCCTGGACCGCTTCGCGCACCCCGACGGACGGGCCCGCTTCGCGGCCGTCGAGTACCGGGAGTCCGCGGAGGCGCCAGACGACGCGCTGCCGCTGTACGCGACGACGGGCCGGGTCCTGGCCCACTACCAGTCCGGGGCGCAGACCCGTCGGGTGCCCGAGCTGGCCGCCGCCGCGCCGGAGGCCTTCGTGGAGGTGCATCCGGACACGGCGCGGCGGCACGGGCTCGTGGAGGGCGCGCTCGCCCGGGTGGTGTCGGTGCGCGGGGCCGTGGTGGCCCGCGTCCGCTGCGCCCCCGACCTGCGCACCGACACCGTGTTCCTGCCGTTCCACTTCCCCGGCGCCGGCCGGGCCAACCTCGTCACCGGGTCCGCGCGGGACCCGGTCAGCGGCATGCCGGAGTTCAAGCTGGCCGCCGTACGCGTCGAACCGTGGCAGGAGGCCTCGTGAGCACGACCGAACACCGCGCCGACGAGCCCGTGGTGGTCGTCGGCAACGGGCCGGCGGCGCACCGTTTCGTGGAAACGCTGCGCCGGCGTGGCCACCAAGGTCCGGTGACCGTACTCGGGGCCGAGCCCGACGCCGCGTACCACCGGCCCCTGCTGCTGTCGGTCCTCGACGGCACGCTGCCGCCGGGGGCCTTGGGCCTGGCGCCGCCGCCGGACGGCGTACACGTGCGCACCTCGGCCGTCGTGACCGGCATCGACCGGCGCCGCCGCCTGGTGCGCACGGCCGACGGCACCGAGGTTCCGTACGGGTTACTCGTGTTGGCCACCGGGTCCCGCTCGCGGCCGCCCGGCTTCGACGGCCCCGGGGTGCGTACCCTGCGCACCCTGTCGGATGTCGCGCCGCTCCCCGAGGGGCCGGTGGTGATCGCCGGGGGCGGGTTGCGCGGCGTGGCCGCCGCTGCCGCCCTACGACGGGCCGGGCACGAGGTGAGCCTCGTCCACCCCGGGCCGCACCCGGCCCACCACGACCTCGACGGCCCCGCCGCCGCCCTCGTCGCCGACGCCCTGGAGCGTGCCGGGGTGGCGCTGGAGCTCGGACGGCGCGTCGTCGGCCGGGAGGAGGGCAAGGCCCTGCTGGACGACGGCCGGCTGTCGGCGGCGGCGACGCTGCTGGTGTGCGCCGGCGAGGTCCCCCGGACGGGTCCGGCGCGGGCGGCGGGCCTGCCGGTGCGCCGGGGGGTCCTGGTGGACGACCGGCTGCGCACGCGTGACCCGTACGTCTTCGCCATCGGCGACTGCGCCGAACCCGTCGGGGCGCGCCCCGCGCACTCCCTGGCGTCCGCGTGGGAGCAGGCCGACGCGCTCGCGACGTTCCTGACCGGCGGGGCCGGCCGGTACCGGCCGGCCCGCCGGGTGCTCCGCCCGGTCCTCGCCGGCCTGGACCTGACGGTGGTCGGCCCGCGCGGCGCCCTCGACGGCGATCCGGTGGAGGGCGAGGAGGGGGTCACGCTGTCCGACCCGGCCCGCGGCCGGTACGCCCGGCTGCTGCTGCGCGGGGAACGGATCCACGCCGGCGTCGTCGTCGGCCTCCCGCGCGCCGGCGCCGGCGTCGGCCGGCTGTACGCCGAGGACCGCCCGGTGCAGAGCGACCGGCTGGCGCTGCTGCTCGGCGCGACCGGCGGCTACGCCGCGTCGGGGGAACTCCCGGAGACGGCCGTGATCTGCCAGTGCAACGGAGTGACCGTCAAGACCCTGACCTCTGCCTGGCGGCAGGGCGCGCGCGAGCTGCCCGCGCTGGCCGCCGCGACCCGCGCCACCACCGGCTGCGGCACCTGCGGGCCGGCGGTCGGCCGGCTGTGCGAGCGGCTCGCCCGAACGCCGGACGGGGCCGATCCCGACGGGGCCGCGCGGGCCGAGCCCGCCGGGGCCGCGGAACCCACGAAAGGACACGCGCACGCATGACACGCACCCTGGTCGTCGTCGGCTACGGGATGACGGCACACCGGCTCGTGGAACACCTACGGGCCGGTGACCGGTCCGCCCGATGGCGGATCGTCGTCGCCGCCGAGGAATCGCGCCCCGCGTACGATCGCGTGGCGCTCTCGTCGTATCTGGACGGAAAAAGCGCGGAAGACCTCCTCCTGGCCGGCCCCGACGTGGCCGGCGATCCGCGCGTCGACGTCCGGCTGTCCTCCCCGGTCGTCTCGGTGGACCGCGGGGCCCGCACGGTGACCTTCGCCGACGGTCCGGCCGTCCGCTACGACGCCCTCGTCCTGGCCACCGGCTCACGGCCGTTCGTACCGCCCGTCCCGGGTCACGACCTGCCCGGCGCGTTCACGTACCGCACCTTCGACGATCTCGACGCGCTGCGGGAGGCCTCCGTGCCGGGCGCCGCCGGGGTGGTGATCGGGGGCGGGCTGCTCGGCCTGGAGGCCGCGCAGGCGCTGCGTTCGCTGGGCATGCGCCCCCATGTGGTGGAGCTGTCCCCGCACCTGATGCCCCTCCAGATCGACGAGGGCGGCGGCGCGGTACTGGCCCGGCTCGTCGGCGAACTCGGCATGACCGTGCACTGCGGGGTGAGCGTGGCCTCCGTGGACGCGGGCCCCGAGGGCCTGGTGCGCGGGGTGACGCTGTCCGACGGCACCGTCCTCGATGCCCGTACCGTGGTGTTCTCGGCGGGGGTGCGCCCCCGCGACGAGCTCGCCGGCCCGGCCCGCCTGGAGCGCGGCGAGCGCGGCGGCTTCCTGGTGGACGCCTTCTGCCGCACCGCCGACGAGCGTGTCTGGGCGATCGGCGAGTGCGCGGCCGTCGAGGGCCGCTGCCACGGCCTGGTGGCCCCGGGTTACCTGATGGCCGAGAGCGTGGCCCGCCAGCTGCTGGCGGGGCCGCCCGCCGCCCCGTTCCCGGGCGCGGACACCTCGGCGAAGCTCAAGGTGTTCGGGGTGGAGGTGGCCGGCTTCGGCGACGTCCACGCCCGTACGGAGGGCGCGTTGTCCTTCGTACGGGAGGACCGCGCGGCCGCCACGTACGCGAAGCTCGTCCTCTCCCCCGACGGCCGCACCCTCCTGGGCGGCGTCCTGGCCGGCGACGCCCACGCCTACGGCGAGCTGCGCGCGATGCTGGGCCACCAACTCACCGGCCCCCCGGACCTCCTGCTGGCCTGAGACCTCACCACACCACACGAAAGCGGCGCCCCCCCGTCCTAGATGATCGATTCCAAGGGATCGGCTGCGCGTATGGGGCGGGGGAGCCCAACGTCAGTGTGTGAAGACAGAGTTGGACTCCCTCGCGACCGCACTTTACGTGAAGACCGACGACCTGCTGAAGGCGTCGCCGCATCTTGCACCCTGGCGTCCGGTCGTCGGGATTACTCCGCGGCTGACCGATGCCGAGCTGGTCACGCTCGCGATGATGCAGGCCACGCTCGGCGTCACCTCCGAGGCCAGGTGGCTCCGCCATGCCCACGCTCACCTGCGGCATCTCTTCCCCTACCTGCCGAAGCAGCCTGGCTACAACAAGCGACTGCGCAAGGCCGCCGAGCTGCTTCGCCGGGTCACCCAGACCCTGGCCACCGACACCTCCGTGTGGAGCGACGACGTGTGGATCGTGGACTCCACCCCCGTGGAGTGCGGCCGCTCCCGGGAGACCGTCAAACGCTCCGACCTGGCCGGATGGGCCCAATACGGTACTGCGCGAGCCACAGCCGCTTCTTCTGGGGCCTTCGGCTGCACCTGGTGTGCACCCTCCAGGGCCTGCCGGTCGCCTTCGCCCTCACCGGAGCGAACGCAGACGAACGCGAGACCCTGCTGGACCTGCTCGCGGCCGAACAGCGCCTCGTCGCCGCCCGGCCCGGCCAGACGCTGATCGGCGACAAGAACTACTTCGGCCGCGACTTTGAGCGTCAGTTGGCCGAGCAGGGCATCCGGCTGCTGCGGCCGGCCCGGAAGGGCGAGCCAGAGAGGCCCGGCGCACCACTGTTCAAGCCCTTGCGGCAGGTCATCGAATCGGTCAACGAGACCTTCAAGGGCCAACTCGACCTCGAACAGCACCGAGGGCGCACACCCGGCGGTGTCATCGCCCGCGTCATGCAGCGCATCCTCGCGCTCACGGCCGCGATCTGGCACAACGACCACACAGACCAGCCCGTGCTGCGCTCACTGACCGCCTACGACCACTGACCCTGTCCGTTGCCGACGGTACCGGGCCGTCTGTCACTGAATTACCGCTGGGCGGGCGCTCCCTCAGCGATCTCTGCTCAGCGGCGCGGGGTGCGATGGCGGCGGTGATAGGAGATGGTGACGGCGGCGAGGAGCGGGCCCCAGAGGAACAGGGGTAGGTAGAGGATGCCGACCACAAGGCTTCCGGTGGGTGTCATGTCGTCGTGCGGAAAGGTCCACCACCAGGGGGTGAAGGCCCAGAGTACGGTCAGGGCCGCCGCGCCGAGGGCGGCAGGGACCACGGCGGCCATGGGGCGGACTCTTCGCCCTCCGACCAGCGGTATCCAGTGGGGCGCGACCTCGCCCCATGGCCGTACCAGACCGATCGTGAGGAAGGCTGCGAGCTCGCAGAGCACGCTGAGTGTCAGCATCCATACCTTCGCGCCTATCGTCTGGAAGCTCTCGAAGCCAACGTCGGTGTATCCGGCCGGGTATCCGAGCACCAGGGCAATGCGCCACAGTCCGCTCGGCAGGACCACCCATGTCGTCAGATGCGCAGCGCAGACAGCCCAGCGGGGCGGCGCCGCTGCGGAGATGACCGTCGAGTCGCTCGTTTGAATGCTCATGCCACACATCGTCACGCGCCCCCAAACAGACTTCATCACCCTGCGCGATGGACTCAGACGGCCCTGTGGAGCGAGAGCGGGACGGTGGCCTCCCCCGCGTGGGGGAGGCCACCGTCATCCTCCGAAGCCATGGCCTCCGCGAAGCCTGCCGCGCTTCTTTGGCAGGCGGTCAGCCAGCGGCGGTTGGGTTCCGCGACAAACATGCTGGATTCATTGACAAGGGACAGACCCCTTGGAATCGATCATCTAGACGGAGGGCGCCGCTTTCGAGTGGTGTGGTGAGGACACGCGAAAAGACCGGACGCGACTTCGCGGTGCGAAGTCGCGTCCGGCTGTCCGCCCCGCCCGCGGGGGACGGTTGTGTGTACGGGGCGGACGGTCAGTGGGCCGCGGCGGGTGCGTGCTCGGCGGCCTGGTCGGCGGGGGCGGAGGCAGCGGGGGCTCCGCTGCGGCGGCCGACCACCAGGAGGGTGACGAGGGCCAGGCCGGCGCCGATGTACAGGACGCTGACGGTGGCCAGGTTGTCCACCGCGAAGCCGCCGAAGAGGGCGCCGAGGGCGATGGAGAGGTTGAAGGTGGAGACGTAGAGGGAGGAGGCGGCCTCGGTCGCCTCGGGGGCGGCGTCGAGGATCCAGGTCTGGAAGGTCACCGGGACGGCTCCGTAGCCCAGGCCCCACAGGACCAGGACGATCGCGGCCGTCAGGGTGGTGTTGCCCACGAAGGCGAGGAGCAGCATGGCGACGGTGAGGACCACCGCGATGCCGACGACGGTCTGGCGCAGCCGCTTGGCGATGAGGGCGCCGGCGATGAAGTTGCCGGTGATGCCCGCCACTCCGAAGATCAGCAGCAGCACACCGATCATGCTGTCGCTCACGCCGTCGTCCTGGAGGAGCGGGCGGACGAACGTGTAGGCGAGGAAGTGGCCGGTGATGACGAGGAAGGTGATCGCGATGCCGATGCGGACGCCGGCGTTGCTCTTCCACACCTTGGGCAGGTCACCGAAGGTGATGGTGCGTTCGGCGGGGACCTTCGGCATCAGGAACACCATGGCGGCGAGGGCGACGAGGGCGAGCCCGCCGACGGCGGCGAAGGCGGTGCGCCAGCCGGAGAGGTCTCCGAGGAAGGTGCCGGTGGGCACGCCGAGGACGGACGCGGTCTCGACGCCGCCGAAGATGACGGCGGTGGCGCGGGCCACGTGGCGTTCGGGCACGAGGCGCAGGGCGATGCCGCCGGCGATGGACCAGAAGCCACCGACGCTGATGCCGATGAGGAAGCGGGCGACGAGGACGATGGCGAAGCTGGTCGCGAAGGCGGAGGCGAGGTTCGCGAGGCCCACGATGGCGATCAGGATGGCCAGGACGAGCCGGCGGTCGAACTTCCCTGTGGCGACGGTGACCAGCGGCGCGGAGATCGCGGCGACCAGGCCGGGGATGGTGACCATGAGGGCCGCGGTGCCCTCGGAGACGTCGAGGGCGGAGCCGACCGGGGTGAGCAGGCCCACGGGCAGCAGTTCGGAGGTCATCAGGGAGAAGATGCCGAGGGTCACGGCCAGGACGGCGAGCCAGCCGCGGACGGCGGACGGCTCCTTCCCGGGGGTGGCCGGTACGGATTCGAGCGTGGTCACGGTGTCATTCCTTCGTCGGCGGTCCCCCTCAGGTGCCGGGAGACGGAATTCGGGGTGGTGCGCGGGGACGGGTGGTGCGGGGGGTTTCGGGCATGGCAGGGGCGGTGGCCTGGCCTGGCAGGCGGAGGCCACCGCCCTGGTTCGTCGCTATGGGGTCTGGGAGGGTTCGGGGACCGGGTGGCCTACTCGGTGCCGGGGGTCTTGCGGGTGGTGGCGTTCATCCGGTTCCACACGTTGGTGGTGAAGATGAGCGCGATGAGGTGGGCCAGCTCCTCCTCGCCGAAGTGGCGGGCGGCCTCGTCGTAGACGGAGTCGGGCACGCCCTGCGGCAGGAGGGTGACGGCCTCGGTCAGAGCGAGGGCGGCGCGCTCCTTGACGGTGAAGAGGCTCGACTCCTGCCAGGCGCTGAGCTGGTAGATCCGCTCCTCGGACTCGCCGCCCTTGCGGGCGTCCGTGGTGTGGTAGTCGATGCAGTAGGCGCAGTGGTTGATCTGCGAGGCGCGGATCTGGACGAGCTCCAGGAGGACGGGGTCGATGCCCTGGCGGGAGGCTCCGTCGAGGGCCAGAACGGCCTTGAAGATCTTGGGGGCGACGGCGGAGAAGTTCATTCGCTCAGGAACCTGAAAAGTTGTCATGTGAAGAATCTAAGGGCCCAATCGGCCCCGAGTAGGGTTCATTCCCATGCAGAGATCATGGGTCAATTCCCCTTCCGAAGACGCCTCCGAAGACCCCTCCGAAGGCCTTTACGAAGACGCCTCCGAGGCCCCCTCGGAAGCCCCCCTGACCAGGGCCGCCGCACAAGCCCGCCCGGAGCCCCCCGGCACCGGCAGCGACCTGCACCTGGAGCTGACCGGCGAGGGCAGCCTGCGCAGCCGGCTGATGCGCGCGTTACGCGAGGCCATCGACTCGGGTCGGCTCGCGCCGGGCACCCGCCTGCCGCCCTACCGGGCGCTCGCCGCCGACCTCGGGATCGCCCGCAACACCGTCGCCGACGCGTACGCGGAGCTGGTCGAGGAGGGCTGGCTCTCCGCCCGCCAGGGCTCCGGTACCCGGGTCGCCAAGCGGGCGACGCCACTGCGCGGCGCCGCGCGCGGCCCGGCGCGGCCCACCCATCGGCGGACCGTCCACGACCTGATGCCCAGCTCACCGGACGCCTCCGCCTTCCCCCGCACCGCGTGGATCGCCGCCGCGCGCCGGGCCATGGCCGCCGCCCCGTACGACGCCTTCGGCGTCGGTGACCCGCGCGGCCGGATCGAGCTGCGGCGCACCCTGACGGAGTACCTCGCGCGGGTGCGCGGCGTACGCACCTCCGCGGACCGGATCGTGCTCTGCGCCGGGTTCGCGCACGGGCTGGGGCTGCTCGGCAAGGTGATCGGTGGTCCGATCGCGGTGGAGTCGTACGGTCTGGGCTTCCACCGGGAGGTGTTGGAGGAGGCGGGGCTGAGGACGCTGCCGCTGACCGTGGACGACAGCGGCGCCCGCGTCGAGGAACTGCCGGGAACGCGGGCCCGCGCCGTGCTCCTGACGCCGGCCCACCAGTTCCCCACCGGGGGGCCGTTGCACCCGGAGCGGCGGGCGGCCGTGGTGGACTGGGCGCGGGCGACCGGTGGAGTGGTGGTCGAGGACGACTACGACGGGGAGTTCCGCTACGACCGCCAGCCGGTCGGCGCCGTCCAGGGCCTCGACCCGGACCGGATCGTGTACATCGGTTCCGTGAGCAAGAGCCTGTCGCCGGCGCTGCGGCTGGGCTGGATGGTGTTGCCGGGCTGGCTCGTGGACGAGGTGCTGGCCGTCAAGGGGCCGCGCGAGATGTGGTCGGGGGTGACGGACCAGCTGACCCTGGCCGAGTTCATCGCCTCGGGCGGCTACGACCGCCACCTGCGCCGGATGCGCCTCGTCTACCGGCGGCGGCGCGATCTGCTGGCGGCGCGGCTCGGGGCGGAGGCGCCGCACGTCCGGGTCAGCGGGGTGGCGGCCGGGCTGCACGCGGTGCTGGAGCTGCCGCCGGACACCGAGGAGGCGGCCCTGCGGGCGGCCCGCAGGCAAGGGCTGGCCCTGGACGGTCTGCGGACCTACCTGCACCCGGAGAGCTCCATGACCCCGCGCGACGGGCTCGTCATCGGCTACGGGACCCCGCCCGACCACGCGTTCGCGGCGGCCCTGGACGCGCTGTGCCTGGCGCTGCCGGACCCGCCGCAGGAGCCGGCGGGGCCCGACGAGCCGGTGCCGGTGCGCCGGCGGGGCTAGGTCGTCAGACGACCTAAGGGGGCGTTACACGTGTGAGCGCCGCCTCCCGGATGGTCGGGGAGGCGGCGCTCACACGTGTAACGCTGTTGCGGACGGGCTCAGGCCTTCAGGAGGGCGAGGCCCAGTTCGGTGTCGAGGCGGTCGAGGTCGTCGGTGTGCCCGTGGGCCGCGATGTGGCCGTCGGGGCGGATCAGGTGGTAGCCCGGCTGCGCGCAGAGGGCGCCCGCGCCGGGCAGGGCGGGGGTGGCCCGCAGGATGCGCAGGTCGGGCCAGGGGGCGACGGCCTTCTCGGCCGCGGCGGTCCAGGCCGTGTCTCGGGCGGGCGGGCGCAGCAGCAGCGTCCACCCGGCGGGCTCCGTGCCCGGTCCGGCGAGGCCCAGGGCGAGGGCGGCCGGGCGGGGAAGACGGATCCCGCGCCGAGCCCGCCCGGCAGGCGGCCCCGTACCCGGCAGGCGCCGGCCGCGGGCCGCTGGGTGGGGCGCTGCGGGCTGTAGGCGAGGCGCCGCCCCGCCATCACGGGGGCGTAGAGCCGGGCGGCGGCCCCGGAGTGGTCCAGCAGCCGCATGGCGGAGTCGCGCAGCACGACGCGGCGTCGGGTGCGGGCGGTCAGGGCCCGGGTGTGCAGGTCGGTGTCGCGGACGATGCGGCCGGTGGCTTCGATCCTTTCCCGGCCGTAGCTCTCCAGGAGCGTGGCGGGGGCTTCCCCGGCGAGGACGGCGGCGAGCTTCCAGGCCAGGTTGTGCGCGTCCTGGAGGCCGTTGTTCATGCCCTGGCCGCCGGCCGGGCTGTGGACGTGCGCGGAGTCCCCGGCCAGGAAGACCCGGCCGCGCTGGAAGTCGGTGGCCCGCCGGGCGTGCACCCGGAAGACGGTCTCCCAGACCGGCTCGGTGATCCGTACCCCGTGCGGGCCCCGGGTGTCGATGAGGGCCTGCATGTCGGCGCGGGTCAGCCGCGTTCCCTCGGGCATGACGGACAGGAACCGGAAGACGCCGTCGGGCTGCGGTACGACGACCAGGGTGCCGGAGGTGCTCTGGTAGTACGAGATCTCGTCGGGCGGCAGGTACCCGTCGATCCGGGTGTCCAGCAGCGCGAAGGCCATCTCGTACGTGGATCCCTCGAAGCCGATGCCCAGTTGCCGGCGGACGTCGCTGCCGGCGCCGTCGGCGCCGATGACGAACGGGGCCGCGAACCGTTCGACGAGGCCGTCGCCGTGTTCGAGGACGGCCGTCACGGTGGCGCCGGGCACGATGGCCCCGGAGTAGTCGATGTCCTCCAGGCAGAGCAGGCGCACCCCGCGTTCGATCTTCCCGCCGAGGGAGTGCAGCCGTTCGGTGAGGATGCGCTCCGTCTCGGGCTGCGGGAGTTGGCGGGCGGCCAGCGCGTCGGTGAAGGTCAGCGAGGCGACGGGCCGCCGGTCGGAGAAGTAGCGGAACGCCCGGACGGGCACGGAGGCCGCCTCGACGGCCTCACCGACCCCGAGGTCGGTGAGGATGTCGCGGACCCGGGGCCACAGGGACAGGGCCTTGGGTACGGTGGCCGCCTCGGCCGCCCGGTCGACGATGCGGACCCGTACGCCGCGCCGCAGCAGTTCGCAGGCGGCGAGCAGTCCCGTCGGTCCGGCCCCGACGACCAGGACGTCCACGTCGGCCGACCGGCTCACCGGACGCCCTGTCGCTTGAGGCGCGCGCTCAGTTCGATGCGCTGCACCTTCATGGTGGCGGTACGCGGCAGCTCGGAGAGCTTCATCTGGACGGGCGCGGCGAGCTGCGGCCACTCGGCGGCGGCGGTGGCCCAACGGTCGAGATCGAGCGGCAGGTCGTCGCGGGTGCTGACGACGGGGACGCCCACGTCTCCCGGACCGGGGACGACGACGAGTTCGGTCAGTTCGTCGAGGCGACCGAGGACGGTGTCCTCGATCTCCAGGGTCGAGGCGATGCCGGGGATGGAGTCGACCTCGCGGTCCAGCAGGTGCAGGCAGCCCTCGTCGGTGCGGTAGCCGAGGTCCATGCCGCGCCACCAGCCGCCGTGGATCTGGGTGTCGTAGCGCTCGCGCTCCCCGAAGTAGCCGAGCGCCCGGCCGGCGGCCTGTACGTCGATGTAGCCGGGGTTCTCGCGGGTGACGGGCTGTCCGTTGCGGCTGACGAGGCGGAACTTGGTGTCGGAGGGGAAGGCGTGGCCCTGGCAGCGGCCGTCGGCGCCGAGGGCGGTGGCGCGGGTGAAGCCGCGGCCGACGAGGGGGCCCGTCTCGCTCTGCCCGTAGATCTGGTAGAAGAGCGGCGAGCTGCGGTCGGTGGCGTGCAGCAGCTTGTGCATGGTGCTGGGGTGGATGGCGTCGAAGGTGGTGCTGAAGTACTTGACGTTGGCCAGGGGGCGCAGCGGGTGGTCGGCGAGGACCTCCCACTCCATGAAGGAGTTGGGGTGCGACTCGATGAAGCCGGGGCGGGTCTCGGCCCACAGCTTCGCCGCGTGCTCGGGTTCGGCGTCGTTCATGATGACCATCGGGTTGCCGCGGGGCAGCAGCACGGCGAGGGCGAGCGGCATCCGGGAGTGGACGTAGCTGACGTGCAGGGCGACCGTCTCGTGCTCGCGGATCATGTCGAACAGCTTGGCCTGGGGGCGGTAGCGGCCGTGCAGGGTGCGGGCGGAGTGGACGACGAGCTTGGGCAGGCCGGTGGTCCCCGAGGTGTGCGTCATCAGCGCCGGCAGGTCCAGGTGCGGGACGACGGGGGCCTGGCGCGGGGATCCGGCGAGGTCGGCGAGGGAGACGGTGCCGGGCCGGGAGCCCGCGACGATGATGACCTGGGCGGTGATCTCGGCGAGCGGGGCGTCGGCGAAGGAGCCGTCGAGCTTGTCGGTGTCGGTGACGAGGAAGGGCGCGCCGAGGCGGCGCAGCAGCGCGAGGACGCTGTCGGCGTCGAGGTACGGGGAGAGCTGGACCGGCACGGCGCCGAGGCGGGCCACGGCGGAGGAGACGATGTTGATGTCGAAGCCGTTGGACTTGTGGATGGCGACGTGCTCGCCCCGGCGGACGCCCGCCGCGTAGAGCCGGGCGGCGGTGTCGTCGATTTGCTCGGCGAGTTCGGCGAAGGTCATGCGGCGGCCGGCGTCGGGGAGCAGGTCCAGGTCGTGGTCGAGGATGATCAGCTGGTCGCCGTGGTCCTCGGCGGCGCGCTCGGCCACGAGTCCCATGTAGAGGCCCTTGTCACTGCCGTTGACGGGAAGCATTGCGGAGCTCCTTCACTGTGCGCGTAAAAAAGACGAGGTTTCGCAGGATCTGTCAGACGAGGTCGTTGAGCAGGGACTCGACGATGCGGACGCCGTCCCGGGTGAGGACGGACTCGGGGTGGAACTGGACGGAGGCGAAGTGCGGTCCGCGCAGGGCGTGGACCTCGCCGGTGGCGGGGTCGCGGCTGACCTCGACGACGCCGACGCCCTCGCACTCGACCTTGTCCTCCGCGCTGCGGGCGGCGAACGTGTTGTAGAAGCCGACGTGTTCAGTGCGGCCGAAGAGCCCGATCTGTCGCTGGACGCCCTGGTTGGGGGTGTCACGTCGGGCGAGTTCGAGGCCGAGTCGGCGGGAGAGGACCTGATGGCTGAGGCAGACGGCGAGGAAGGGCCGCTGCTCGGCGAGGAGCCGGCGGATGTCGCCGGTCAGCTTGTCGATCTTGGGGTGGGCGGTGTCGCGCGGGTCGCCGGGGCCGGGGCCCATGACGACGAGGTCGTGGGCGTCGAGGGCGTAGGGCTCGTCGAACCGGCTGACGGTCACTTGCAGGCCCATGGAGCGCAGTTGGTGGGCGATCATCGAGGTGAAGGTGTCCTCGGCGTCCACGACGAGGACCGACCGGCCGGCCAGTCGGGCCCGGGGCACGGCGCGGTCGGCCTCGCCGGCCAGCCAGTAGCCGGCGATGGAGTCGTTGCGACGGGCGAGGGCGGCCCGTACGTCAGGGTGGGCGGAGAAGCCGGTGGGCCGGTCGGCCTCCAGCGCGGCGAGCAGGCCGGCGGCCTTGGCCTTGGTCTCGGCGACCTCGGACTCGGGGTCGGAGTGGCGGACGAGGGTGGCGCCGACACCGATCCGGACGCGGCCGGCGGCGTCGATGTCGGCGGTGCGGATGAGGATGGCCGAGTCGAGCGCCGGTGCGCCGTCGTCGTCGCGGCCGATGAGGGCGGCGACGCCGCTGTAGTAGCCGCGGCCGTGGGGCTCGTAGCGGGTGATGACGCGGCAGGCGCTCTCCAGGGGGCTGCCGGTGACGGTGGGGGCGAACATCGTCTCGCGCAGGATCTCGCGCGGATCGCGGGTGGTGTGGCCCTCGATGAGGTACTCGGTGTGCGCGAGGCGGGCCATCTCCTTGAGGTAGGGGCCGACGACGCGGCCGCCTCCCTCGCAGATGCGGGCCATCATCTTGAGTTCCTCGTCGACGACCATGTACAGCTCGTCGGTCTCCTTGCGGTCGGCGAGGAAGTCCATGACCTGCGGCAGCGTGGGGCCGGTGGCCGGGTAGCGATAGGTGCCGCTGATGGGGTTCATGACGGCGGTGCCGCCGTGGACGCTGATGTGCCGCTCGGGCGTGGCGCCGACGAAGGTACGGCCGCCGGTGTGCGCGACGAAGGTCCAGTAGCCGCCGGACTCCTGTTCCAGCAGCCGGCGGAAGAGCGTGAGGGCGCTGTGCGGGGTGTAGCCGTCGATCTCGGTGGTGAAGGACCGCTTGATGACGAAGTTGGCGCCCTCGCCGGTGCCGATCTCGTCGGAGATGACCCGACGCACGATGTCGGCGTAGTCGGCGTCCTCGATGTCGAAGCCGCCTCCGGAGAGCCGGATGGGCCGGTCCTCGATGCGGGCGAGGGCCTCGGCGAGCGGGAGGCGTTCCTGCGCGGTGACGGTCAGGGCGATCAGCGGCGAGCCGTCGTCGGGTGCCTCGAAGCCGCGTTCGCGGATCTGCCGGAACGGTACGAGGACCAGTGCCTGGTGCCCGCCGGCGGAGCCGGGTGTCGCCGGGCGCGCGTCCAGGGGGACGGCGTCGAGGGTCTCGGGGTGCGACACCTTCCCGACGAGCACCTCCAGGACGCCCGGCCCGGTGGCCTCGGGGCGGTGGAGCAGGGCGAACGGCGGCGGCTCGGGGCCCAGGACGCGGGCCAGCAGGTCCGGCCGGTCGGGGGTCACGCGAGGACCTCCTTGGCGGTGGTGACCACGGCGCAGCGCTGGGCGGCGTAGGTCAGGGTCCGGTGGTGTTCCTCCTCGGAGAAGTCGCCGAGGGCGTCGGCGACGAGGAAGGTCTCGATGTCGTGGCTGAAGGATTCGACGGCCGTGGCCAGCACCCCGACGTGGGCGTACACCCCGCACACCACCAGCTGGTCGCGACCGGCGTCGCGCATGCGGGCCAGCAGGTCGGTGTGGTGGAAGGCGCTGTAGCGCCACTTGGTGAGCACCCAGTCCTCGGGGCGGGGGGCGAGGGGTTCGACGATCTCGCGGTCGGCGCGCGAGGTGCGCATCCCCGGCCCCCAGAAGTCCTTCAGCAGCCCGCGCTGCCGGTCGGTCATCCCGCCCGGCTGGGCGGTGTAGGCGACGGGCACGCCGAGCGCGGCACAGCGCTCGCGCAGCAGCGTGGCGTTGTGGACGAGCTCGGTGCGCAGGGGCTCGGGCAGGGGGGCCAGGAAGTAGCGCTGCATGTCGTGGACCAGCAACACGGCACGGTCCGGGTCGACGGACCAGGCGGCGGTGTTGAGGGGCAGGTCCCCCGATGTCGGCATCGGGTAGGCCTCGATGGTCGGGATGCCGGCCATGGCGTCCTCTCTTGCTTCGTGCGCGGAAAACGGAAAAGGGGTGGTTGGGGGGCGGTCAGACGCCGAGGGTGGCGCCGCCGTCGACGGTGAGCGTGTGCAGGGTGATGTGCGAGGCCTCGTCGGAGAGCAGAAAGACGACGGCGTCGGCGATGTGCCAGGGCTGGGCGAGGCGGCCGAGCGGGATGCCGACGCGGAACGTCTCCCCGTTGCCCCGGATGGAGGCCTGCGGCCCGGACTCGTCGTGCCACATCGAGCGGAGCATCGGGGTGTCGGTGGATCCGGGGGCGACCACGTTGCAGCGGATGCCGTGGCGGGCGACCTCCAGGCCGAGGCTCTTGGTGAACATGGTGGCGGCGGCCTTGGAGGCGGCGTAGGCGGACATGTCCGAGCGGGGGGTGCCGGCCGCGTTGGAGGCGACGGTCACCAGGGATCCCCTGGCGCGTTCGGCCATGCGGTTGACGACGGCCCGCGAGACGTGGAAGACGCCGGTCGCGTTGACGGCGAAGGTGGCGTTCCAGTCCTCGTCGGAGAACTCGCGTGCCTGGCCCAGGCGCAGGACGCCGGCGGCGTTGACGAGGTGGCCGATGGGACCGAGTTCGCGTTCGACGCGCTCCACGGTGGCCTCGACGTCGGCGCTGTCGGTGACGTCGGTGGGGTAGGCGGTGGCCTTGACTCCCTGGGCGGTGAGTTCCTCGACGGCCCGGCGCAGGTGCTCCGGGTCGCGGTCGACGGCGGCGACGAGGACGCCGCGCCGTCCGAGGGCGCGGGCCACCGCGCCGCCGATCCCGCCGGCGGCCCCGGTGACCAGGGCGATCGTGCCGTCCATGCCGTCTGTGCCGTCCATCAGTAACTCCAGCTGGACACGACCGAGATGGCCTGTCCGGGGTTGAGTCGCGGGTCGCAGTGGCTGGTGTAGAACTCGCCGACCCGCTCGATGGCGCTCGGGTCCGAGACGCATTCGGTGACGGCGTCGGGGGTGGTCTCCAGGTGGAAGCCGCCGGCGACGCCGCCGGCCTCGGTGACCGCGAAGTGGAAGGCGACGGCCTCGCGTTCGACGGTGGCGACGTAGCGGGTCTTGTATCCGTCGGGGGTGCTGACGGTGTTGCCGTGCATCGGGTCGGTCAGCCAGATCACCGGGTGTCCGGCCTCGCGGACGGCGGTGACCAGGGGCGGCAGGGCGTCGGGGAGCGCGTCGGCGCCCATGCGGGAGATCAGGGTGAGGCGGCCGGGTTCCCGGTCGGGGTCGAGGCGTTCGCACAGGGCGAGGAGTTCGGCCGGGGTCATGTTCGGGCCGACCTTGCAGGCCACCGGGTTGCTGACGCGGGAGAGCAGCTCGACGTGCGCGCCGTCGACCTGGCGGGTGCGTTCGCCGATCCAGGGCCAGTGGGTGGAGGCCAGCAGGGTGCCGCCCGCGTCGTCGGGGCGGAGCATGGACACCTCGTAGTCGAGGAGCAGGGCCTCGTGGCTGGTCCACACCTTGGCGTCGATGCCTGCGCCGGCGCCGCCGGCGCGCCAGCCGAGGCCCCGCATGACGTCGTCGGCGGCCATGTAGCCGGTGAGCAGGCGCAGCGGATCGGGGCGGCGGCTGTCGGGGTCGGCCTCGGGGCCGTTGACCATGTGGCCCCGGAAGACCGGCAGTTCGACGCCGTCGATGTGTTCGGTGGGCTTGGAGCGCGGCTTGGCGTACTGGCCGGCGATCCGGCCGACGCGCAGGACGGGCTTGCCGGTGATCAGGCGCAGGGACCCGGCGAGGAGGTCCAGGACGGCGGCCTTGCGCGAGACGTGGTCCGGGGTGCATTCGGCGGGGTCCTCGGCGCAGTCGCCGACCTGGACCACGTGGGCTTGACCCGCCGCGACGCGGGCGAGCAGGCCGCGCAGGGTGCGGACGTCCTCCCCGTCGACGAGGGGGGGCCGGACCAGGAGTTCCTCGCGGACCCGGCGCAGTTGCGCGGGGTCGTCCCAGTCCGGCTGCTGTAGCGCGGGTTTCAGCCGGATGCCGATGTCGGCGTTGTCCACGGAGTTCCTCCGAGTAGATGGGCGCGGGCGCGCGCTCGCGCGGACGGTGCGCGCGGGCGGCGAGGTGACGAAGAGGGAGAGAGAAGTGGGAGAGAGGAGGTGAACGGCAGGCGGGGAGCGGCGGAGCGCGAGTAAGGCTCCGGCGCTGCGGGGCCGGCTGCCGTACGGAAACGGCGACGGGCGCCGGGAGGGAGGGTCCCGGCGCCCGTGGGTCAGGGCGGGGCCGTGTCGGCGGCGACGGGCGCCGGCTTCGGCTCGGCGTCCCGGACCCGCCGGATCAGGCGTCGGCGAGGCCGGCGCGGAGCGCGGCGGTGATCTCGACGGTGCGACGCGCCTGGTACTCGATGGCGGCCAGGTTGTCCTCGGTGACGTTGCCCGCCTCGTTGCGGGAGACGCTGCTGACGCCGTACGGGTTTCCGTTGGTCGGCGCGAGCTGGATCGGGTCGGCGACACCGGGCGGCACGATGATGGCGCCCCAGTGGTAGAAGGCGTTGTTCAGCGCGAGCAGGGTGCTCTCCTGGCCGCCGTGGAGGGTGGCGGTGGAGGTGAACGAGGACATCACCTTGTTCAGCAGCCCGCGCTTGGAGTGCAGCGGGAGGGTCTGGTCGATGAACTGCTTCAGCGAGGCGGCGGGCAGGCCGTAGCGGCCCGGGGTGCCCCACAGCACGGCGTCGGCCCATTCGAGGTCGTCGAGCGTGGCCTCGGGGACGTCGGCGACGGCGGCCAGGTGCTCGGCCCAGTTCGCGTTCCAGGTGTCGTTGCCCGGCACGACGGTCTCGGTGGTCAGTTCGGCGGTGCGGCGCAGCCGTACCTCGGCGCCCGCCTTCTCGGCGGCGGCCGCGGCGGCCACGGCGAGCTGGTGGACGTTCCCCTGCGAGGAGTAGTAGATGACGGCGACCTTGGTCATATCCGGGGATCCCTCGGTTTCGTTCGGCTGGAATGCCCCGATCCTGTTCGAGGAGTCGGGCGTGGCCAACGGCCCGTCGGACTTTCCGTCAACTGCTCAGCTGGCTAGGTCAGGTCGGTCACCGAGGTCCGTCAGATAGCCCCGGCCGCGCCCCTCCGGGTACGTCGGATCGGTCAGGTCCAGTGGCTCGTCGGCGACGCCGCGACGGACCTGCGGCCTACCGCTGAGCAGGGCGATGGCGTGCGCGGCGGAGGCCAGGGTGGCGTGGCGGTGCCAGCCGTTGAAGGAGCGCCCGGAGAAGTCGCGGATGCCGACCTGGTCGGCGACCTCGGTGAGGTCGCGGTCGACGCGGTGGGTGAGGCGGATCAGCTGGGTCAACTCGGCCGGGCGCAGCGCCGTCAGGTCGGTGAGCCACAGTTCGGCCGGCCACTGCCCGGTGTCGGTGACGCCGAGCAGCAGGAGTTCCTCGGGGCGGTCTCCGGGCCGGCCGACGGGCCGTCGGGTGTCGGCGGTGAGCGTGGCCGATATGGACACCAGGGACCCGGGGCGGCGGACGGCCCGCAGGTGCGCGGGCTGGCCCGGGGGTCCGGCCTGGCCGGCCGGTCCGGCGCCCGGCCTGCGGGGGTCGGGGCGGCGCATGTGCCAGGCGGTGGACATGATCTGCTGGGCGGTCATGCTGGCGCCTCGCCGGGGGAAGGTCGGCTCCAGCACGGTGAGGCGTACGGACGGGTCCACGCGCAGCAGCCAGGGCGTGCCGGCGGCCCGCAGCCGGTGCACGGTGGTGAGGACGTCGGCGTTGCGGGCGTCCATCACCAGGGGGCGTATGGGCAGTCCCGATCCCCGGATCATGCCGAGGTAGGCCTCGACCGAGCACTGGGCGAGGCTTTCCTGCACGGTGCTCTCGGGGATCGAGGCCTGGGCGCGCCGGTTCTCGTCCTCCAGCCAGCGCGATGTCAGGTGCAGCCGCCAGTGCAGCGGTGAACTCCAGTCCTCGGCGGCCGCCCAGACGCCGACGGCCTGCTGGGCGTTGATGACCTGCCCGAGTTCGGGTACGAAGCGGCGCTCGACGCCGACGGAGGTCTCCCCCGCCTTCGGGATGATCATCGGGTGCACCACGTAGGCCTGGGGCGGCGCCATCCGCTCGATGTGCTGGGCCAGGGCCCGGCGGACGGGGGTCCAGTCCCAGGTGGAGCTGGAGATGAAGTGGTGCAGGCTCTGCTCGGCCGCGTCGCCGCCGAGCAGGGTCGCGATGTTGCGAATGGACTTGCGGCCTTCGGCGCCGAGCAATCCCCGGACGTAGTGGATGGCCTTCACGCGCTGGTCGGTACGCGGCATGGACGCGAAGAGGCCCGAGCACAGCTCGAACACCACCGCGTCCCGACCGTCGGAACGCCGGGCGGCCTGGGGCCCGGCGCACTCGACGGAGCCGTGGTCGGTCGTACGCCGCTCCGCCTCGGTCGCGGTTTCGGTCCTGGTCCGGGTGATCGCCTTGGTGGTGGTCCTCGTGGTGGTCCCGCCGGTCGCGCTGTCGTGCCGCAGGATCGTGCTCCTCATGGAAGTCTCCCCTCGGGCCGGGGGTTCGCCCCGGCCGGCCCGCCTGCCTGTCTTTGCCGGTCGACGGCCGCGCCGGTGGCACGGCGGTCGCAAGGACGCAGCCTCACGGCAGGCGACCAAGCGGAGGCCAAGGATCGGTAAACCCAGGATCCGGCCATTTCCGACCGGGCGGCCGGACTACGGGGCGAGGCGACCGGCGGACACCGCCTCACGTCCGGGCACCGGCAGCGGTGCCTGCTCCCGGCCGGTCGACTCCGGCCCGCCCATGAGCGCGAGCCGGATCAGCTCCGGGATCCGGAAGGTCGCCACGGCCACCTCCGGGGAGGCGGTGTAGGTCAAGGGGCCGAGCTCCACCGCGTGGTGGTCGAGCAGGATGCCCAGCAGTTGCTCGGCGGAGTCCGAGGGGACCCCCAGCAGTTGCGCCGCGTCGCGAACGCCGAACGTGCCGACGACGGTACGGCTGAGCACGGTCAGTGCCTCGCGCGCACGACCGGGGAGCCGGGCGCAGGACTGTTCCACCCGGGCGAGGACGTCCCAGGTGCCTGCGCGCAGTTCTACCCGCCTTTGGCTCTCGTTCGCCAGTCGTTCCGCGAAATCCGTCGCCGACCACATGGGCCGGGCGTCGAGGGTCTCACCCATCGCCCGGATCCCGAGCGGGACGTGACCCATCAGTCGGACGATGCTCCGGACGGCGGCGGGGTGGCCCGAGGCCCGCTCGGGGCCGATCACCGAGGAGAACAGCGCGGCCCCGTCGTCGGTGCTCATCGGCCCCACCGTCAGGTGCGCGGCGCCCGGCAGGCCGGGCAGCCGCACGCGTGAGGTGGCGATGACCGTACTGCGGTCGCCGCCGGGGAGCAACGGCAGGATCTGCCGGGCCGACGCGGCGTCCTCCAGCAGCAGCAACAGCGCCCGGCCCGCCGTGTGGTCGCGGAACCGGCGCGCGAGTTCGTCCTCGGCCCAGCCGCCGGGGTCCCCGTCGGAGGTCGGTACGGAGTCCAGGTGCAGGTCCCGCAGGAACGAGCGCAGGATCAGGGTCGGGTTGAGCGGGGTCTCGCGGTCGCTGTGCAGCCGGGCGTACAGCTGCCCGTCGGGGAAGCGGCCGCTGAGCAGGTGCGCCGCCCGCACCGCGAGCACGCTCTTGCCCGCGCCGATGCCCCCGAGGACGGTCACGATGCGCGGGGCGGTACGCCGCCGCGTGTCGCCGCCGGGCGCGGCCAGGGCCAGCAGCCGGTCGAGCTCCTGCCGCCGGCCGGTGAAGTCGGGCGTGTCCGGCGGGAGTTGGGACAGTCGGGGGATGGCCGGGGCGGCCTGTACGGCGGGCACGGTGAGGGCGGCGGACGCGCCGGGGGCGAGGGCGGTGACGGGCACGGGGGCGGTGACGGGTACGGGCATCGCGGCCGGTACCGCCTGCGCCCCGCCCGGCGCGGCAGCGGCCCGGCGGCCGGCGCGGCGGGCCGGGCCGGCTCCCCGCCGGGCTCGGAGCCCCGTACGAGATGGGCCGGGGTGGCCACACCCAGCGAGGGAGCCGCGCTGAGCACGTCCTGCTGGAGCTTGCGGACCCAGTCGGAGGGCTCGATGCCCAGTTCCCGTACGAGGTTGCGGCGCAGCCGGGTGAAGGCGTCCAGCGCGGTGGCGCGCTGCCCGCAGCGGTGGGCGGCGAGCACCAGGTCGGCGGCGAGCCGCTCGTTCAGCGGGTGTTCGGCGGTGAGCTGGCGCAGTTCGTCGAGGAGCGCGCCGTGCCGGCCGAGCTGGAGGTCGGCCTGGACGCGCATCTCCAGGGCGCTCATCCGCGTCGCCTCGATCCGGGTGATGCGGGCGGCGAGTTCGGGTCCGGCCGGTACGTCGGCGAAGGCGTCGCCGCGCCACAGGGCGAGGGCCCCGCGCAGGGTGGCGGCTGCCTCATCGGCCCGGCCCGCGTCAAGAGCGGTCCGGGCCGTTCCCACGCGGCGTTCGAAGTCCCAGAGGTCGACTTCTTCCGGGCGCAGTCGCAGCAGGTATCCGTTCGTGCGGGTCTCCAGCCGCTCCGGGGCCTGCCGGCCGAGCGGCCGGTCGAGGGCCCGACGCAGTTGGTACACGTACGTCTGCACGGTCTTGCGGGCCAGGCGCGGGGGGTCCGCCTCCCAGAGTTCCTCGATCAGCGCGGTGAGCGGCACCGGCCGGCCGGCGCGCAGCAGGAGGACCGCGAGGACGCGTCTGACCTGCGGGGCCGTCGGGGTTCTGGGGACTCCGTCCAGGGTCACGTCGAGGGGGCCGAGTACGCCGATCCGCAGCGCCGGCTCGCCGGGTGCGGCGGGTTCCCGCGAGACCAGCGCGATGGACTCCATGGACGGCTCCTCTCTGCACGGTGCGCCCTACCGGCCCGCCGCTTCGAAAACATACGCGGATGGCGGTATACAGCCGGTCACTCCTCGCTATGGTTCCGCTCGCGTTCGCGGGGCGACCGCGCCGGGCCCGGGAGGTCGGGCGGCACGAGGGCCTCAGGGGTGGGTGTTCCAGCCGGCCACCACCGGAAGTCCGTGCTCCGTGGAGAGCACGCTGACGGTGCCGGTGCGCAGCAGGAAGAGTCGGCCGTCCGTCGGGGGCAGGCCGAGGTAGCGGGCCGTCAGCACGCGCAGGAAGTGGCCGTGGGCGACGAGGACGACGTCGCCCCGGTCGGCGCGCAGGACCGTTTCGACGCGGGCCAGGACCCGGTCCGCGCGGGCACCGACCTGGGCGGCGTTCTCGCCGGGGTGATGGCCGTCGCCCGGCGGGACGCCGTCGGTCCACAGCGACCAGTGGGGGTGGGTGCGTTGGATTTCCGCGGTGGTGACGCCCTCGTAGCCGCCGTAGTCCCATTCGTGGAGGTCGGGGTCCGGGACGCCGTCGCCCAGTCCGGCGAGTTCGGCGGTGGCGACGGCCCGGCTGAGGGGGCTGGTCAGCACCAGGGCGGTGTGGCGGTCGTGGAAGAACGGGGCCAGGGAGATGGCCTCTTCGACCCCGGTGGCGGTCAGCGGCACGTCCGTCAGCCCCGTATGGCGCCCGTTCGCGCTCCAGGCCGTCTCACCGTGTCGTACCAGCAGAAGATCACTCATGCTCGGGACCTTAGCGGCCGACTCCCGGCGCGGGCACGGGGGTCACGGTACGTCGCGGGAGCGGCCTCGTCGGAAGCGCTCCAGGCCGTCGGCGAGGGAGACCAGCGGGTCCGGATAGTCGTACGCCGCCCGCTGCGCACCCGGCAGCCGCCACGGCTCGTGGACGGCCGGCGCGGGCAGCCCGGCCAACTCCGGCACCCAACGGTGCACGTAGCGGCCCTCGGGATCGTGGCGCAGGCCCTGTCGGACGGGGTTGAGGACCCGGTTGGGGCGGGTGTCGGTGCCCGTGCCCGCGACCCACTGCCAGTTGAGCTGGTTGTTCGCCACGTCCCCGTCGACGAGGAGGTCCAGGAAGTGGCGGGCTCCGACGCGCCAGTCCACGTAGAGGGTCTTGGTCAGGAAGCTCGCGGCGAGCAGCCGGGCCCGGTTGTGCATCCATCCTTCGTGGCGCAGTTGACGCATGGCGGCGTCGACCACCGGGTAACCGGTGCGGCCCTCCTTCCAGGCCCGGATCTCATCCTCGGCGGCCGGTCCGGTGCGCCAGTGGTCCTGGCGGGGGCGGTAGTCCTCGACGGCGGCCCGGGGGCGGGCGGCGAGCACCTGGTGGTGGAAGTCACGCCAGCACAGTTGGCGGACGAAGGCCTGCGCTCCGGCGCCGGGCGCGGTGGCGCAGCGGTGGACGGCCTCCGAGGGCGAGAGGGTGCCGAAGTGCAGGTGCGGGGAGAGGCGGGAGGTGCCGTCGGCGCCGAGGTCGTCGTGGACGTCCTCGTAGCGGGTGATGCCGGCGCGCAGCCAGTCGGTCAACAGCCGGCGGGCGCGCGTCTCGCCGCCGCGCGCGAGCTCGGGGGAGGTCCCGGTGACGGCGGAGCGGCGGGGCAGCTCCTCGGAGCCGATGCCCTCGGGGACGCGTACGCGGCGCGGCGCGGGTGCGACGGCCCTCAGGGGCAGTTCCCGCCAGCGGCGCAGGTACGGCGTGAACACGGCGAAGTGGTCGGTGCCGGAGCCGCTGGGAAGCACCGCCCCGGGCGCGACGGCGGTGACGACCGCGTCGTGGACGTACAGGCGCCGGCCCAGGGCCTCCAGGGCACTGCGCAGGCGCTCCTCGCGGGCCTGGGCGTAGGCGCTCACCCCGGCGGCGACGTGGACCTCGACGGCCTCGGCCTCCACGACGAGGGCGCGGACCTCGGCGACGACGTCTCCGGAGCGGACGACGAGGCGGCCGCCGCGTTCGCGCAGTCCGGCGTCGAGGTCGGCGAGGCAGTCGGCGAGGAAGGCCAGCCGGTTGGGTACGGCGAAGCCGGCCGCGTCGACGGCCCGGTCGCGGACGAAGAGCGGGACCACCCGATCACAGGAGGAGAGGGCGGCGCGCAACGGCGGATGATCGTGTAAGCGCAGGTCGGAGGTGTACAGGACCACCGCGGTGTTCATCGTGCTCGGGCTCCGATCAGGCTCTACGCGTGGCTGCCGTCGTCCGGTCCTTCGCGCGCGGGGGACTCGGCGGACGCGTCGCCGGTCGGTTGCCCCGGCGTCCGCTCCGCGCGTCGGGCGGCGAGAGCGATGTTGCGGGCCATTCCGCCGAAAACGACGGCGTGGAAGGGCGACACGCTCCACCAGTACAGGTGTCCGAGCAGCCCGCGCGGGTGGAACAGGGCCCGCTGCCGATACCGGGAGCCTGTCGGGCCGCCGCCCTCCTCCCCGCCGGCGCCGCCCCCCGCCGGCGCGTCGTCCACGTACAGCTCCAGCCAGGCCAGGCCCGGGAGTCGCATCTCGGCGCGCAGCCGCAGCAGCCGGCCCGGTTCGATCTCCTCCACCCGCCAGAAGTCGAGCGAGTCGCCCACCCGAAGCCGGGCGGCGTCGCGTCGGCCGCGTCGGATGCCGACGCCGCCGACGAGCCGGTCCAGCCACCCGCGTACCGCCCAGGCGAGCGGGAAGGAGTACCAGCCGTTGTCCCCGCCGATCGCCTCGATCACCTGCCAGAGCGCGGCCGGTGGGGCGTCGACGTCGCGTTCCCGCTCGTCGGTGTAGAGACTGCCGCCGGCCCAGTCGGGGTCGGTGGGCAGTGGGTCGCCGGCGGCCCCGGGCACTGACGCGTTGGACCAGCGGGTGGTGACCTTGGCCTCCCGCACCCGCTGGAGGGCCAGGGCGAGGGCCCGGTCGAAGCCGATCGGGGAGCCGGGCGGATCGGGGACCCAGCGGGCGATGTCGTGCTCGTCGCAGACCACCTCGTGGCGCAGCGATTCGGCCAGCGGACGGGCGAGGCCTCGCGGAACGGGTGTGACCAGGCCGATCCAGTGGCTGGACAGCCTCGGCGTCAGCATCGGTACGCGCAGGATCAGCCGGCGGGGCAGCCGCGCCACGGCGGCGTAGCGGTGCATCATCTCCTCGTACGTGACCACGTCCGGGCCGCCGATGTCGAAGGCCCGGCTGACCTCGGGCGGCATGACGGCGCTGCCGACGAGGTAGCGCAGGACGTCGCGGACGGCGATGGGCTGGATCCGGGTGCCGACCCAGCTGGGGGTGACCATGACGGGCAGTCGTTCGGTGAGGTAGCGCAGCATCTCGAAGGAGGCGGAGCCGGAGCCGATGATGACGGCGGCGCGCAGCACGGTGGTGGGGACACCGGAGGCGAGGAGGATGTCCGCGACCTCGGCGCGCGAGCGCAGGTGCGGGGAGAGCTTGTGCGGGGGGACGTCCGCGGGGATCAGGCCGCCGAGGTAGACGATCCGGCGGACCCCGGCGGCGCGGGCCTGTTCGGCGAAGATCCGGGCAGCCTCGCGGTCGCGGTCCTCGAAGCGGTCGCCGGTGCCGAGGGCGTGCACGAGGTAGTAGGCGACGTCGATGCCGCGCAGGGCCGCGGCGACGGAGGGGGCATCGGTGACGTCGCCCCGGACCACCTCGGCGCGGCCGGCCCAGGCGTGGTCGCGCAGCCGCTCGGGGGAACGGGCCAGGCACCGCACGCGGAAGCCCACGTCGAGGAGTTCGGGCACCAGTCGCCCGCCGATGTATCCGGTGGCCCCGGTGACCAGGCAGTGCAGGCCGGTCATGGACGTCTCCGTTCCTCGTGGGCCACCGCACCCGTGCTCGCCCGTGCTCCCCCACGCTCCACCCATGATCCGCCGGCACGGCCGATCCCGCTCCCTCGGACGGGGCCATTGGTACAGTCCAGGCATGGCGGTGGACGAGCTCGACACCCGAATCCTGCGCCTGCTGATCGAGCAGCCGCGCACCAGTGTCCGGGAGTACGCCCGGATCCTCGGCGTCGCGCGCGGCACCCTCCAGGCCCGGCTGGACCGGCTGGAACGCACCGGGGTGATCACCGGCACCGGTCCCGTGCTCTCCCCCGCCGCGCTCGGACACCCGGTGCTCGCCTTCGTGCACATCGAGGTGACGCAGGGGCATCTGGACGAGGTGGGCGACGCGCTGGCCTCCGTACCCGAGATCATCGAGGCGTTCTCGATCACCGGCGGGGGCGACCTCCTCACCCGGGTGGCGGCCCGGGACAACGCACACCTGGAGGACGTGATCCAACGCCTGATCCGGCTGCCCGGCGTGGTCCGCACACGGACCGAGGTGGCCCTGCGCGAGCGGGTCGCGCACCGGCTGCTGCCGCTGGTCGAGTCCGTGGGACGAGCCGCTCGCAAACCCTGACAGGATGACCGAGGAAGGCACACGACCGGCAGGACGGGCACAGCGGATGATTTCCGTCATATTCGATCTCGACGGCACCCTCGTGGACAGCGAACCGAACTACTACGAGTCGGGCCGCCGCACCCTGGAGCGGCACGGGGTCCCCGATTTCACCTGGGAGCAGCACTCCCGCTTCATCGGTATAGGCACCCTGGAGACGTTGGAGATCCTCAAGGAGCGCTACGCCCTGTCGGCCCCGGTGGAACAGCTCCTGGCGGAGCAGAACGCGGCCTACCTGGAACTGGCCCGTATCGCCACGCCGGCCTTCCCGCGGATGCGCGCCTTCGTGGAACGGCTGCACGCCGAGGGCGTCGCGATGGCGGTGGCGTCCGGTTCCTCGCGCGCGGCGATCGACGCGGTCCTGGCGGGCACCGGCCTGGACGCGCTGCTGACCACGGTGGTCTCCGCCGAGGAGGTCGCGCACGGCAAGCCGGCCCCGGACGTGTTCCTGGAGGCCGCCCGCCGGCTGGGCGTGCCGCCCGCCGACTGCGTGGTCGTCGAGGACGCGGCGCCCGGCGCGGTGGCCGCCCGCGCGGCGGGGATGGGCTGCGTGGCGGTCCCCTACGTCGCGGACACCGCCGGGGATCCGGCCTTCGCGTCCGCCGGGCTGCTCTTCGCGGGCGGCCAGGCGGAGTTCAGCGCGGAGGCGGCGTACGACTGGCTCAGCGCCCGCGGCGTCGCCTGAGCCGCCGAGAGGGCTCGACGCGCGGGAAGATCCGGACGGCCCGGCGAGTTGGTAGAACCGTGAACGATATGGCGCGGGGCGCGGCGGATGCGGATACGGAAGCGGCGGATGTCGACGTGGTCGACGTGGTGGTCATCGGCGCCGGACAGGCGGGGCTGTCCAGCGCGTACCACCTGAGCCGGGCGGGGATCGACCACGTGGTCCTGGACCACGCGCCGCGCCCCGGCGGGGCCTGGCAGTTCCGCTGGCCCTCGCTGACCTACGGCAAGGTGCACGGGATGCACGCCCTGCCCGGCATGGAGCTGGTCGGCGCCGACCCGCTGCGGCCCTCGTCCGAGGTCATCGGCGCGTACTTCGCCGCCTACGAGGAACGCTTCGACCTGCGCGTACGCCGCCCCGTGGACGTACGCGCCGTACGCGACGCGGGCGAGCGGCTGCGCGTGGAGACCTCGGCGGGGTCGTGGTCGGCGCGAGCGCTGATCAACGCCACCGGGACCTGGGACCGGCCGTTCTGGCCGCGCTACCCGGGGCAGGAGCTGTTCCGGGGACGGCAGCTGCACACCGCGAACTACCCGGGGCCCGAGGAGTTCGCGGGCGCCCGGGTCGTCGTCGTGGGCGGCGGCTCCTCGGGCGTGCAACACCTGCTGGAGATCGCCGAGGTGGCGGCGGAGACCACCTGGGTGACCCGGCGGCCCCCGGTGTTCCGCGAGGGGCCGTTCGGCGAGGTCGAGGGCCGGGCGGCGGTGGCCCTGGTGGAGGAGCGGGTCCGGCGGGGACTGCCCCCGCGCAGCGTGGTCAGCGTGACCGGGCTCGCCCTGACCGACGCCGTGCGGGGCGGGCTGGAGTCGGGGGTGCTGGACCGGCAGCCGATGTTCGACCGGCTCACCCCGACCGGCGTGGCCTGGGCGGACGGGCGTCGCGTGGACGCCGACGTGATCCTGTGGGCCACCGGATTCCGCGCCGCCGTCGACCACCTGGCGCCGCTGCGGCTGCGCGAGAGCGGGGGCGGCATCCGCGTGGAGGGAACCCGGGCGGCGCGCGACGAGCGCGTCCACCTGGTCGGCTACGGCCCCTCGGCCTCCACCATAGGCGCCAACCGCGCCGGCGCCGCCGCCGTACGCGACCTCCGCCGCCTCCTGACCACCCCGGCGCAGTCCCCGACCACGGCTTAGGGGGTGGCGGTCGGGGCGTCTGTCGGGAAGGTGCGGTCGGGGGTGTTCGCCTCGCGGGACTCGCGGTTCGCGTAGACGTACCCCACGCCGTCGAGGACCCGTAGCTCCGGCTCGGTCCAGTGTTCGTCGGGGCCGGGGACGAACACGTACTCCCGGCCGCGCTCGGCGTCGTAGACCGCCAGCGAGACGATGGCGTACAGCCAGTCGCCGATGTCCCCGAGCCCTTGCGCCGGGTGGTCTTCGGGCCCCTCGATCTGGATCACGTAGAAGCGGTCCTGGTGCCAGTACCCGCCGTTGTCCAGCATCCTGCCCTCCGCGACCGGTACGCCGTCCACCCACAGCCGCGCCAAGGCCGCGTTGTCGCGGAGCAGGAACACCGCCCTGTGGCGGTCGCCGGTGGTGAAGTCCACCTGGATCCCGTGCGGGGTCACGAGGTCGACGAAGTCGCCGCACGCCCCGGGTGTCGGGCCGTAGCGGTGGTGCGGCGCCCCGTCGACCGGCGGCTCCGGCTCGTCCTGGGAGCAGATCTCGGGGGCGCGGCAGGGGCGGTCCCCCCTGCGCGTGCAGCCCAGCCCCAGCGCGGCGAGGTCGCGGGGCGCGGCCCCGGACAGCAACTCGGCGAGCCGCTCGGCGTAGCGGTCCGCGCCGACCAGGGCGGTGATCTCCTCCTCGCGGTACCACCACAGGAGCAGGTCGACCCCGTGCGGGGAGCGGGCGAGCCACCGTCGCCAGTCGGCCACCTGACGCCCCCACAGCCGCTCCACCACCGCGCGCCCGGCCTTCTCGGCGGCCTCCTCCTCCGACATCCCGCCCCCGGGCTCGGACACGGGCTCGGCTCCGGGCTCGGGTTCGACCACGGACCCCGGCTCCCGCTTCGGCTTCGCCTTCCACGGCCACTTCACCGCGCACCACCCCCGTTTCGCCGCCGACCCGGCAGCGGCACGGCTGCCGATGGTAGGGGCCGAGGCGCCCGTGGCGCCGCCGCATTACCGCCCCGGGCCCGCCGCCGCACGGAGCCGGTTGGACTCCGCGACGCGCTTCTTGTGCTCGTCGTACGTGGTGGCCGTCTGGTACGGGGTCATGCCGTGCGCCTTGGCGCCGTCCGCGACGGCCTTCGTGGCGAGCTTCTCGTGGGCCGCCCGCACCATGTACGCGAGCGGCGTGGCGGCGTGGACTTCGAGGTCACCTTCGCCTCGGCCGGCAGGGCCGGTCCGACGGCGGCGACGCCGCCTCACAGGTCATACGATCACACGTTCACCGGAGCGGGTACGGGGTCCTTGGCGTCGCCCCGCCCGTTGACCTGCCCGGACGTCTCCGCCGCCGTCCGCGCGGCGGCGTCCCGGTCCCGGCGGACCAGCGCGGCGTACCGGCCGCCCATCCCCAGCAGTTCCTCGTGCGTGCCGCGCTCCGCTATCCGACCGCCGTCGAGGACGACGATCTGATCGGCGTCGCGCACCGTGGAGAGGCGGTGGGCGATGGTGATGGTGGTACGACCGTGCGAGAGGTTGTCGATGGCACGCTGCACCGCGTGCTCGGTGCGGGTGTCGAGGGCGCTGGTGGCCTCGTCGAGGATCAGCACCGGCGGGTCGCGCAGGATGGTGCGGGCGATCGCCAGGCGCTGCTTCTCGCCGCCGGAGAAGCGGTAGCCGCGCTCGCCGACCAGCGTGTCGTACCCGTCGGGCAGGGATGCGATGTGGTCGTGGATCTGGGCGGCGCGGGCCGCCTCGACGATCTCCTCGTCGGTGGCGTCGGGCTTGGCGAAGCGGAGGTTGTCGGCGACCGAGGCGTGGAAGAGGTACGTCTCCTGGGAGACGACGCCTATGGAGCGGGCCAGCGAGTCGAAGTCGAGGTCGCGTACGTCCACCCCGTCGAGGGTGACCCGGCCGCCGGTCACGTCGTAGAGGCGCGGCACGAGGTAGCTGAGGGTGCTCTTGCCGGACCCGGTCGGGCCGACCACGGCGAGGGAGCCGCCGGCCGGGACGGTGATGTCGATGCCGGTGAGCGTGGGGCCGCTCTTCGCGTCGTAGGCGAAGTGCACGTCCTCCAGGCGGACCTCGCCCTTGGCGCGCTCCAGGCGCACCGGGTCCCGGCGCTCGGTGATGTCCACCGGCAGGTCGAGGTACTCGAAGATGCGGGCGAACAGGGCGAGCGAGGTCTGGATCTGCACGCCGGTCGACAGCAGGCTCACAGCCGGCCGGAACAGGCCCTGTTGGAGGGTGACGAAGGCGACGAGCGTGCCCACGGAGAGGGAGGGGGCTCCGGTCTGGAGGGCTATGCCGGCCGCCCAGTAGATCAGCGCGGGCATCGCGGCCATGACGATGCCGATCGTGGACATCCGCCAGCGCCCGGCCATGCTGGAGCGCACCTCCAGCCCGACGAGCTTGTCCGACTCCTGTGAGAAGGCGGCGGTCAGGGACTCCGAGCGGCCCATGGTGCGGCCGAGCAGGATGCCGCTCACCGAGAGGGATTCGGTGACGGTGGCTGCCATCGCCGCCATCTGGCGCTGCCGCTGCATGGTGATCTTCTTGCGCTCGCGGCCGACCCGGCGGCTGATCCACACGAAGAGCGGCAGGAGGAGCAGCGAGACCAGCGTGAGCCGCCAGTCGAGCGCCAGCATCGCGACGACGGAGGCGATGACGGCGGTCAGGTTCGACACGAGGGAGGTCGCGGTCGAGGTGACCGTGGCCTGCATGCCCCCGATGTCATTGGCTATGCGGGACTGCACCTCACCGGTGCGGGTGCGGGTGAAGAAGGCCAGCGGCATGCGCTGGAGCCGGCCGTAGACGGCGGTCCGCAGGTCGTGCATGACGCGCTGGCCGACCGTGGTGGAGATCAGGGTCTGGAGCACGCCGAAGACGCTGGTCACGACGGCGGTGAGGATCATGCCGAGCGCCAGCAGGCTGAGCAGTCCCGTACGCCCCTGCGGGATGGCGACGTCCAGGATCTCCTTGAGCAGGAACGGCGAGGCCACGCCGACCAGGGAGGAGGCGGCGACGAGCGCGCCGACGACCGCGAGCCGGCCGCGGTAGGGGCGGAACAGGCCGACGATGCGGCGCAGCTCGCGCGGGCGCTCCGCCGGGGCCGGGCGGGAGGGGTCGAGGGCTTCGTTCGATGGGATCCAGTCCGGTTCTTCGGGGCGCATGGGCCTCCTTCTGACGCGACTCCGATGAGCTTAGCTCATTGTTACCTATACTCACAATGAATCGGGTCCTGGTACTGTTTCCCAGTATGAGCACCGGTTCCGACACCGACACCCGCGAGAGCGCCGCCCGGGACTCCGCCGACGGCACGCGGGACACCACCGACGGCGTCCTCGCCGAGCAGCTGCTGCGCCTCACGCGCCGGCTCCACCGCATCCAGAAGCGGTACATGGAACCGCTCGGGATCACCCCCGCCCAGGGCCGGCTGCTGCGCCTCGTCTCGCACTACGGCGGCGGTCAGCCGCCCCGCATGGCCGATCTGGCCGCGCGGCTGGAGGTCGTCCCCCGCGCCGTGACCACCCTCGTGGACGGGCTGGAGGCGGCCGACTGCGTGCGCCGCGTACCCGACCCGGCGAACCGGCGCGTGATCCGGATCGAGCTCACCGAAACCGGCCGCGCCACGCTACGCCGTCTGCGTAACGCGCGAACCGACGCGGCAGAGGAGATCCTGGCTCCATTGACCGCCGAACAGCGCGAGGTGCTCGGCGGCCTGCTGGACGCGCTGGCGGACGCCCCGGCGGAGCGGCGCGCCTGCTGAAGCGGGCCCGCCGAGCGCGCCTGCCGAGCATCTGCCGAGCAGGCCGCCCCGTCCTCCGCGCCGACGGACCGCGACGCACGAGGGAGGGCGACCATGCCGCTGCTGGAACCGGAGCCGGGGGCGCTGCGCCCGCGCACCCCCCGCGGCCCGTCCCCCGACCGGGTCCCGGACCGGCCGGCGGCCGGCACCCCCGCGACCCTGCGCACCGAGCTGGCCGAACTGCTGGGCGCCGAGAAGGTGCTGTGGAAGGTCTCCGACCTGGTCCGCTACGCCACCGACGCCTCCCCGTACCGCTTCGTGCCGCAGGTCGTGGTGATCGCCGAGGACATCGACGACATCTCGGCGGTGCTCTCCTACGCCCACGGCCGACAGCGCGAGGTGGTCTTCCGCGCCGCCGGGACCTCCCTCAACGGCCAGGCTCAAGGCGAGGACATCCTGGTCGACGTACGCCGCCACTGGGCCGGGATCGAGGTCCTCGAAGAGGGCCTGCGCGCCCGGATCCGGCCCGGCACCACCGTCCAGCGGGCCAACGCCGCGCTCGCCCGGCACGGCCGGATCCTGGGTCCCGACCCGGCCAGCGCCCTCGCCTGCACCCTCGGCGGGGTCGTCGCCAACAACGCCTCCGGCATGACCGCCGGCACCACCCGCGACTCCTACCGCACCCTGTCCTCCCTCACCCTCGTCCTGCCGACCGGCACCGTGGTCGACACGGCCGACCCGCTCGCCGACGAGGAGCTGGCCCGCGCCGAACCCGCGCTCTGCCACGGCCTGATGGAGATCAAGCACGAGATCGAGGCCGATCCCGCACTCGTCGCCCGGATCCGCGCCAAGTACGCGATCAAGAACACCACCGGCTACCGGCTCGACGCCTACCTCGACGGCACGACCCCCGTCGAGATCCTGCGCGGCCTCATCGTCGGCTCCGAGGGCACCCTCGGTTTCATCGCCGACGTCGTCTTCGACACCCTGCCCTTGGACCGCGAGCTGCTGAGCGCCCTGCTGTTCTTCCCTTCCCTGCCGGCGGCGGCCGCCGCCGTACCGCTGTTCAACGAGGCCGGCGCCCTCGCCGTCGAGCTGATGGACGGCAACACCCTGCGCGCCTCGGTCAGCGTGGCGGGCGTACCCGCCGACTGGGCGCTGCTGCCCAAGGACACGACGGCGCTGCTGGTCGAGTTCCGCGCCCCCGACCGGGCCGGGCGCGAGGAGTACGAGCGGCGGGCGGCGGCGCTGCTGCCGCGCCTGGACCTGGTGGCGCCGGTCGCCTCCGTCACCAACGCCTTCACCCGCGACCCCGCCGTCATCGCCGGCTATTGGAAGGCCCGCAAAGCCTTCGTGGCGGCCGTCGGCGGCGCCCGCGCGCCGGGCACGACCCTCATCACCGAAGACTTCGCCGTCCCGCCGGCCCGGCTCGCGCAGGCCTGCGAGGCCCTCCTCGAACTCCAGGCGGCGCACGGGTTCGACGCGGCCGTCGCCGGTCACGCCGCCCACGGCAACCTGCACTTCCTGCTCGCCTTCGACGCCGCCGACCCCGCCGACGTGGCCCGGTACGGGGCCTTCATGGAGGCCTTCTGCCGGCTGACGGTCGAGCGGTTCGACGGATCGCTGAAGGCCGAGCACTCCACCGGCCGCAACATGGCGCCCTTCCTGGAACTGGAATGGGGGCCGCGGGCCACGGAACTGATGTGGCGCACCAAGCGGATCATCGACCCGGACGCGATCCTCGCCCCGCGGATCGTCCTCGACCGCGACCCCCGCGCCCATCTGCGGGGCCTGAAGACCATCCCTCGGGTGGAGGCCGTCACCGACCCGTGCATCGAGTGCGGCTTCTGCGAACCGACCTGCCCCAGCAAGGACCTGACGACCACGCCGCGCCAACGGATCGCGCTGCGCCGCGAGATGATGCGCCAGGCCCCGGGCTCCCCCGTCCTCGACGCGCTGCTCGACGCCTACGGCTACGACGCCGTCGACACCTGCGCGGGCGACTCCACCTGCCGTCTCGCCTGCCCGGTCGGGATCGACACGGGCGCGCTGATGAAGGACTTCCGCCACCGTCGGCACTCCGCCCGCGAGGAGCGGGCCGCCGCCCTGGCCGCCCGCCGCTTCAGGGCCGTCGAGGCCGCCGCGCGCCTCGCCGTCGGCGCGGCCGACACGCTCACCGCCCGGGTCGGGGACCGGCCGCTGGCGGCGGTGACGGAGGCGGCGCGCAGGCTCGTACGCCCCGACCTGGTGCCGCGGTGGCTGCCTCAGGTCCCCGGCGCCGCGGCCCGCGGGCTGCCCGCGACCCGGCGCGTGGGCGCGGCCGCCGTGTACTACCCGGCCTGCGTCAACCGGATCTTCGGCGGGCCCGACGGCGATCCGGGGCCCTCCCTGCCCGAGGCGGTGGTGGCCGTGTCGGAGCGGGCCGGGAAGCCGGTGTGGATCCCGCGCGACGTGACCGGAACCTGCTGCGCGACGATCTGGCACTCCAAGGGCTACGAGGAGGGCGCCCGCCTGATGGCCAACCGGATCGTGGCCGCCGCCTGGGGCTGGACGGCGGGGGGTCGGCTGCCGTTGGTGGTCGACGCCTCCTCCTGCACCCTGGGCATCGCCCGCGAGGTGGTCCCGTACCTGACCGACGACAACCTCGCCCTCCACAGGGCGCTGCGGATCGTGGACTCGGTCGTCTGGGCCGCCGAAGAACTGCTGCCCCGCCTGGAGATCCGGCGTACGGTCGGCTCGGCCGTCCTCCATCCCACCTGCTCCACCCTCCATCTGGACGACGAGGGGCGGCTACGGGCCGTGGCCGAGGCCTGCGCCGAGGAGGTCGTGGTCCCGGACGACGCCGGCTGCTGCGCCTTCGCCGGGGACCGGGGGATGCTGCACCCGGAACTGACGGACTCGGCGACGGCCCGCGAGGCGGCGGAGGTGACGGCCCGGACGTTCGACGCGTACGTGTCCGCGAACCGCATGTGCGAGGTGGCGATGCACCGGGCGACCGGGCACCCGTACCGGTCGGTGCTGCTGGAACTGGAGCGCGCCACCCGTCCCTGACCGACGCCGTACGCGGACCTTTTCGCGTCAGGCCTTGGCCAACGCAAAATCGATTGCCGGGCGCCCGTCCGGACGGCGAACCTTGTTCGGGTTCCACCACTCGAATCATGGGGCGTCATGCAGATCAGTGATCTTCCGTATCCGGATCCCGGAGTACCCGACGCCCGATCCGGCCCCCGGCTGCTGCTGTGGCTCGGCCGGGGACAACTCGGCGGCCAGGCCAAGAGCCTGGCGTGGGGCGTACTGCACTTCTGCGGGGTCACCGCCCTGCCCTACGCGGTGGGCCTGGGCGTCGACGCGGTCGTCCGGCGCGACGGGCGGGGGCTGCTGCTCGTCGGCGCCCTCATGGTCGTCCTCGGCGTCGCGATCTCCGTCGGCGACGCGATGCTGCACCGTACGGCCGTCACCAACTGGATCACCGCGGCCGCGCGCGTGCAGCAGTTGCTCGCCCGCAAGACCGCCGAACTGGGTTCGGCCCTGACCCGACGGGTCGCCGCCGGCGAGGTGGTGGCGGTGTCCACCGCCGACGTCGAGAAGATCGGCTGGTTCGTCGAGGCCGTCTCCCGCTTCCTCGCCGCCGTGGTCGCCGTCGTCGCCATCTGCGTCGGCCTGCTGTTCTACGCGCCGGCCATCGGCGTGGTCGTCGCCGTGGGCGTCCCCGTGCTCGCCCTGTCCGTGCTGCCGCTGCTGCCGCGCGCCACCCGGCGCGCCGACGTCCAGCGCGAGAAGGCGGGCAAGGCCACCGAACTGGCCTCCGACACCGTGGCGGGCCTGCGCGTGCTGCGCGGCATCGGCGGCGAGGAACTGTTCCTGGGACGCTACCGCGAGGCCTCGCAGCAGGTCCGCCAGGCCGCCGTGCGCAGTGCCCGGATGTGGGCGCTGATCGCGGCGATCCAGGTGCTGCTGCCGGGCATCCTGCTGATCGCGGTCGTCTGGTACGGCTCGGCGCTGGTCCTGGACGGTCGGCTGGAGGTGGGTGAACTCGTCGCGGCCTTCAGCGCGGTGGCCACCCTGCTGTACCCGCTGCGGCACTTCCAGGAGATCGCGATGGCCTACTCCTTCTCGCGGCCGTCCGCCACCCGCGCGGCCCGCGTCCTGGCCCTGACGCGAACGGAGTCCGACGCCGCCGACGCCGTGGACGCGAGTGCGGCGGAGCCGGTGGCGGCCCCGGCGCCGGGCGGCGACCTGTACGACCCCGTGACGGGGCTGGTGGCCCCGGCCGGGCGGTTCACCGCCGTGGTGTGCGGGGACCCGGACCTGGCGGGGCGGCTCGCCGAACGCCTGGGCGGCCACCCGCTGGACAGCGCGGCCGAGGGGCCCTCGGTGCTGCTCGGCGGGGTCGCGTTGGACGCGCTCGCGCTGGACACGGCACGCGCGCTGGTCCTCGTACAGGACAAGGATCCGGTGCTGCTGTCCGGGACGCTGCGCGAGCTGCTCGACGTACCGGCCTCGGGAGCGGTGGCCCCCGAGCCGGCCCTGTCGGCGGCGCAGTGCGGCGACGTGCTGGACTCGCTCCTGCAGTCCGCGCCCGAGGGGATCGCCGATCCGATGGACGCCCGGATCACCGAACGCGGCCGGTCCCTCTCCGGCGGGCAGCGCCAGCGCCTCGCGCTGGCCCGTTCCCTGGTGACCGACCCGGAGGTCCTCGTCCTGGACGAGCCGACCTCGGCGGTCGACTCCCATACGGAGGCCCGGATCGCCGACGGGATCACCGCCCTGCGCGCCGGACGCACCACCGTGGTCCTGGCGTCCTCGCCACTGCTGCTGGACCGCGCAGAACGGGTCGTCCTCGTCCACGAGGGCCGGGCCGCGGCGACGGGCACGCACCGCGAGCTCCTGCGGACCGACCCCCGCTACCGGGCCGTCGTCACGCGCGAGACGGACGAGGAACGGCGACTGGCCGACATGGAAGAAGCACTCACAGAGATCGAGGAATCCGCATGATCGGCGTGGCACCGCCGCAGTACGATCCGGCAGCCCCCGAGACCGCCGCGACCCTGCCCGTGGGCACCTCGGCGACCGTACGGGGCTACGTGCGCGGCCTGTTCCTGCGCCACCGGCGGGCCTTCGTGCTGCTGGTGACGGTCAACGCGGTCGCGGTGGTCGCCTCCATGGTCGGCCCGTACCTGCTGGGACGGGTGGTGGACGACCTCGCGCGCGGCGCGCGGGAGCTCCACCTCGGCTGGGTGGCACTGGCGTTCACGGTGGCCCTGGCCGTGCAGACCCTCTTCACGCGGATGGTGCGGCTGCGCGGGGCGATGCTCGGCGAGGAGATGCTCGCCGACCTGCGCGAGGACTTCCTCGTGCGTTCCGTCGGCCTGCCGCCGGGTGTGCTGGAGCGGGCCGGTACCGGTGACCTGCTGTCGCGGATCACCACCGACATCGACCGGCTGGCCGAGGCGATGCGCGAGGCCGTGCCGCAGCTGGCCATCGGCGTGGTGTGGGTCTCGCTGCTCTTCGGGGCGCTCGCGGTGACCGCGCCGCCGCTGGCCCTGGCCGCGCTGGTGGCGCTGCCGGTGCTGGTGATCGGCTGCCGGTGGTACTTCCGCCGGGCTCCCTCCGCGTACCGCTCGGAGGCGGCGGGGTACGCGGCGGTCGCGGCGGCGCTCACCGAGACCGTGGACGCGGGCCGCACCGTCGAGGCGCACCGCCTGGGCGAGCGCCGGATCGAACTGTCGGAGCGGCGGATCAAGGAGTGGACGGCCTGGGAGCGGTACACGCTGTTCCTGCGTACGGTCCTCTTCCCGGTCGTCAACGTCACCTACGTGACCATCCTCGGCTCGGTGCTGCTGATCGGCGGCTACTGCGTGCTGCGGGGCTGGATGTCGGTGGGGCAGCTGACGACGGGGGCGCTGCTGGCGCAGATGATGGTCGACCCGATCGGGCTGATCCTGCGCTGGTACGACGAGTTGCAGATCGCGCAGGTGTCGCTCGGTCGGCTGGTGGGGGTCCACGAGATCGAACCCGACGGCGGGGACGAGGCCGTCACGCCCGAGGGGCGTGGCGTGCGGGCGGACGAAGTGCGCTTCGGGTACCGGGAGGGCGTGGACGTCCTGCACCAGGTGTCGATGTCCGTGCCCCCCGGCACCCGGATGGCGCTCGTCGGGCCCTCCGGGGCGGGCAAGTCCACCCTCGGGCGGCTGCTGGCGGGCATCTACGCGCCCCGGACCGGCGAGGTCACCCTCGGTGGCGCGCGGTTGTCGCGGATGCCGGCGGAGCGGGTCCGGGAGCACGTGGCCCTGGTCAACCAGGAGCACCACGTGTTCGTCGGCTCGCTGCGCGACAACCTGCGCCTGGCGCGGGCGAACGCGGCGGACACCGAACTGTGGGCGGCGCTGGGCGCGGTGGACGCGGACGGCTGGGCCCGTGCCCTGGACGCCGGTCTGGACACCGAGGTCGGCTCCGGTGGGAGCGCGCTGACACCGGCGCAGGCGCAACAGGTGGCGCTGGCCCGCCTGGTGCTGGCGGACCCGCACACGCTGGTGCTGGACGAGGCGACGTCGCTGCTGGACCCGAGGGCGGCCCGGCACCTGGAGCGTTCGCTGGCCCGGGTGCTGGACGGCCGCACGGTCATCGCCATCGCCCACCGCCTCCACACCGCGCACGACGCGGACGTGATCGCGGTGGTGGAGGAGGGCCGGATCAGCGAGCTCGGCTCCCACGACGATCTGGTGGCGGCCGACGGCGCCTACGCGGCCCTGTGGCGCTCCTGGCACGGCTGAGACCCCCACCCGACAAGGGGGCGCGTGGGCGGCGGCCGACTAGGAGGTGTCCGGCGGGTCAGGGTCGGATAGGCCGCGGCGTCTGGTGCGGTGCATCGCAAGGCCGCCGGAGCGTCTTGATAGCGGAGCTATCGGGACGTTTCGGCAACGCGGCGAGGCGCCGTGCCAGACGCCGCGGGCCCGGCCATGATCCGCCGGACACCTCCTAGATGAACCCGAGGGCCGACGCGCCGCCCACGCCGCCGAGCAGCATGAACACCGGCATGAGCACCTTGAGCTCCACCCAGCTGCCCGCCCGGAAGCGCATCCCCTTCGGCGGGCCGATCGGGTACCAGCGCTTGCCGGCGATCGGCAGGGGCCACAGGATCGGGCAGCCGGAGACGGTCAGCGCGTCACCGATGTCGTGGACGAGGGCGCCGAGCAGGACCGGCAGGCCGAGCCAGAGGTATTCCTGACCGGGGCCGGTGAACAGCCAACCGGCGCCGTTGCCCGGCTGGTCCAGGACACCCGCCAGGATCCAGGCGCTGGTCGCGCCGAGGAGCCAGACGAGGATGTCGCTGGACATCCGGGCGGCCCGCCACAGCAGGCCTTCGACGGCCAGCACGAGGTGGACGAAGAGCAGGAGGAGCACGCCCCAGCGGTCGATGGTCACCGCGAGCACGGAGGAGCCGGCGCCGATGACCACGGCCCAGACCCAGGTGTGGGTCAAGGTGCGGTGGCCGCCGGTGCGGCGTGCGTCGCGCGGGGAGCGGGTGGCCTTGTAGACGGCGTAGGAGATCTTGTCGACCACCTCGCACAGGCCCCGGGAGAGGGGACCGAAGGCGCGGGAGATCGTCGCCGACTTGTGGTCGAGGTCGGGGGCGAGCGCGGCGCCCGCGCAGATGAGGGCGCCGACGACGAGGACCGGCCAGGGCATCGGGTGTCCGGCCGCGGCTGTCGCGGCACCCACCCCCAGCCAGGCCGCCGCCCCGGACAGTGAGTGCGCCGGACCCATCATGCTCGTTACCCGCCCCGGTCCTGTCGTGGTGGGGCCCGGTTGAGGGATTCGTTCGGGCCGCCTCGACGGCACAGCGTACCCGTGATGATCTTCCTTGGGTCCGCCGGTTCCCTCTTCCGGTGAGAAGCCAGGCAAGATGGGGGGTGTGACCCTCATTGATCAGCTCCCGCCGAACGCCGACCCCGATGCCCTCTTCGAGGCTTTCTCCTCGTGGGCGGAGGACCAGGGCATCACCCTGTACCCGGCTCAGGAGGAGGCGCTGATCGAGGTCGTCTCCGGGGCGAACGTGATCCTTTCCACCCCGACGGGCTCCGGCAAGAGCCTCGTCGCCGCCGGCGCCCACTTCACCGCGCTGGCCCAGGACAAGGTGACCTTCTACACGGCGCCGATCAAGGCGCTGGTGTCGGAGAAGTTCTTCGACCTGTGCAAGCTGTTCGGCACCGAGAACGTCGGCATGCTGACCGGCGACGCCTCCGTGAACGCCGACGCTCCCATCATCTGCTGCACCGCCGAGGTGCTGGCCTCGATCGCGCTGCGCGACGGCAAGTACGCGGACATCGGCCAGGTCGTGATGGACGAGTTCCACTTCTACGCGGAGGCGGACCGCGGTTGGGCGTGGCAGATCCCGCTGCTGGAGCTGCCGCAGGCGCAGTTCGTCCTGATGTCGGCGACGCTCGGCGACGTGAAGCGGTTCGAGGAGGACCTGACCCGGCGCACCGGCCGGCCGACCTCCGTGGTCCGCTCGGCGACCCGGCCCGTGCCCCTGTCGTACGAGTACGTCACCACCCCGATCACGGACACCATCACCGAACTGCTGGAGACCCGGCAGTCCCCCGTCTACATCGTGCACTTCACGCAGGCCCAGGCGGTCGAGCGGGCGCAGTCGTTGATGAGCATCAACATGTGCACCCGCGAGGAGAAGGACAAGATCGCCGAGCTGATCGGCAACTTCCGCTTCACCACCAAGTTCGGGCAGAACCTCTCCCGGTACGTGCGCCACGGCATCGGCGTGCACCACGCGGGCATGCTGCCCAAGTACCGGCGGCTCGTGGAGAAGCTGGCGCAGGCCGGTCTGCTGAAGGTGATCTGCGGTACCGACACCCTGGGCGTGGGCGTCAACGTCCCCATCCGCACGGTGCTGTTCACGGCGCTCACCAAGTACGACGGCAACCGGGTGCGCACGCTGCGGGCCCGCGAGTTCCACCAGATCGCCGGACGCGCCGGCCGGGCCGGTTTCGACACGGCCGGCTTCGTGGTCGCGCAGGCCCCCGAGCACGTCATCGAGAACGAGAAGGCCCTCGCGAAGGCCGGTGACGACCCGAAGAAGCGCCGCAAGGTGGTCCGCAAGAAGGCTCCCGAGGGCTTCGTGGCCTGGTCGGACACCACCTTCGAGAAGCTGATCGCGGCCGACCCGGAGCCGCTGACCTCGCGCTTCAAGGTCACCAACATCATGCTGCTGTCGGTCATCGCGCGGCCGGGTGACGCCTTCCAGGCGATGCGCCACCTGTTGGAGGACAACCACGAGCCGCGCAAGGCCCAGTTGCGGCACATCCGCCGGGCCATCGCGATCTACCGCTCGCTCCTGGACGGCGGCGTCGTCGAGAAGCTGGACACCCCGGACGCGGAGGGCCGCACGATCCGGCTCACCGTCGACCTCCAGCAGGACTTCGCGCTGAACCAGCCGCTGTCCACCTTCGCGCTGGCCTCCTTCGACCTGCTGGACCCCGAATCCCCCTCGTACGCGCTGGACATGGTCTCGGTCGTCGAATCCACGCTGGACGACCCGCGCCAGATCCTGGCCGCCCAGCAGAACAAGGAGCGCGGTATCGCCGTCGGGGCGATGAAGGCCGACGGGATCGAGTACGAGGAGCGGATGGAGCGGCTCCAGGACGTCACCTACCCCAAGCCGCTCGAAGAGCTGCTGCTCCACGCCTACGACGTCTACAGCAAGAGCCACCCGTGGGTCCGTGACCACCCGGTCTCCCCGAAGTCGATCATCCGCGACATGTACGAGCGGGCGATGACCTTCAGCGAGTTCACCTCCTTCTACGAGCTGGCCCGCACCGAGGGCATCGTCCTGCGCTACCTGGCGAGCGCGTACAAGGCGCTGGACCACACCATCCCCGACGACCTGAAGTCCGAAGACCTCGAAGACCTCATCGCCTGGCTCGGCGAACTGGTCCGCCAGGTCGACTCCAGCCTGCTCGACGAGTGGGAGCAGCTGGCGAACCCGGAGGTGGAGACGGCGGAGCAGGCCCAGGAGAAGGCCGACCAGGTCAAGCCGGTCACGGCGAACGCCCGTGCCTTCCGCGTGCTCGTCCGCAACGCGATGTTCCGCCGGGTGGAGCTGGCCGCGCTGGACCACGTCGACCAGCTGGGCGAGCTGGACGGCGAGTCCGGCTGGGACGCCGACGCCTGGGGCGAGGCCATGGACGGGTACTGGGACGAGTACGACGACCTCGGCACCGGCCCCGACGCGCGCGGCCCGAAGCTCCTCCAGATCGAGGAGGACCCCGCGCACGGGCTGTGGCGCGTCCGCCAGACCTTCGCCGACCCGAACGGTGACCATGGCTGGGGCATCAGCGCCGAGGTCGACCTCGCGGCGTCCGACGAGGAGGGCCGGGCCGTCATCCGGGTCACCTCGGTCGGCGAACTCGGCGCACTCTGATCGCGGCAGTGCGACGGCCGGACCCGACAGTGGACAACGTGGAGAAGGTGGAGAACCCGAGATGACGAACCCCGCCGAGAGACTGGTCGATCTGCTCGACCTGGAGCAGATCGAAGTCAACATCTTCCGGGGCGCGAGCCCCCAGGAGTCCCTCCAGCGCGTGTTCGGCGGGCAGGTCGCCGGCCAGGCGCTGGTGGCCGCCGGCCGCACCACCGAGAGCGACCGCCCGGTCCACTCGCTGCACGCGTACTTCCTGCGCCCCGGCATTCCCGGGGTGCCGATCGTGTACCAGGTGGAGCGGGTGCGCGACGGGCGTTCCTTCACGACCCGCCGCGTCACCGCGGTCCAGCAGGGCAAGACCATCTTCAATCTGACCGCCTCCTTCCATCACCCGGAGGAGGGCAGCATCGAGCACCAGCTGCCTCCCCGCCTCGACTTCCCGCACCCGGACACGCTCCCGAAGGTCGCCGACGAGATCCGCGAGCACCTGGGCGCGCTGCCCGAGGCCCTGGAGCGGATGGCCCGCCGCCAGCCCTTCGACATCCGGTACGTGGACCGGCTCCGTTGGACCCCCGAAGAGCTCAAGGACGCCGATCCGCGCAGCGCGGTGTGGATGCGGGCGGTCGGCCCCCTGGGCGACGACCCGCTCGTGCACACCTGCGCCCTCACCTACGCCAGTGACATGACCCTCCTCGACGCCGTGCGCATCCCCGTGGAACCGCTGTGGGGCATGCGCGGTTTCGACATGGCCTCCCTGGACCACGCCATGTGGTTCCACCGGCCGTTCCGGGCGGACGAGTGGTTCCTGTACGACCAGGAGTCGCCCATCGCGCACGGCGGCCGCGGCCTGGCCCGGGGCCGTATCTACGACCTGGAGGGCAGGCTGCTGGTCTCCGTGGTGCAGGAGGGCCTCTTCCGGCCCTACTCCCCGAAGACCCCGCCGGCCGGTCCGACCGTCTGAGCCGCCGTCCACCGCCTTCCCGACCCGGAGAACCGAGCCACCATGTCCACCCCGGACCGTCCCTGCCCCTGCGGGCTGCCCGCCACCTACGCGACGTGCTGCGGCCGTTTCCACTCCGGCGCGCGGGCGGCCCCGACCGCGGAGCTGTTGATGCGCTCGCGCTTCAGCGCCTTCGCCGTCGGCGACACCGCCTACCTGCTGCGCTCCTGGCACTCCACGACCCGGCCGGCCCGGCTGGACCTGGATCCCGGGCAGTGTTGGGAGCGGCTGGAGATCCTCGCCACCGAGCGCGGCGGGATGTTCGAGACCCGGGGTTCGGTGGAGTTCCGCGCGCACTACCGCGAGGGCGGGCACACGGGTTCGCTGCGCGAGCACAGCGACTTCGCCCGGGAGGGCGGGGCCTGGGTCTACGTCGGCCCCCTGTCCCCCGTCGAGTTCGACTGAGCCCGCGCCCCGGTCAGCGCGAAGTCGAGGCTGGTGCGGTACCAGTCGACCTCCTCCGGGGAGTCCGCGCGCAGCAGTCCCCGGGCCACCGCCTCGGCCGCCGGCACCTGCGGGTGGCCGTAGGGCGGCGGCGGTGCGAGCGCGGCGAGCACGATCCGTTCGAGCGGGTCGGGCACGGCCGCCCGCAGCGCCTCCTCGGGCAGTACGGAAGCCAGCACGGCGGCCCGCTCCCACGGGTCGGCGGTCCCTCTCAGCAGCAGCCCCACATGCCGGGCCCGCCATCGGCGCGGGCGCAGATCCGCCCGAGACCGGACCAACTCCAGGTCGCGCGGGGACGCGACCCCGCTCAACATCCCCGGCTCCCGCGCGGCGAACTCCCGCAGCTCCGCGACCGGGTACACCCAGACGACGACCCGGTAGCGGTTGATCCGGTAGCCGAGCGGCGTGAGGTGCCCGCAGCGCGCGAGCCGGGTGAACCGGCTCGGCCCGACGCCCAACGCCTCCGCGCACGCGTCGACACCGGCGACGGTGGTGACCCGGGCGCGCAGCGCCTCGGGGAACCCCTCCTCCGCCTTGACCCGCTCCAGCTCGGCCCGCGCGAACCTCGCCGAGCCTCCCGGACCCCGCGGGCCCGGCCGCACCAGTCCCAGCTGTACGGCCCGCACGAACTCACCCCGGCTCAGGCCCAGTTCCCCGGCCGCCCGGACCCCGCCGAGCAGCGTCTGCGGGCGCGCCTCCACTCGTAGAGCCTGTCGTTCCGGGCCATCGTCCGTACCCCTGTCCACGGACGTACGCACCGGCGCTTCCACGTTCATCACGGCCTCCCCCACGAGCGTCGATCACTCTGTGTGAAGACCGTAACTCCGCGCGACGACATCGCGCGAGGCCTGTGGATAACTCCCGAACGAGCCCCCGAACGAACCCCGGAACGGCCCCCGTCAGCCCCCGGTGATACGCCGCTCCGCGACGCCCAGGTGCTCCCCGACCCGGTTGACGAGCAGCGTCATCTCGTACGCCACCTGCACGATGTCGGCCTCGGCCGCGCTCAGCGCGCACAGACAGCTGCCCGAACCGGCCGCCACCACGAAGAGGAAGCCCTCGTCGTACTCGACCATGGTCTGGCGCACCTCACCCGCCCGGAAGTGCCGCCCCGACCCCTTGGCCAGGCTCTGCAACCCGGCCGCCACGGCCGCCAGGTGCTCCGCGTCCTCCCGCGCGAGTCCGGCGCTCGCCGCCGTCACCAGCCCGTCGTTCGACAGCACCACCGCGTGCCGGACCTGTTGGACCCTGCGCGTCAGATCGTCCAGAAGCCAGTCGAGCTGCTTGTCCAGTGCCATTTCCAGCCCCTCCCCGTCGACGCGGCCGACGTGGCCGCGCCCCACCCCGCGTAGTCGTCCCGCCAGCCTTCCCCACCAGCGGCTTTGGGGCAAGGAGGATGGACCCATGGCACGGAAGATGACTCAAGAGGAATGGCGGGCGTTCGTCTCGCGCTCCACCCGCACCGGGAAGCTGTCCACGGTCCGCGCGGACGGAAGCCCGCACATCGCTCCGATCTGGTTCGTTCTCGACGGCGATTCCTTCGTTTTCAACACCGGTGCCCATACCGTCAAGGGGCGGAATCTGGCCCGTGACGGCCGGGTCGCCCTCTGCGTGGACGACGACCGCCCGCCCTTCTCCCACGTCGTCCTGGAGGGACGGGCGAAGATCAGCGGGTACGAGGAGGACCCGGAGGACATGCTCCGCTGGGCGACCCGCATCGGCGCCCGCTACATGGGTGAGGAGCACGGCGAGGCGTTCGGCCGCCGCAACGGCGTCCCCGGCGAACTCCTCGTCCGCGTGCCCATCGACAAGGTGATCGCCGTGGCCGGCATCGCGGACTGACCGCTCCCCTTTCCATTTCCCTTTCCCCTCCGCCGACCACTCCCCCGCCGGTCCCGTGTCACACGGGACCGGCGGGGGGCGACACCGAGTCGAGCAGCCGGGCGGTGTGCACCCGCCCGGCGTGCTCGACCAGCCTGATCAGCACTTCCTTCCCCGAGTCCCGGTCCCGCGCGTCACACAGCACCACCGGGGTCCCCTGATCCAGGTCCAACGCCCGCGCCACCTCGTTCGCGTCGTAACGACGCGCGTCGGCGAAACAGTTGACGGCCACCACGAACGGGATCCGCCGGTGCTCGAAGTAGTCGACGGCCGGGAAGCAGTCCTCCAGCCGCCGGGTGTCGGCCAGGACCACCGCGCCCAGCGCGCCCTGCGAGAGCTCGTCCCACAGGAACCAGAACCGGTCCTGGCCGGGCGTCCCGAACAGGTACAGCGACAGGCCCTCGCGGATCGTGATCCGCCCGAAGTCCATGGCGACGGTCGTCGTGGTCTTACGGTCCACCCCGGCCGTGTCGTCGACCAGTTCGCCCGCCTCGCTCAGCAGTTCCTCCGTCCGCAGCGGTCGGATCTCGCTGACCGCGCCGACGAGCGTGGTCTTGCCGACGCCGAAACCCCCGGCCACGAGGATCTTCAGCGCGAGTGCGGCCAGCTCCTCCTCTTCGCCGTCACCCGAACCCGCAGGTCCCGGATCCGCAGGTCCCGGATCCGCAGGTCCCGAATCCGCATGTCCCGAACCCGCCTGCCCCGCCGGCCCGTTGTCGTGCAGTCCCATCACAGTGCTCGCAATCCCTCGATGACTTCCCGCAGAATCCGCTCGTCGGGCAGCCGCGCGGGCGGCACCGGGCGGCTGACCTTGACGTGCCCCGCCTCCAAGAGATCCCCCAGCAGGACCCGTACGACGCCCACCGGCAGGTCCGCGTCGGCGGCGAGTTCGGCCACCGACTGGGTCTCGGCGCGGCAGAGTCCCAGCAGCGCCCGGTGTTCGGGGCCCAACAGGGCCTCGTCCGCGTCGTCGGCGGCCGTGTCCACCACGACCAAGGCGATCAGGTCGAACCGGACCCCGTGCGGTCCGGGCTTCGTCCGCCCGCCGGTCATGGCGTACGGGCGTACGAGCGGCCCCGCCTCGGCGTCGTACCACCGGCCGCCCGCCTTGCCGCCCCCTCTGCCGTCCCCTCCGCCGGCCCACCGGCCGTCCGGCGTGCCGTCCGTCGTGCCGTCCACGGGCCGGACCGCCGCCCTCACCCGAAGGCCGGCGGGCGGACCGCCGTGCGCGGTGGCGTGTACAAGTGCTCGCCGACGCGCTTGACCAGGCGGGCCATCTCGTAGGCGATCAGGCCGATGTCGGCGCCGGCCGCGCTGAGGACGGCCAGGCAGGAACCGTCGCCGGCGGCGGCGACGAAGAGGAAGCCCTCGTCCATCTCCACCATCGTCTGGCGCACGCCCCCGGCGTGGAAATGCCGTCCCGCGCCCTTGGCGAGGCTGTGGAAGCCGGAGGCCACAGCGGCCAGGTGCTCGGCGTCCTCCCTGCTCAGGGCGCTGGACGAACCCACCGCCAGGCCGTCGTTGGACAGGACGACCGCGTGCCGGACCTCGCGGACCCGCGTCACCATGTCGTCCAGGAGCCAGTCAAGTTCCCCGGGCCGACGGGCCCCGTCGAGGCCGATCCTGTGGTGTTCGATCATCACACTTCTCCTTCGCTGCCTGCGTGGGGGGAGTTCTCCCGGGAGCCGCGCGCCCATCCGTCGCGGTAGGCGGCCATCCGGTCGCGGGCCTCTTCCGGGCTGCGGTCCGGCGCAGGTCCGACGTGGCGTTCGCCGGTCGCGCCCGTCGCCCGGGGGGCCTCGCGCAGCTGCGGGACGAGGCTGGCCTGACGTACCCGGCGCGGCAGCTCCGTCACCGTGCCGCCCGAGCCGCGCGGCCGCAGCGCCGCCACGGGGTTGGCCGCGGCGCCTGCACCGCGGGCGCGTCCGCCCGGCGCCTTCCGTCGCGGCGTCCCGACGCGGCGCCAGTCGCGGCTCGGGGCGCTCCGGCCGTTCGGGGGCCGGGGCGGGTTCCCGTTCCGGCTGCGGTGCGGCGCCGGGCGCCGGCTCGATCGCCGCCTGGAGGAGGGCGTTCGGCAGCAGGACGACGGCGGTGGTCCCTCCGTAGGGCGAGGTCCGCAGGTGGACGCGTACCCCGTGGCGGGCCGAGAGCCGGCTGACGACGAAGAGCCCGAGGCGGTCGCTGTCGAAGAGGTCGAGGTCCTCGGACTGCTCGATGCGGCGGTTGGCCTCGGCCAGGGCCTCGCGTCCCATCCCGAGCCCCCGGTCCTCCACCTCCAGGACGTATCCGGCGCCGACGCCCTCGCCGCTGACGCGGACCTTGGTGTGCGGCGGGGAGAACTGGGCGGCGTTCTCGATCAGTTCCGCGAGGAGATGGGTGAGGTCGGCGACGGCCGTGCCGACGACGGCGGCCTCGGCGAGGCCGCGGACCTCGACGCGCGGATAGTCCTCGATCTCGGAGACGGCGGCCCGTACGACGTTGGTCAGCGGCACCGGCGTCCGCCAGGCACGTCCAGGGGCGGCGCCCGAGAGGATGATCAGGCTTTCCGCGTGGCGTCGCATGCGGGTGGTGAGGTGGTCGAGGCGGAAGAGGTCGCCGAGTTCGCCCGGGTCGTCCGCGCGTCGTTCCATCGAGTCGAGCAGGTTCAGCTGCTTGTGGACGAGGACCTGACTGCGGCGGGCGAGGTTGACGAAGACGCCGCTGATCCCGTCGGCCAGTTCGGCGCGTTCGACGGCGGCGCTCAGCGCGGCCCGGTGGACGGTCGACAGGGCCGCCCCGACCTGGGTGATCTCGTCCTCGGCGGCCGGTGGGGCCGGGGCCTCGGCCGCCACGTCGATGCCCTGGCCGGACCGCAGGCGGTCCATGGCGTGGGGCAGCTTGCGGTGGGCGATCTCCAGGGCGGTGTTGCGCAGCGAGACCAGTTCCACGACCAGCGCACGGCCGATGCGGACGGAGATGACGAGCGAGGCGGCGACGGCGGCCAGCCCCAGCAGCACCGCTGCGCCCGCCGGGCTGAGCGCGCCCTCGGTGAACGGGTCGGCGCCGCCGACGGCGCGGGCGTGCGCGGCCTCGGCGATCTCGCGCAGGGAGGAGCCGACGCTCGCGTACGCGGCGTCCCAGCCGGCGGGGGTGCCGGTGCCGCGGGCGTCCTTGGCGTCCTTCGGGTCCTTGAGGTCCTTGGAGTCCTTGGCCGCCGTGCCGGTGCCGGTGCCGGTCGGGGCGTACGCGGCCAGGGTCTCGTCCTCGACGGTGGTGAGTTCGCCGTACGCGGCGCTCCTCGTCACGGAGTCCCAGGCGGCGCGCGGCGCGCCGGGCAGGTCGCGGGCGGCGGCGGTGGCCAGGGCGCGGCGGGTCTCGACGGCTCCGGCCAGCAGACGGAGCGTTTCGGCGGTGCGCGGCGTACCGGGGACGGCGAGCAGCGCGTCCTCGCGCGACAGCATCTCCCCGGCGCGGGCGAATTCCAGCAGGACGCGGAACTCGGGACCCAGTGCGGGGCGTTCACCACCGGACAGGGCGCCTTCGGCGGCGAGGGCGGCGTCGGCCACGCGCGTGTACGTCGCGTAGGCGGCGTCCGCGCCCATGCGCCGGGCCGCGACGTCCTTGCGGGCGGTGGCGAGGGCTTCCGCCTCGGTGACGAAGGCGCCGAGGCGGGTGACGACCTCGGTGGGGTGCTCGCCGCTGTCCGCGACGGTGTGCCGATCGCCGAGGCGCAGTCGCTTCACGGCGTCGTCGGTGCGGCGGGCCTGCTGTTCCAGGGCAGGACCTTGGTCGGAAGCGGGGTCGGCCAGGAAGCGGACGGCGGCCCGGCGTTCGGCCTGGAGCTCGGTCAGGGAGGCCGCGAGGGGCGTGCGGAGGGTGGCGTCGATCTGCCGGACCTGGCCGAGGCGGGCGATCTCCTGGGCGGTGCTGACGGTGGCGAAGCCCCAGAGGGCGAGCAGGGACACGACGGGGACCATGAGCAGCGAGATGATCTTCGCGCGGACCGTGGCCGGCCGCAGCGGGACCCGGACCCTACGCCGGGCAGCCGGCGCCCCGTCGCCGGCCGGTCGGGCCGCCCGGAGGGGGTCCGGCGCCGCGGACTCCCGGGCCGGGCGGCGTGCGCCCGGCGGCCGCGCGGCGCGGGCGGCTCCGGTGGCGCGGCCGCCTCGGGTCTGGTGCGGGGTGTGCGCATGGGTTCCTCGTTCCGGGCGGTGCGGGAAGGCGGTGGCGGGGCGGCTTCGGGGTCGAACGGCGGACGGCCGTCGCACCGACGGCGCGGGACCACCGGCATCGGTGAGCGGATTCGGGTGCGGGTTTCGGCGGGAGGGTTGAGCGCCGGGGTCAGTGGGCGGGTTCGGTCGGCGGGTTGAGCGGCCGGTTCAGTGGGCGGGGCAACCGTCGGGGTCAGTGAGCGGGGGCGGGGTTCGGGGGGCCCTCGATCGGATGTCGTGTCGACGCCGCGGCCGAGGCGGCCCGCTCGTCCGCCGTTGGGGACAGCGCCACGAACGCGGCGGTCAGGAAGAGGTAGGAGCCCAGTCCGACCGCGAGCGGGAAGATGAACTGCATGGCGGTGGCTCCGGGAAGGGCCTGGTCAGAGGGGGTGACGTGGACGGTGACGGCCGTCATCCCGGTGTAGTGCATGCTGCTGACGGCCACGCCCATGACGAGCGAGGCGGCGGCGACGGCCACCGGCGCCTTGATGTCGAGCGCGGCCCAGAGGGCGGCGGTGGCGGCCACGACGGCGATGGCGATCGAGAGCCCGACGGCGAGCGGGTCGTAGGAGATCCGGCCGTGCAGCCGCAGGGCCGCCATCCCGAGGTAGTGCATGCTGGCGACGCCGAGACCGGTGGTGAGGCCGCCCAGTACGAGGGCCCGGCCGCGGTTCCTCCCGTAGCCGACGGCGAACACCCCCGCCCCGACGACGAGCATGGCGACGAACAGGCTCAGGAGGGTGAGCGGCACGTCGTAGCGGATCTCGGTGCCGCTGACGTGGAAGCCGAGCACGGCGACGAAGTGCATCGTCCAGATGCCGGTTCCGATGGCGGAGGCGGCGGTGAGGAGCCAGTTGCGGCGGGTGGCTCCGGTGGCAGCGAGCGCGCGAACGGTGCAGCGCAGCCCGAGGGCGGCGCCGATCGAGGCCATCACGTATGACAGCGCGGGTGTCAGCCACCCGTAGGCGGCGTGGTCCAGGTGTCCCATGGCCCACGGACGCTAGTCCGGGTGAGGGCGCGAACAGGGGGCGCATTTCGAAAGCCGTTGGAACTGCTGGAATATGACAGAGAGACGTTCATCTCCGATCACACCAGGTGCCGGCTTGCGCACGGCCCGCAGGCGGACCGGTGGACCGGTGGGCCTGGACCCCGCGCGGGCATGCGGGATCATGGGCGCATGAGCCGTGATGACCGTATGAGCGAGGACCCGGCGCGCGTGCAGGAGTTCTTCGGGGCGCGCGCCGACGACTGGGACCGCAAGTTCCCCGACGACGGCCCCGCCTTCGCGACCGCCGTCACCGAGTGCGGCCTCGCCCCGGGCGACCGGGTGCTGGACGCCGGGTGCGGGACCGGGCGGGCGCTGCCCGCGCTACGGGCGGCCGTCGGGCCGGAGGGAACCGTGCTCGGCGTCGACCTCACCGCGCCGATGTTGGCCGCCGCGACCCGCGCCGGCCGGGGCCGGGCGGGTACGCTGCTGCGCGCCGACGTGGCCCGGCTGCCGCTGCGCGACGGTGTCCTGGACGCCGTGTTCGCCGCCGGGTTGATCGCGCACCTGCCCGATCCCGGGGCGAACCTCGGCGAGCTCGCCCGTGTGGTGCGCCCCGGCGGCCGGCTCGCACTGTTCCACCCGATCGGGCGGGCGGCTCTCGCGGCGCGCCAGGGTCGCGAACTGACCCCGGACGACCTGCGGGCCGAGCCCAACCTCCGCCCGCTGCTGTCCGCTTCGGGTTGGGAGCTGACCTCGTACGCCGACGAGGACACCCGCTTCCTCGCGCTGGCGACCCGCCGGGCCTGACGACGCCGTCGCCCCCTACGCCGGAGGCTGCGCGTCCGCTCCGGCCGGGCGGCGCGGATGGGGGACGGGGCAGCCGCCGGAGCCGGGCACGGGGAAGGTGCCGAGTTCCCCGACGTCGTAGCCGTGGGGGTAGCCCTTGACCTCCGGGTTCTGGCGGGCGTAGTGCGGGGCCCGGCGCGGCGGCAGCAGCCGTACCGCCCGGCCGCGCAGCCACAGGGCGCCCCGGACCAGCCGCCGGACACGGGGGTGCGGGCTCTCGTAGCGGAAGGCGGCGAGCAGGGACTCGTCGAACAGCGCGAAGCTGCCCGCGCGCACGGCCGCCGCGAGCGGGCTCGGGTACCAGGAGGCCATCAGGTCGAGGGTGGCGTCGGCGACCTTGCGGCCTCCCTCGTCCCAACCGAAGTGGGCTTCCTCGTAGGCGTTCAGGGTCTCCTCGAACTCCTCGTAGGAAGCCGGAATGTCCTGGATGCCCATGTGTCGGCCGAGGGTCGCGTAGTAGTTGGCGCAGGCCCGGCGTTCGTGGTGGGTGAGCGGGCGCCAACCGTAGGCGTCGACCCAGCGGGCGGGGATCACCACGAACGTGCACAGGACGTAGCGCATCTCGTCGTTGGAGATGTCGTAGGCGCGGTGCATCTGGTTGACGCGCCGGATCGCGGTGCGGGCCGTGTCGCTGTCGAAGCCGTGCTCGACGACCGCGTCGAGGAGGAGCGCGGTGTCGTCGTAGCGCTTCTGCGTGCGCTCCGTGAACTCGGCGGTCTCGGCGAGCAGGCTCCCGATGGAGGGGACGGCGTACGTCCGGAACAGGGCGAGTTCGAGGGCCCGGGTGAAGTCCCAGGGGAACTCGTAGGTGGCGGTGAGCCGGTAGATGGTCAGGAAGTCCTTGTCGGGGTCGAGACGGAGGATTTCCCTCAGCCGGTCGTAACGCTGCACCGGTCTCCCTTTCTGTGGCGGGAGGACAACTCTACGTGCAGGTAGTAATCGTGGGCGTGAAGGGCCTGTGCGGGTGCGGTCGACAAACGGAGCGCCTCGACAACCCTCGACACCCCTCGACGGTTTCCCCGCTCCCTGGTTAAGGTGCGCCGACGACAGAGCGATCCGCGTCAGGATCGGGAGCGGAATCGAGAGCGGGATCGGGAGGGCATGTGTCCGAGGAGGAGGACGGGGGCGCGCTGTACGTGCTGACCGCCGTACTGCTGACCCCCACGCGGTTCCCGACGATGCTCGGCGACGATTACCCGGAGGCGTGCGCGCTGCTGGGGGTCCATCCGAGCGCCGACGGCTACGGGTTGGTGCTCGGGCAGGACCAGGAGGGTGCGCGCTGGACGGTCGTCGTGGACGACGTCGCGCTGGTGGCCGCCGCCATCGCCGCCTGGGACTGCGGGATGGCCTACGACCTGTCGCCGGACGAGCGGACGATCGTGGTGTCCCTGGCGGGTTGGCCGCTGGCCCTGACCGTGGCGGCCCCCGGCATACCGGAACCGCACGATCCGGAGCAGGGCGCGGACGGTACCGGGAGGGTGCCGCTGGCGCCGCCCTCGGCCGACGTGTGGGGGCCGGTGCAGCGGCGGCTCGGCGCCGACCAGATCGCCCGGGAGTGGGCGGACTGGGACGGCCGGGTCGCGGAAGACGGCGGGGCCGCCTCGGCCGCGCACCCCGGCCTGGCACGGGCGCTGCGCGAAGCCGTCGCCTACACGCGGCAGGCGCCGCCACCGGGCCGGGTCCGGTCCTCCTTCGCCGGCGAGGGCAGCCGGACGCTGCGGGCGGACGGGCCCGGCTGGTCGCTGGTGGCCCGGACCGACGGCCCGGCCTTCGTCCTGCTGGACGAGGAACCCGGCGAGGTCCTGGCCGTCCCGACCGCGGGCGATCCCGCACTGGCCGACGTGCCCGATCTGCCCGACCTGCCCGCGCTGTCGGAGCTGCTCACGGCCCTGGACCGGGTCGCCGTACGCCCGTCCTGAGCGCACGGACAACAGGAGACGCCACGGTGGTGGAGTCCGAGCCGGTGGGTATGGTCGTGGCCGGCCGCACCGAGCCCGCCGACGACGGCCCGCGCGGCGAGACCCGCCAACCGCGATGGGCCACGACCCTGATGCGGGACTACTACTGACCCGCCGCAGCCGCCGAGCCCCGCGCCTGTAGCAGCCGTCGCCGCCGGGAGCGGACGCCCGCGCCCGGCAGCGGACGCCCGAGCCGTCAGACCCGTTCGAGCGGGACGTGCGGGAGCGGCGGGAGGGTGACCGTGATGGCGTCGCCGGGGCGGATGGTGCCGCCCCGGTGGACCACGCCCATGATCCCGGCCTTGCGGACGAGCCGACCCTCCTCGTCCCTCCCGACGACCTGCTTGAGCAGCCCGCCCTGGAAGTTGTCGATCTGCAGGCACGGGTTGCGCAGGCCGGTGACCTCCACCACGGCCTCCTCGCCGAGGCGCAGCAGTGTCCCCGTCGGCAGGTCGAGCAGGTCGATGCCCTGCGTGGTCACGTTCTCCCCGAGCTGGCCCGGCTCGACGCTGAAGCCGGCCTCGGCGACCTCGTCGAACAGCTCGCGGTGGATCAGGTGCACCTGGCGCAGATTCGGCTGGGTCGGGTCCTGTGCGACGCGCGAGCGGTGCTTGACCGTGACCCCCGCGTGCACGTCCCCCTCCACGCCCAACCCGGCCAGCAGCGTGATGCTCTCGCGGTTGGGCTTGGTGAACGCGTACTCGGCATTGCTGCTGACCGCCGCGACCTGTGCGGTGTTCATGAAAGACATCCCCCTTGTCGGCCTCAGCGGCCGAGTTGCTTCCTGGATATACCCCGCAGGCGACGCTTCTGGGAGGAGTCCAGCAGGAGGTAGGCGACGGCCGGAACCCCGATGAGGACCGCCAGTCCCGCCCAGAATCCGACCAACCAGAACAGCACGACGGCCGCCGCGACTCCGGCAACCGCGATCTTTCCGCTCTTGGACATCCGCGCACACCTCCTCTGGACCCCGCCCGTGGAGCCTGCCTGCGGAACCCGCCGGTAAAACCTGCCTGTGGTCCCGCTGCCCGCGTGGGCTACTGCTCTGTGAAACGCGCCGTCGAGGCCCTGCGTTCCCGGCCGGCCCGACGTCTCGTTCCGCGTCTCGCTCCACGCTCGCCGGCGTCGCTCCGGACTGCGAGACCTTCGCGTGGGTTACTCTCGGCCGCCCCGTCGTCGGTAGTCAAGCGTGAGGAACGCGTGCTCCCAGAGGTCTCCGACCTCATCAGCCGCTCGGCCGTCTTCCTTCCCGCCGACCCGCCCCGCGACGCGAGGATCGCCCTCTGGCGAATGCCGTCCGACACCACCGACGGCCCGGCCGCCCCACCCCCGAGGACTCCGGCCGGCTCACCCTCCCGCGCCCGACACCCCCGCAGGGGCCGACGGCACGCCCCGGCTGCCCGCGCCCGAACTCCTGCTCCTCGCCTTCCTCGACCGCCCCCCGGCCGGGTTTCGGCGCGGATGGCCGACGTAGCGCTTGTCGGGGTCACGGGGCGGGATGACGATGGGGGCGCTCACGGGGTCGACCCGCTCCGCTTGCCCCGCCGCGCGCCCGCGCCCCGCCGCACCACCGTCCCCCGGGAGGGCCACATGGCCGATCCGTCGTTGGCCCTGCCGGGCGGGGCCGATCCCACCGAGCGCGGCCGCGCCCTGCGGCGGGCCCACGCCGCCTTCACCTCGCACGGACGGGTCGTCCCGCCGGTGCGGCCGGTGATCGCGAAGTCCTGGCGGCGGTGCGCGCGGGCGCGCGTCAGCCCCGAGTGCGCGCCACGCGTGGAGCTGGCGGAGCCGGACCTGCGGGCCTACCGCGAGGAGCACCCGTTGGCCCGGGTGATGCCGCTGTTCCGGGACCTGGTGGGGGCGTTCGCGGCGCACGGCGCCCATCTGCTGGCGGTGTGCGACGCGCGGGGCGGGCTGCTGTGGGTGGAGGGCGAGCCGGCCACGCTGCGCCGGGCCGAGCGGCTGGGCTTCGTACCGGGTTCGCGCTGGGCGGAGGCGGCGATGGGAACCAACGCACCGGGTACGGCGGTCGCCCTGGGGCAGCCCGTCCAGGTCTTCGGGGCGGAGCACTTCAGTCGCCGCGTCCATCCCTGGACCTGTGCGGCGGCGCCGGTCAGGGATCCGGGGACCGGCCAGGTGCTGGGCGCCGTCGACATCACGGGCGGCGACGGGCTGGCCCACCCGCACTCGCTGGCCTTCGTCCAGGCCGTGGCGCGGGCCGCCGAGACGCAGTTGGCGCTGCTCGCCCCGGAGCCGGTCGGCGACCCCGACACGCTGACGGCGCTCGGCCGGGACGAGGCGCTGCTGGTGCTCGGCGGCCGGCGGATCGCGCTCGGGCGGCGGCACAGCGAGATCCTGGCGCTGCTCGCGCACCATCCGGAGGGCCTGTCCGGGGAGGAGCTGGCGTACGCCCTGTATGAGGACGAGTCGGTGTCGGCGGTGACCCTGCGGGCGGAACTGTCGCGGTTGCGGACCCTGTTGGGCGGCGGGGTGCTGCTGTCTCGCCCCTACCGGACCGCCGTGCCGCTGGAGGCCGACTTCACGGCGGTGAGCCGGCATCTGGCGGCGGGCGCGGTCTCGGCGGCCCTCACCCGCTATCCGGGGCCGCTGCTGCCGGCGTCCCGCGCGCCCGGCGTCGTACGGCTGCGGCGGCGGATCGAGGACCAGGCGCGGGCGGCGGTGATCGCGCGGGCGGACGCGGGGCTGTTGGCGGACTGGGTGTGCCGGCCGTGGGGCGCGGAGGATCCCGACGTGTGGCGGGCGCTGGCCGACGCCCTGCCCGCGGAGGCGGCCGGCGGCGCTGGCCCGCGTCCGGGCGCTGGACGCGGAGTTGGGCGTAGACGTGGACGCGGGCCTACGCGCCGACCTGCGCCCGGACCCGCGCACGCACCCGCGCCCGGACCCGCGCCCGGACCCGCGCGCGGGCTCCGTCGTCGGGCGTGCAACGTCCGCGCAACCCACCCGCCCCTAGCCTCCGCACGCAGCGCTGTCGAACGGCGAGCAGCGCCCGGCAAGGGGAGGATCACCATGGCCCGTTACGCCGCGCCCGGTACCGAGGGCGCTCTGATGTCGTACGAGTCCCGCTACGACCACTACATCGGCGGGGCGTACGTGGCGCCCGCGCGGGGACGGTACTTCGAGAACCCCTCCCCCGTGACCGGCCTGCCCTTCACGGAGGTCGCGCGCGGTACGGCCGAGGACGTGGAGCGCGCGCTGGACGCGGCGCACGCGGCGGCGCCCGCCTGGGGGCGCACGTCGGCGACCGAGCGCTCCGCGATCCTGCTGCGCGTCGCGGACCGCATGGAGCGCAACCTGGAGGCGCTCGCGGTCGCGGAGAGCTGGGAGAACGGCAAGCCGATCCGCGAGACCCTGGCGGCCGACATGCCGCTGGCCGTGGACCAGTTCCGCTATTTCGCGGGCGCGTTGCGCGCGCAGGAGGGCGCGCTCAGCCAGCTCGACGAGGACACCGTCGCCTACCACTTCCACGAGCCGTTGGGGGTGGTCGGGCAGATCATCCCGTGGAACTTCCCGATCCTGATGGCGGTATGGAAGCTCGCCCCGGCGCTGGCGGCCGGCAACACGGTGGTGCTCAAGCCGGCCGAGCAGACGCCGGTGTCGGTGCACTACTGGCTGAGCCTGGTGGCGGACCTGCTGCCGCCGGGGGTGCTGAACATCGTCAACGGTTTCGGCGAGGAAGCGGGCAAACCGCTCGCGTCGAGCCCGCGCGTGGCGAAGGTGGCCTTCACCGGGGAGACCTCCACCGGACGGCTGATCATGCAGTACGCGGCGGAGCACCTGATCCCCGTCACCCTCGAACTCGGCGGCAAGAGCCCCAATCTCTTCTTCGACGACATCTGGACGACCGACGACGACCTGCGCGACAAGGCCCTGGAGGGCTTCACGATGTTCGCGCTGAACCAGGGCGAGGTGTGTACGAGCCCCTCGCGCGCCCTGATCGAACGCGGCCGGTACGCGGACTTCCTGGACGCGGCGGTGGCCCGTACGGAACTGATCGTGCCGGGCCATCCGCTGGACACGGACACGATGATCGGCGCGCAGGCCTCGCGGGAGCAGCTGAAGAAGGTCCTCTCCTACGTGGAGATCGGGCAGCGGGAGGGCGCGAAGATCCTCACGGGTGGCGAACGCGTCGAGCACGGCGGCGAGCTGGCCGGCGGTTACTACGTCCAGCCGACCATCTTCGAGGGCGACAACCGGATGCGGATCTTCCAGGAGGAGATCTTCGGCCCGGTGGTGTCGGTGACCTCGTTCCAGGACTTCGACGACGCGGTCCGCATCGCCAACGACACCTCCTACGGCCTGGGCGCGGGCGTGTGGACCCGCGACATGAACACGGCCTACCGGGCGGGCCGCGCCATCCAGGCCGGCCGCGTCTGGACGAACTGCTACCACGCCTACCCGGCGCACGCCGCCTTCGGTGGCTACAAGCAGTCCGGCATCGGCCGCGAGACCCACAAGATGATGCTGGAGCACTACCAGCAGACGAAGAACCTCCTCGTGTCGTACTCCCCGAAGAAGCTCGGCTTCTTCTAGGACCGCATCCGCTCGGCCGACACCTTCCCCACCGTCTGACACCACGCCCCGGGCCGCCGGTACCACGGCGCCCGGGGCTCCGGTGCGGCCATCTGTCGGTACGGGCGGCCGGTCGCGGCCCGGAGCGGGTAGGGATCCGGCGGGTGGCGGGGCGTTCCCCGTCGCCGGGGCCCGTCGCGAGTCTGGAGCGCACCGTGTCGATGAGCAGCGGCGATGCCGTGGAGGTCTCGCGGGAGGAGTTCGACGCGGTCTTCGCCGCGCTGCGGACCTGGGAGCGGTGGGCGGCGGCCGGGGAGCGGGGGGCCTGGAACCGGGTCACGGCGGAGCACGTGCGGCGGGCCGCCGCGCTGGTGCTGGACGGGACGACGGTGCCCCTGGGGCGGCCCTGGGACACGCGGCCCGGCCCCGAGAACGCGAAGCCGGCCCTGCACCACATGTCCGACCTCGGTGACGTGGAGCCCCCGGAGCCGACCGTCCACAAGGACTTCCTCGCCGTCGACTACCACGGCAAGGCCGTCACCCACCTCGACGCGCTGTCGCACGTCGCCTACCGGGGGCGCCTCTACGACGGGCACCCGGCGCGCGAGGTCATCGGCGCGGGCGGCGCACGTTTCGGCTCGGTGGCGGCGCTCGGACCGCTCGTCGCCAAGGGCGTGCTGCTGGACCTGCCCGCCGTCCTGGGGACGGACTGGCTGGAGCCCGGCCACGCGGTACGGGCCCGTGACGTGGTCGAGGCCGAGCGGGCACTCGGCGTGGGCATCGACGACGGGTGCGCGGTGCTGCTGCGCACCGGGCGGTTCCGGCGCCGCCGCGAGCTGGGCCCCTGGGACGTGGACGCGGCGAGCGCGGGCTTCCACGTGGACGCGTTGCCGCTGCTGGCCGAGCGCGCGATCAGCCTGCTCGGCGCGGACGGGGACAGCGACGTACGCCCCTCCCCCGTCGAGGGCCTCCACTCCCCCGTCCACGCCCTGGCCGTCGCCGCCATGGGGGTGCCCCTGCTGGACAACCTCGACCTGGAGGCGCTCTCGGCCGCCTGCGCCCGCGCGGGGCGCTACGAGTTCATGATCGTGGTGAGCCCCCTCGACGTTCCCGGAGGGACGGGATCCCCGGTCAATCCGGTCGCCGTCCTGTGAAGGGACAAATAACCAGGAATATACTCAAAACGCTGAACCAGCGGCCGATCCACCGTGAGCGACGAGCGAGCACACCGGCAAGGGGAAGTGGTGCAGATGGGGGTCACGGGAGACGAGATCGGTCCCGCACGCTCCCGTGAGCGGTTCCTGGTGGGCGAAACGATCGAGACGATCGAAACGGGCGTACGGGACGCGAGGGACGTGCGCCGCGTACAGGGGGTACGGGGTCCGATCCTGAACTCGTGGCTGCGCTGCCGGCTGCTGGGGCTGTCCCCGGACCAGACCGAGCTGCCCTACCGGGACGACTTCGACCCGGACAGTCGACTCGTACGGGCCGCCGTACCCGTGCTGGACCGACTGCAGACCCGTTTCTCCGGCGGTCGGATGAACATCTCGCTCGCCGACGCGAACGGCACCGTGCTGCAACGCCGCTTCGGCGAACCCGACCTGGCCCGGAGCCTGCCCCCCATCCAGAGCGTGCCCGGCTTCGTCTTCGCCGAGCGGGTCGCGGGCACCAACGGCATCGGCCTCGCGCTGGCCGAGCGGCACCTGATCCACGTCTACGGCGCCGAGCACTTCGCCGAGCGCTCCCAGTCGAGCGCCTGTTCCGCCGTCCCCATCCGCGACCAGCTCAGCGGGCACATCGTGGGCGTGCTGTGCTTCGGGTACCCGTACACGTACGAGCACCCGGCCCTGGCCGTCCTGGTCTCCCGGGCGGCGGAGTCGATCGAGCGGCGGCTGATGGAGCAGAGCTCGGCGCGCGAGCGCGGGCTGCTGCGGGCCTACCTCGACGCCGAACGGCACGCCGCGACGGCCGGGGCCGCCGATAACGGGCAGCCCGCCGAGCCGGGCAGGCTGATCGACGTCGGACTGATCGACGTCGGCCGGCTCGACATCGAACTGGACCCGCGCGATCAGATGATCCTCAAGGAGAAGGCGACCGAGCTGATCTCCTCGTCCCGACGGGCCGCCGTCGACGTGCCCCTCGTCCACGGCCGGGAGGCCACCCTCCTCAGCCACCCCATCACGAGCCCCTCCGGGGTGGAGGGCATGGTCGTCGAGGCCGTGCTCGGCGGCGACGTCGACGCGCCGCCGGTCCACCACCTCCCCGTATCGCCCCGCACCGGACCACGGCACGCCGGACCACGGCACGCGGGATCATCGCCCGCCCAGCCGCCGCCCGACACCGCCGGACCCGGCCGCCCTCCGGTTCGCGGCCTCGTGCTGGTGGGCGAGCCGGAGGTCGGCAAGTACGCCATCGCGGCGCGGCGCCGCCTGGAGCTGCTGGCCGAGGCCAGCACCCGCATCGGCACCACCCTCGACGTGGGCCGCACCGCCCGCGAGCTGGCCGAGACGGCGGTCCCGAGCCTGGCCGACTACGTCACCATCGACCTGCCCGAGGCCGTGCTGCGCGGCGACGAGGCCGCCGATCCCGGGACGAACCTGTACCGCACGGTGGTCCACGGCATCCGCGACGACTGCCCCTTCTACCCGGCCGGGCAGCACCTGGAGCTGCTGCCCGGAACCCCCCACATGCGCTGCCTGACCAGCGGGCACGCCATCCTCGAACCCGAGCTGAACGCCGCGGCCGGCTGGATCGCCCAGAACCCGCAGCGCGCCGAGCGGCTCCTCGCGTACGGCGTGCACTCGCTCATCGTCGTTCCGCTGCTGGCCCGAGGCGTCCTGCTGGGCATCGCGGCCTTCTACCGCTCGACGGATCCCGCCCCCTTCGGGGACGACGACAGCCGGCTGGCCCAGGAACTCGTCGCCCGCGCCGCCCTGTGCATCGACAACGCGCGCCGCTACACCCGCGAGCACACCCTGGCCCTCGCCCTGCAACGCAGCCTCCTGCCCCGCGGCCTGCCTGAGCAGGGCGCGGTCGAGGTCGCCCACCGCTACGTGCCCGCCGAGTCCGGGGTGGGCGGGGACTGGTTCGACGTCATCCCCCTGTCCGGTACCCGCGTCGCCCTCCTCGTGGGCGACGTCGTCGGCCACGGGCTGCACGCCGCCGCCACCATGGGCCGGCTGCGGACCGCCGCCCGCACCTTCGCCGAACTGGACCTCGCCCCCGACGAACTCCTCACCCACCTGGACAACCTCCTGGTGCGCCTGGACCGCGAGGAGGGCGACGGGAGCGCCACGGGCAGCACCGGCATCGTCGGCGCCACGTGCCTGTACGTCATCTACGACCCCACCTCGCGGCAGTGCACCATGGCCCGTGCCGGCCACCTCCCGCCGGCGCTGGTCCACCCCGACGGCAGCGTGACCTTCCCCGACCTGCCGGCCGGGCCGCCGCTGGGATTGGGCGGCCTGCCCTTCGAGACGGCCGAGATCGAGCTGCCCGAGGACAGCACGCTCGTCCTCTACACCGACGGCCTCGTGGACGACCGCGACCGCGACATCGACGTCGCCCTCGACCTGCTGCGGCGGGCCCTGGCCCGGCCCGACCGGACCGCCGAGGACACCTGCCAGGCGGTCATGGACGTCATGGCGCCCGAGCACCCGAGCGACGACATCGCCCTGCTCGTCGCCCGCCCCCACACCCTGCCCGCCGACCGGATCGCCACGTGGGACCTGCCGGCCGATCCCGCACGGGTCGCCGAGGTCCGCGCGGCCGCCACCCGCCGGCTGGCCGACTGGGACCTGGACGAGCTCGCGTTCGCCGTGGAGCTGCTGCTCAGCGAACTGGTCACCAACGCGGTCCGCTACGGCACCGAGCCGATCCAGGTGCGCCTGATCCACGACCGCACCCACGACCACGCGCTGATCTGCGAGGTCTCCGACGGCAGCAGCACCGCCCCGCACCTGCGGCGGGCGGCCACCACGGACGAGGGCGGGCGGGGCCTGTTCCTCGTCGCGCAGCTGGCCCGGGCGTGGGGCACCCGCTACACCCCCCGGGGCAAGGTCATCTGGGCCGAATGCGCCCTGAGCGCCGCCTGAGCACCATCCGCCTGCCGCCCCGAATGCCGGCTCGACATCCTGAATGCTCCTGAATGCGCCGCCAATGCGGCTTAATGTCCCTATGCCACTGAATGCCCGGCACTCCGACGAAGAACCCCTCGTGCGGATACGGGGTCTCGGCAAGCGCTACGGCGGCACCGTCGCGCTCGACGCGGTCAGCCTCGACCTGCACCGCGGCAGCGTGCTCGCACTCCTCGGGCCCAACGGCGCCGGGAAGTCCACGATCGTCAAGGTGCTCGCCGGCGTCCTGGCGGCCGACGAGGGCGAGGTGACGGTGGCCGGCCACCCCCTCGGGTCCGAGGCCGCCTCCGACAGGATGTCGTTCATCCACCAGGACCTCGGACTGGTCGAGTGGATGACGGTCGCCGAGAACATCGCCCTGGGCACCGGCTATCCGCGCCGCCACGGCCTGATCTCCTGGCGGCGGACCCGGCAGCTCTGCGCCGATGCCCTGCGGACCGTCGCCGGACACCTCGACGCCGACGCCCGCATCGCGGACCTCGCGCCCGCCGAGCGTTCCCTCGTGGCCATCGCTCGGGCCCTCGCCCGCCGGGCGGAGCTCATCGTCCTCGACGAGCCGACCGCCACGCTCCCCGCCGCCGACTGCGCCCGGCTCTTCGACGTCCTGCACGCGCTGCGCGACCGGGGCCACGGCATCCTGTACGTCAGCCACCGGCTGGACGAGGTGTACCGGGTCGCCGACACGTTCGCCGTCCTGCGCGACGGCCGCCTGGTCGGGCAGGGGCCGCTCCCCGGGTACGACCCCGACCGGCTGGTCCGTGCCATCGCCGGCGGCGCGCCTGCCCGGCGCGGTACCGCCCCCGCCGTGCCCGCCGGCCGGCCGCCCGTCCTGCGCCTCGACGCCGTGACGACCGGCCGCGTCGGGCACGGCGGACACACCGGGCACGCCGGGCGCACCGGGCCCGTCACCCTGGAGCTGGCCGCCGGCGAGATCGTCGGCATGGTGGGGCTGACCGGCGCCGGCCACATGGACCTGGGCCGTGCGCTCGCCGGCGCCCTGCCGATGCCGGCCGGGCAGGCGCCGCTCCAAGGCCGGGCGCTGCTCGACGGCCGCCCGTACCACCCGCGTACGGTCGCCGCCGCCCTCGGCCGGGGGGTCGGTTTCGTGGCCGCCAATCGGCAGGAGGAGGGCTGCGCACCCGACCTGACGGTCCGGGAGAACTTCCTCGCCAACCCCCGGGCGGCCGGCGTGCCGGCGTGGCGTTGGCTCGGCCCCCGGCGCGAGCGCCGCGAGGCCGCCGGCCTGATCGAACGGTTCTCGGTGCGCCCCCGCGACAGCGAGGCGCCCCTCGCCACCCTGTCCGGCGGCCACCAGCAGAAGGTGGTCCTCGGCCGGTGGCTCCGGGGGCGGCTGCGGGTGCTGGTCCTCGAAGAGCCGACCGCGAGCGTGGACGTGGGCGCCAAGGCGGCGATCCACCGGCTGCTGGACGACGCCGCCGCCGAGGGCCTGGCGGTCCTGCTGGTCTCCACCGACTTCGAGGAGGTCGCGGACCTCTGCCACCGCGCGCTGGTCTTCGTACGCGGTGTGGTCGCGGCGGAGCTGGCCGGTGCGGACCTGACCCCGGCCGAGCTCACCCGCGCCGCCTCGGCCATGCCCGCTATCACCGGAAGCGCGACGAACCCGTGACCGCCCCGTCCCCGCGCGGGCACGTCATCGGGAGCTACGGCCTGCCCGCCCTGACCGTCCTGCTCTTCCTGATCTTCTCCCTCGCCCTGCCGGACACCTTCCCCACCCGGGACAACGTCTCCTCGATCCTCTCCAACCAGTCGATCCCCGCCCTCCTCGCGCTCGGTGCGACGGTCCCCATCGCCACCGGCAAGTTCGACCTGTCCATCGGCTACGGGCTGGGCCTGGCGCACGTCCTGGTCATGCGCCTCGTCGTCGAGGAGGGGACGCCGTGGCCGCTCGCCTGTCTCGCCGTCGTCGTCGCAGGGGCGCTGGTGGGGGCGCTGAACGGCGCCATCGTCGAGTTCGCCCGGATCGACTCCCTCATCGCCACGCTCGGCACCGGCAGCATCATGTACGCCCTCACCGGATGGCTCACGGACGGCGGCCGGATCGTGCCCGGCCCGAGCGGCCTGCCGGCGTCCTTCACCGACCTCTACGACGCCCGGTTCCTGGGGCTGCCGGTGCCCGCCTTTTACGTCCTGGCCGTCGTCATCGTCCTGTGGGTGGTGCTGGAGCGGCTGCCGTTCGGCCGGTACCTGTACGTCATCGGCTCGAACCCGCGTACCGCCGCCATCATCGGCATCCCCACCCGCAGGTACTCCGTGTACGCCTTCGCCTGCTCGGGCCTGGTCGTGGGCGTGGCCGGGGTCCTGCTCGCCGCGCAGCAGCAGATCGGCAACCCGAGCGTCGGCCTGGACTACCTGCTGCCCGCGTTCGTCGGCGCGCTGCTCGGCTCCACCACGATCAGGCCCGGCCGCGCGAACGCGGTGGGCACCCTGGTGGCCGTCAGCGTGCTCGCCGTCGGGCTCGCCGGGATCGGGCAGTTGGGGGCGCGGTTCTGGGTCACGCCGCTGTTCAACGGCGGCACGCTGCTGCTGGCGGTCGGCCTGGCCGGTTACGCGGCGCGGCGGCGCCTGAGGACGCGGGCCACGGCGGACCGGAGCCCGCCGGCCGTACACGATCCGCCGGACACCCGCTGATCCCGGCTGATCCCGGCTGATCCCGGCTGATCGCCGCTGACCCCCGCCGCTACCCGCCGGCCCCCGCGCAACCCGGTCAGGAGCACCGTGTACCCGTACCGCCACCACCTCCTCGCGGCCGCCGTCGTCGCCGCCCTCGTCTCCGGCTGCGGAGGCGGCCCGTCCAAGCCGGCGGCCGCGCCGGCCGGCTGCCCGGCCGTGGTCGCGAAGGCGAAGGAGGCGGTCGGGCGGGCCGAGCGCGGCGATCCCGCCGGGAGCGCCCCGACGACGGGCCCCCGGGCGGTTCCCGGCAAGACCCTGGTCTACGTCGCCCAGACCATGACCAACCCGGGCGTCGCCGGAGTGGCCAAGGGCGTCCGGGACGCCGCGGCGGCCATCGGCTGGCAGGTCCGGGTGATCGACGGCGGCGGCACCCCGGCGGGCATCCAGGCCGCGTTCAGCCAGGCCGTCACGCTCAAGCCGTCGGGCATCGTCATCGGCGGCTTCGACCCGCGGATCACCGCGCAGCAGACGGCGCGGGCCGCGTCCGCGGGAATCCCGCTGATCGGCTGGCACGCGGTGAGTTCCCCCGGCCCGAGCACGAGTCCGCCGCTCTTCACCAACGTCACCACGAAGGTCCGGGAGGTCGCGGAGATCAGCGCGGACTGGGTCATCGCCCGCTCCGACGGCCGGGCCGGGGTCGTCGTCTTCACCGACGACTCCATCCCGTTCGCCCGCGACAAGTCCGAGCTGATCAAACGGCGCCTCGCCGACTGCCCCGGGGTGCGGCTGCTGACGACCGAGAACATCCCGATCCCGGACGCCGGTCAGCGCACCCCTCAGGAGGTGTCCTCCCTGCTGTCGCGCTTCGGGGACCGGTGGACGTACTCCGTCGCGATCAACGACCTGTACTTCGCCGACGCGGCCCCGGCGCTGCGCGCCGCCGGGCGCCCCGGCGAGGGTCCGCCGTTCAACATCGGCGCGGGCGACGGAGACCCCTCCGCGTTCCAGCGGATCAACGGCCGGCGCTTCCAGGCCGCGACCGTCCCCGAGCCCCTGGATCAGCAGGGGTGGCAGATCGTCGACGAGTTCAACCGCGCGTTCGCGGGTCGGCCGGCGAGCGGGTACGTGGCGCCCGTCCACGTGGTGACGGCCGAGAACAGCGGCGGGGCCGCCGCCTGGAACCCGCCGGGCTACCGGGAGGCGTACGAGCGGATCTGGCGCGGGGAGTGACCGGGGGCGCCGGCCGCCCACCGGCGGCCCTCCCGACGGCCTCTCGACGGCCTCTCGACGGCCTGTCGACGGGCAACGGCCCGGGTCCGGTGCCAGGCTGAGGTCGTACAGGACGGTCGCACACCACCCGCGAGACCCGCGAAAGGCATCACCATGATCACCACTGACTTCGCGCCCGGCTCCCCCTGTTGGCTCGACCTCGGCACCCCGGACGTGCGGGCCGCCGCGGCGTTCTACGGCGCCGTCCTCGGGTGGGACTACGAGCCCATGCGGGCGGGTGAAGGGGAGGAGGAGATGGAAGGCGGGATGTTCCGCAAGGACGGCAAGATCGTCGCCGGCCTCGGCAAACTCACCGAGGAGGGTGCCCGCTCGGCCTGGATGATCTACTACAACGTCACCGACGCGGACGCCACGACCCAGGCGGTCGAGCGCGCCGGCGGCACGGTGCGGGTGGCGCCGAGGGATCTGGACGACTGGGGCCGGATGGCGCAGTACAGCGACCCGCTGGGCGGGCAGTTCGCCGTCTGGCAGCCGGGGACGGACAAGGGCGTCGAGCTGGTCGACCAGCCGGGCTCGCTGTCCTGGACCGAGCTGTACACGACCGACGCCGGGGCCGCCAAGGAGTTCTACGGCGGTGTCTTCGGCTGGCAGTTCAGCGACATGCCCATGCCCGGCGGCGGCGAAGGGGGCGCGTACACCCTGATCACCCCCGCCGGACTGCCCGAGGAGCGCATGCACGGCGGCCTCATGGAGCTGCCGGCGGAGCACCTCGGCCTCGCGCACGGACGGCCGTACTGGCACCCCGTCTTCGCCGTCTCCGACTGCGACGCCGCCGTCGCCCAGGTGACCGGGAACGGCGGCAGCGTGCAGATGGGACCGGAGGACGCGGAAGGCGTCGGCCGGCTGGCCGTCTGCCTCGACCCGTCGAAGGCCGACTTCGTCCTCCTGACGCCGGCCCGCGGCCAATAGGCCGGCTTAGGGGGCCTACCGGTACTCCACGGTCAGGGTCGCCCGCGTGTCCCTGTTCACGAACAGGTGGGCGGACGTGGTCTGGTCCCGCTCGAACCGCAGCCGGATCTGGGTCCGCCCCGACCGGTTGACCGCGCCGAGCCCGGTCGGGCTCAGGTCGGTCGACGCCCTGGCGCCCGCCGTGAACGGGGCGACCTCGGCCGCCCCCCGGGCGGTCGTCACGGCAGCCCAGTCCGACGGCTCGACGGAGCAGCCGCCCAGGCAACCGCTCTGGACGTCGACCAGGAGCCGGTTGCCGGGCGGGCTCGCCCAGGGGTCGCCCGAGCCGCCGCTCCTGGTCAGCGTCACGTAGGCCCGGGTGAGGGTCTTGCCCGCCGGGATGGCCGACGTGTCGAAGGACAGCACCGTCCGGTTGAACCGGCCGTCGGTGCCACGCCCGAGGGCCAGGCCGTACGTCGCCTCCAGCGTGCCCACGGCCGCACCGGAGCCGTCGGACGCCGCCTTGACGTAGCCGTCCTCCGCGTCGATGCCGGTCAGCGTCACTCTGCCGCCCGCGGGCGGCGTCGTCCCGCCGTCCCCGCCGCCGAGCGCGCGCACCATGGCCGTGATCGCCTCGATCTGCTTCCCGCCGTGCCTGGCGTAGGCGGAGTCGCCGAGGTATCCCCACCAGTTCCAGCAGCCGTTGGGGTTGTCCAGGGTCGTCGTCGGGACGGCCTGCGGGTAGAGCACGATGAGGTCGTTGGTGTCGGCGTACTCGTTCAGGTAGGCCTTGTCGAGGAACGTGGTGCCGAAGCCCTGGTACGCGTACCCCTGCTTGCAGCCGTGCAGGGCGACGAGCACCGTGCAGCGGGCGCCGTCCGCGCACGTCCGCGGCACGTAGACGAAGCCGTTGTCGTCCATGGAGACCGGCTTGGCCTGGCCTCCGGGCACGTACCGGTTCTGGTCGAAACGGATGAGGGAGCCGCCGGGTGTGGGCGCGGGCGCCCGGACGGAGCCGAGCAGGTGGCCCAGGAGGGTCCGCTCGACGTCGGTACCGCAGTTGTTGATGAACGGGGTGCCCGTCACGGTGCAGGCGTTCGGCCCCAGGGGGCTGATCCAGGCGTGGCCGGCCGCGGTGTTCCGGTCGTAGAGGACGTTCGCGCCGAAGTGGGCGTAATAGTCGGCCAGCGCGGTGGCCACCGGCTGCTTGACGGTCGTGTCGCCCGTTCCGCTGAACAGGTAGACCGGATCGCCGGCGAGTCCCGCGACGTCGTCGATCCCGCCCTGCGCCGACCAGTCGCTCGTCGTCTGTTTCAGCCGGGCGAGTTGGAGGTCCTGGGTGGTGTTCATGCAGGCGTTCAGCGCGGTGTTGAGGTTGTTCTGCGCACAGTTGTACGGCCCGGAGGCGAAGACGGCGGAGCCGTCGAAGATGCCGGAATAGGCCACGTGCAGTTGGGTCGCCATGTAGCCGCCGGACGAGATGCCGGCGCTGTAGACGCCGTCGACGGCGTAGGGCTTCAACTCACCGGGCGCGGGCGGCAACGCGGCCGCCCCCGGTGGAGCGACGAGGGCCCCCAAGAGGGCCAGGGCGAGGACCGCGACCGCCCGGCCGCGACGCAGGACCGACCTGCCGGGATACGAGTTCACGAGGAGACCGTAAGCGCGGCCGAATCCGTGCCCCCATGGCGGGGAGCACCACAACCAGCCGGCCGGTCATGGTTGTCGATCACCTGGGCGACGAGGGACTCGTCGGCTATCACCCCGCGCGACGCCCGACGATCGGTGAACGGTTGAACGCCCGCTTGGCAAGCAGGAACTTGCCGAGATGGCCCGATATCCCCGAACCGCCCAGGTGAGAGAGCAATTTGGAAGATGTCGCCCTCCGGAGACGTCGCTACTTTCCTAAGTACCGGGCGATGCCGAGGCATTCCCCCGGCCTGACATGTGGAGAACGCAATGCCTTCCGGAGGTGTGGAATGCGTACATTCGCCGTGCGGGCGCAGAACACGATCGTGGGCTTTTCGCCGGTGCGCGCCCTGATCGGCACCGGTGTCACCGAGGCGTGGCCACGGCGGGCGCGGGCGGGCCTGAGGCTGGTCGCGCCCGACGACCCCGCGTGCGCCCTGGACGAGGAGGAGGGCAGCCGGGCGGGTCCGGGACGGGCCGCACACGCGGAGTGGCTGGTGCGCAGCCTCGGCGCGGTCGGACGGGCCTGGCTCGACCAGGTGGGGCCCTGCCGGGTCGACGTCATCGCCGCCGATCTGCTGGACGACGGCAGCCGGCTCTTCTTCGCGACGCTCGCCGACGTGGCGGGCGGCCGGGTCACCGTTCGCTGCCGGGCGGAGCCCTCCGCCGGTCAGGCCGCCCTGGCCCCGGTGACCAGTGCCCGGGAGCGGCGCATCGAGCACCTGGCCGGCGCGTCCGGCCGACTCGACGGCGAGGAGCTCGACTTCCTGTACGGGCAGGCCCTGCGCTACCTGCGCGCCGGAGACGGCTGGACGGCGGAACGGCTGCTGCGCGCGGTGCTGCTCCGGCGCCCCACCCCGGCCGTTCGGCTCACGCTGCGCACCGCCCACGAGCTGGTCGGACGGCCGTTGGAGGCCCGGCGGTACCCGGAACGGAGCGGGCCCGACCGGCAGCCGGAGCGGGCGCGGGGCCCCCTGCGGCTCCACGCGGGCTGGGAGCGGTTGGAGGAGTGGTCGGACACCGCGGGCCAGATCGAGCGGAACGCGGTGCACAAGGCCCTGTTCGCCGTCGCCGACCGGACGGTGTTCCGGTCGTACGAGACCTACGACGATCCCGCCGAGCCCCTGAGCCTCTTCGTCCGCGTACGGCCGACACTCGTCCTCAAGATCCGCATTCGCGACCTCGACAGCTTCGACATCGACTACGTGGGGATCAACTCCGGTTCACATACAGGTGGTTGAGTCGTTCGACCCTCCTTGACAGGGTTCATGGCCTGTGGAAATGTCGGTCGCGCTTGTCACACCTGGGCTTTTTGATTTTTCGTGTACTCGGGGAGATGCGATGCCGCCTCTGGACGTTTCCGGATTAGACGTTTCCTCGCGGGTCCGGGCCCGCGACATTCAAATGGCGGGTGTCGCGGACATGCGCCGCCGGGTGCTGATGATTTCCGGCGCCATCGACACCGTCGACCACGACGTCTCGGTCTGCGTCAACCTGCCGGAACCCGGCCGCTGGCAGGTGATCAAGTCCGAGACCAATCTCACGGACCGCACCTGGGTCGCCATGCAGGCCGCCACCGACGAGGACTCGGTGTTCGTCAACGACGCCGAAACCCTCGTGATGTCACGGCAGTTCTCCAAGTCCTTCATCACCCCCGACCAGCGCCGTCTGACCTTCTTCGGCGGCGAGGTCCGCCCCGGCGAGGCCGTGGTGAAGATGTACTCCCTGGAGACCACCGGCCGCAAACCCACCTACGCGTACTCCCGGTACAGCCCGATCGCCGGCGACAGCCCCGAGGTGACCGCGAAGACCATCGAGCAGATGGTCGCCGAGGGCATGCCGCAGCGTCCGGTCATCGAGGTCATCGTCCCGGTGACGGTCATCGGGTGATCACCTTCGTCCCCCCGCCCCACCTGCTGGAATCGCCCCGGGGCCGCGACTGGCCGGCCGCGCCCGCCGCCGCCCCGCCGCGCACCGGGCCGCCCGCCGGCGCGGACGTGGCCATCGTCGGAGCCGGTCCGGCCGGCCTGGCGGTGGCCTCCGCCCTCTGGCACCTCGGTGTGCGCGACGTCGTCCTCCTCGACCGCGGCGGGCGGCCGTGCGGCCGGTTCTTCGACCGCGTCGACACCCTGCGCCAACGCGTCCTGCGCTCCCCCTACGAGCACCACCCCGGGGTCGAGGGCTACCGCGACTGCGAGCTGCTCGACTTCGCCCGCCTGCACTGGTCGCTGCTCACCCCCGTCGAGCGCCGCGAGATCCGGATGGCCCAGTCGGGGCACCGCTCGGTCGTGCCCGTCGACGTCTTCGAGGCCTACTGCCGGCACGTCTCCACCCTGCACCACGTGGACGAGCGGACCTGGCGGGCCACCGTCCGCGAGGTCCGCCCGACGCGCCCGGACGAAGGCTCTGCCGCCGGCGCCACCGTCCACGGCGACGGCTTCGCGCTGACGGCCCGCTCCGTCGTCCTCTGCCTCGGCGAGGAGCGGCGCGACGCGCCCGCCGACTGGTGGGAGGGCGAGGGCACGCCCGCCGGGGTGAGCTACTGGGACGAGCCCGTGCCCTCGGACGCCGGGCGGCTGGTCGTCGTGGGCGCCGGACTGAGCGCGGCGCACCTCATCGCCAACGCCCTGGGCGAGGGCAAGGAGGTGCACTGGGTGCTGCGCGCGCCCGAGGAGCGCTACCAGTGTGCGGACGTCAACGCCTCCTTCTTCCGCGCCGAGGGCCGGGCCAGGTTCGACGGGACCAGCTGGCAGGACCGGCTCGCCCTGATGGGCGGACACCGGCGGGCCTCCGTCATGTTCGAGTTCCGTCCGCTGATGGAGCGTGCCGAGGCGGAGGGACGCCTCACCGTGCACCGGGGGCGCGCCGTCACCGGCGTGACGCCCGTCCGCGCCGGGCGAAGCGCCGTACTGCTGGAGGGCGACGCGCGGGTCGTCGGTGATCACGTGGTCCTGGCCCTCGGCACCGTCGTCTCCAACGGCGACCGGCTGCTGCCCTCGTCGGTGGTCGCGGCCCGCGACGGCTGGCCGGACCTGGACGAGCGGACCCTCGCCTACCGGGGCGCGCCCGGGGTGTTCGCCGTCGGCGCGGCGGCCGGCATGGTGCTGGGCCCGGCCGCCCGCAACATCGACGGCCACCGCGTGGCCACGGCCCGGGTGGCCGGTGCCATCGCCGCCCACCTGGCGGGGACCTCCGCCCCGCTCCCGAGCGAGGACAGGGAGATCGCCCGTGTCTGAAGCCGCGTCCGAACGTGACGACTACGACCCGCGGTTCTCCTTCACCCCGATCGACGAGCCCGCGTTCACCGAGACCGGGGTGATGCTGATGGGCCTCGACGCGGACCGCCTGCTGGCCGGGCTCGGCATGGCGGCCCTCGCCGACGACCCTGCGCAGGTCGTGTTGGCCGTCGACCGCCTCCGGCACGGGGTCACCGCCGCCCTCGGCTTCGATGCCCTCGTGGACGCCGGCGCCCGCCGCTGGCGCTCCGCCCGCGAGGCCATCGACGCCGCCGGGCCGCAGCCCTCCCCGCCGGTGGCGCTGCGCCGCGCCTGGGACGAGACGCTGCGCCTGCTGACCTACTGCGACCTGGGCGACGTCGGCCCCGCCACCCTCGCCCACCTCGCGGCCTGCCGGCTGCGCCGCGACGAGATCGACGGCCGCGTCGGCCGTCCGCCGGTCATGGGACCCGCTGCCGCCGGGTGAGGTACCGCGTCAGCTCCGGCGGAGTCCGGCCAGCTCCGCGTCGACGGCGCCGCGCATCAGCGCCCGTGCGTGATCGATCCGGATGCCACCGCTGAGCCACCGCATGCTCAGCCCCTCCAGCAGGGCGGTGAGCCGCTCGGCGGCCCCGGCCAGCGACGAGGCCGGCGCCATCGGCTGGACCCGGCCCAGCAACGCGGCGACCTCCTGGACCCACACCAGGGTGGCCCTGGCCAGGTCCTCGCGCAGCACCTCGTCGAACACGGCGCTCGCCCGCAGTTCACCCCAGGCGGCGCTGTTCTCCCGTACCTCCACGGTGTCCTGGAGTTCCAGCAGGAGGGTTTCCTCCAGCTCCTCACGAGGGGTCAGCGGCGGGTCGTCCGGGCCGCGGCCGGTGGTGTAGCGCTCGGCGCGGTCGTTGATGAACTCCAGGGTCTGGCGCAGTACCCCGGTGCGGTCCTTGAAGTGGTAGTAGATCAGGGCCGTGGACACGCCGGCCTCGGCCGCGAGCTCCTCCACGCGCAGCCCGCGGACCCCACGCCGGGCGATCACCCGGGCGGCCGCTTCGAGGATCCGAGTACTACGAGACGCCATGGTCGGCACCCTACCGGGGCCCGACAAGGGATCCTGACTTTTGACTGAATTTTCAGTTAGTGAGACAGTGGCCTGACGGGCAGGCCCCCGCCTCCCCCTCCCGGCCCGCCTCCCTTCCCCCCGGAGTCCCCGTGTCCTTCGCCCTCCCCACCCGTCGGACCGTCCTGCGCACCCTCTCCGGCCTCGGTTCCGCCGTCTTCGGCGGCGCCGCCGCCTGCGGCTCCGCCGAGTCCGGAAGTGGGCCCGGCACCGGATCGTCCCCGTCCCCGCAGGCCGGTGGAGCCGGTGGGAAGCGGCGGCTGGGTGCCGAGTGGGAGAGCCACACCCGTACCTTCATGTCCTGGCCGGCCCTGGCCTCGGTGTGGGAGCGGGACCTGCCCTACGTACGCGAGGACATCGCGCGGATCGCGCGCGCCGTCGGCGATCACGAAGCGGTGGTCATGATGGCGCGGCCCGACCAGGTGGCCGCCGCCCAGCGGGCCTGCGGCGCTCAGGTCGAGGTCATCCCGCTGGCCGTCGACGACCTCTGGGCGCGTGACACCGTCCCCGTGTTCGTCGAGGAGGGCGGCAAGGTCGTCGGTGTCGACTTCAACTTCAACGGTTGGGGCGACAAGCAGGAGCACCCGAACGACGGCCGGGTCGGCCGCACCCTGCTCCAGAGGTACGGCATCGCGCGGGTACAGGCGCCGCTGGTCGCCGAGGGCGGTTCCTTCGAGACCGACGGCGAGGGCACCCTGCTGATCACCGAGAGCTCGATCGTCAACGACAACCGCAACCGCGGCGCGTCCCGGGACACCATCGAGGCCGAGCTCAAGCGGACCCTCGGAGTCGAGAAGGTCGTCTGGTTGGCCGGCGTACGCGGCGAGGACATCACCGACGCCCACGTCGACAGCCTCGTACGCTTCACCGCGCCCGGTGTGGTCCTCCTGGACCGCGCGCATCCCACGACACCGGCGGATTCCTGGTCCCGCGCCGCCGACCAGGCGAAGTCCGTCCTCTCGCATACGACGGACGCCCGCGGTCGCCGCTTCGAGGTCATCGACCTCCCGCAGCCCGCCCTCGACCGGATCACGGGCCGCGGCGACGACTTCGTGTCGACGTACGCGAACTTCTACGTCGCCAACGACGCCGTGTTCATGCCCGAGTTCGGTGACCGGCGGGCCGACGACCGCGCCCACGGCATCCTGCGCGAGCACTTCCCCCGGCGGCACGTCGTGCCGATCGCGATCGACGCGATCGCCTCGGGCGGCGGCGGCATCCACTGCTCGACGCACGACCAGCCCGGCAGGCCCGCCGCATGACGTCCCCGCTCACCACGGGCACCACCACGGGCGGGAGAATGAGCCCCTCGAACGACTCCATCGACCGCGCGACCGGAAAGACGAAGCAACGATGACACTGCGAGAGGGCCTGCGGGTGAAGCTGGCGGCCGACCTCAGGTTGGCCGGTTCCCTCACCCTGGCCGAGCGGTCCTCCGACGAGGAGGGCCCCGGCGATCCCGTCGACGTCGGATCCCTGTCCCTGGGCGAGGGCGCCGAGGGCACCGTGGAGCGGGTGTACGAGGATCCGCTGCCACAGACCGAGGGGGTCCGCGAGTACGAGCGTCTCAAGTCGCTCCTCGACGATTTCGGCCACCAGATGCCCCCGGGCAGCCGGAAGCAACTCGAAGATCGGGTCGGCTCACTGGAACCGGAATGGATCGCGTACCGGGAGCGCGGGCCGCGCGCGACCGTCCGCGTCCGCCTCGACAACGGGTTCGTCCTCGACGACGTTCCCGAGGACGTGTTCGTCCCCGCCTGACGCCGGGCTTGACGTGCTCCGCCCGGAGCCCGGCCCGACGCCCGTGGATCCGCCGGCCGGATCACAGCGCATGCGTGCCCGCGCCCGGATGCCCGTACCCACCGCCGCAGTTGGCTGCGGGTACGGTTCCGGCATGGACGTTTCCGAAACGAATGCGACGAACGACGACACGACCCGGGCGGCCCTGATCAAGGACACCGCCCGGCAGCAGTTGGTGAAGGTGGGCGCCGGGGGGCTGTCCCTCGACGGCGTGGCCCGCGACAGCGGTCTTGCCGTCTCCGACGTGGCAGCCGTCTTCCCCCACCGCGACGACCTGCTGACGGCTCTGGTCATCGACGCCTACAACGCCTCCGGCGCCGCGATGGAGCGGGCCGATGAGGCCGCGACGGCCGCCGGCGCGTCGGCGGGTGCGCGACTCCTCGCCGTCACGCGCGCGCTGCGGCAGTGGTCCTTCGACCACGTCGCCGAGTTCACCCTCATCTACGGTTCGCCCGTGCCCGGTTACCACGCCCCGCAGGACACCGTTCCGCCCGCCTCGCGCACCCCCGCCGTGCTCGGCGGCATCGTGCGAACGGCCCTCATGGGTGGCGAACTGACCCCGCCGCGCCGCGCGGTGCCCGGTCCGCCGCTGCTGCTGCCGGCGGCCGTGGAGGCCTTCGGGGGTGTGCCGGAGGCACCGTTCTCGGACATCATCGAGCGCGGCATCGTCCTGTGGAGCAACCTGATCGGCCTCCTGGTGTTCCAGGTCTTCAGCCGTACCCACGACAGCGTCAGCGACGAGGCGGCGTACTTCGACTACGCCATCGCCGTGGCCGCCGAGACCATCGGACTCGAAGTCCCCCTCGGCGAAGGCTGATCCACCCACCCGCAGGAAATCAGGCCGTGAACACCATCAGAACCCTCTGCTTCGTCATCGCAGCGCTCTCGTCGTACGCGGCGCTGGTCTACCGGCTGTGCCAAGTGCGGCGCAGTTGGCGGGACAGCGCCTACCGCACGCTGATCACCACGCTGCTGCTCCAGTGCCTCACCTTCACGATGGGCGCCGTCGCCATGGGGAGCCAGAGCTTCCTGGGCGTCGGCAACCTCGCCATCCTCTGCATGCACCTGTCGGCGGTGGCGTTCTGCGTCAGCGCGCAGATCATCCTGCTGCGGTGGGCGGCGGCGGACGAGGAGGCGGCGCGCAAGGCGCGGTACTGGCTGATCACCGGCATCGCGCTGAACGTGCTGCTGACGGCGCTGTTCCTGCTCGCCGACGGCCCGGGGCGCCCGTCCTCGGACTTCGACACGGGCAGCGGGCAGCCGCTGGTCCTCACGTACCTCCTGGTCTTCATCGTCTCCCAGGCGGTTCCGTGCGTGACCATCTTCCGGCAATGCGGTCCTTATGCCCGGATGACCGACAACGCCTCGCTGCGGCAGGCGTTGCGGATGCTGTCGGTGGCGGCGGTCGTCCTGTTCCTGTACTGCACGGCGCGGACGGTCAACATCCTCACCGCGGCGGCCGGGGTCGACATCGGCGTCTGGAAGCTCGCCTCGAACATCTTCAGCGCGACGGGCATCGTCATCCTCTCGCTGAGTCTGACCAATTCCTCGTGGGGCCCGGCCGCCGGCAGGCTGCTGGAGTGGAGCCGTACGTACCGCGCCTACCGCGCCCTGTACCCACTCTGGCGGGACCTCTACGAGTCCTCCCCGGACATCGCCCTGGAGCCGCCGGGGGCGTCGGTCTCGGACCTGAACTACCGCCTGCACCGGCGGGTGGTCGAAATACGCGACGGGTGGCGGGACTTGCGCCCGTACATCGACCGCACGACGGCCACACCGCCGGCGACCCCCGGTTCGGGCGACGGCGGGCCGGGCCGGGAGGCGAGCGAGGAACTGCGTCAGGCCTTCACGGAGGCGGCGCAGATCAAGCAGGCCCTCGTCGCCAAGCGGAGCGGCACCATTCCGCGGGACAACAAGGACGCCGGCGACTTCGACGACCGCGATACGAACAACTTCGTGGCGGAAGTCGCCTGGCTCACCCAAGTGGCCTCCGCCTACAGTAAACTCGGCAGGGCGAGTTGAGAGCTCCCGCCCGGTTTGCATCCCCCGTCAAACCGGGCGGGTATCTCTCGTTCCCCCCATGTTCCCCCGCTTCCCCCGTCCCCTCGCCATCGCGCGAGGTCAGACGGGGGTTCTTCGTGTACTGGCCCGACCCATCCCCCGAGGGCCGGGCCAGTCCGACGTCACCGACAGCCCACTTGGAATCCCCCGTGAGCCAAGGTAGCTGTCAGCTATCGGCGAGTCCCAACGGTGGCGGAGTCCAGGCCAATTGTCAACTGACCGCTAATCTGTGAAACTGACGTATAGCCAAGGGTTATGTCGACGGGGCGACGGGAGGGAGATCCAGCAATGACCGGAACCGACGACCGGCCTCTGCTCGCGGTGCGTCTCGACGACCTCTTCAAGACGGTCCGCCCCAAGGGCAAGCACTGGACCAATGCCGAGGTGGCCGAGGAGCTGAAGCGGGTCAACCCGGACCTCAAGGTCGGCGGCGTGTACCTGTCGCAGTTGCGGACCGGTAAGCGCTCCAACCCCTCGCCGGACCTGCTGGCCGCGCTGGCCCGGTTCTTCGGGGTGTCCGTCGCCTACTTCTTCGACGACAAGGTCGCCGAGTCGGTACTGAGCGAGCTCGCCGCCGTCGAGGCGTTGCGGCAGTCCGGGGTCCGGGCGGTGGCGATGCGGGCGGCGGGGATGAAGAAGGAGAACCTCCAGGCCATCACGGCCATCATGGACCAGTACCGGCAGCTGCAGGGCCTGCCGCCGGTCACCGACCACTCGGCGGATCCGCCCGCCTCCGCCGGTGACAGCGACCCCTCCGCCGGCCCCTCCGTCACCGGATGAGGGGCATACGGAAGGAGCGGTCGGCCGATCAGGACCGCCGTAGCCGACTGAAGAAGCTCCGCAAGGCCGGCGCCCAGCGGATCGCCGAACTCGACCTGCCGAAGGTGACCGACCTGGCGGACCTGTGCCGCCACCTCGGCGAGGCGCGCGACCGGCCGATCATCCTGGTCCCGATGCAGATGCCCTCGTCGCATCCGTGCGGCATGTGGGTCGCCGCCCGCGACGAGGACCTGATCTTCTACGACGCCAACACCACCAGCGCGCATCAGGAGCACATCATCTTGCACGAGCTGGGCCACATCATCTGCTGCCATCGGGGGGCCGGCGGGCTCGACGAGTCCACCGCCCGCCTCCTGTTCCCCAACCTCGACCCCGACCTCGTACGGGACATGCTCCTGCGCGCGACGTACGACGACGTCCAGGAGCAGGAGGCCGAGATCATCGCCTACCTGCTCTCCCAGGCCATGGGCAACCCCGAGCACCGGCACGCCGAGCCGCCCGTCGCGCCGACGGACGAGGCCGGCGACCCGGGAAAGAGCGCGCTCCTCAGCCGAATCGAACGCACGCTGATCTAGGTCGTGTCCTGTGGATCGTCGTTCAGGGCCCGGCGGCCCGCACCTCCTCGGCCAGGATCGACACCGCGCGGCGGATGTCGTCCTCGCGGTGCTCGCTGGTGAGGAAGAACCGCAGTCGCGACAGCCCCTCCTCCACGGCCGGGTGGAAGATCGGATCGGCGACGACGCCCCGCCGGAACAGGCCGTCCGCGACGCACAGGGTCCGCGCCGAGTCGCCGAGGAGGCACGGCACGATCGGGGAGTCGGCGCTGGATCCCGTGGCCAGACCGGCCGAGGCGGCCAGAGCGCGGAACAGGTCGGCGTTGCGGGCGAGGGTCTCGACCCGCTGCGGTTCCGCCGTGATCACCTCGGTCGCGGCGAGCGCCGCCGCCGCGTTGGCCGGCGTGAGGCCGACGCTGTAGACGAAGCCCGGGAGAGTGTGCCGCAGCCAGCGCACCATCCGGGCGGAGCCGGCGAGGTAACCGCCGCAACTGGCGAAGGCCTTGGAGAGGGTGCCCATCCACAGGTCCACGTCCGACCGGTCGACACCGAAGAACTCGCCGACTCCTCGACCGCTCGCGCCGACGGTGCCGATGCTGTGGGCCTCGTCGACCATCAGCAGCGCGCCGTAACGTTTCTTCAAGTCGATCACGGCCGGCAGGTCGACGAGGTCCCCGTCCATGCTGTACGCGCCTTCGACGGCGATCAGCACCCGTCGGAAACGGGAACGGTTGAGCCTCAGCAGGTGTTCCAGCCGGCCCGTGTCGTTGTGCGGGAACGGCCGGCGCGCGGCTCCGGACAGGGTGCAGCCCTGGAGGATGCTGTCGTGCGCGAGCGCGTCGTGCAGGACCAGGTCCCCCGGGCCGACGAGGTGGCCGATCGCGGTCACGTTGGTGGCGTGGCCGCTCACGAGCGTCAGGCAGTCCGCGACTCCGAGGAAGCCGGCGAGCGCCCGCTCCAGACGGACCGTCAAATCGCGTTCTCCCGACAGCACACGGCTCGCGGACACCGATGTCCCGTACCGGTCCACCGCACGGTGGACGGCGTCGTTGACGGCCGGATGGCCGGAGATGCCGAGGTAGTTGTAGCTGCCGAAGGACAGGTACGTACGCCCGCCTATCACGGTGGTGTCGCGTACGTTGCCCTCGTGGACGCGGAAGTACGGGAAGTCGGCGGCGCCTTTCGCGATGGCATCCAACCGCCCCTCGAAGTCCGCGACTTCGGGGAAATCATCGACGCGCGCGGTGTCGGGGCTCCACTCGGCGCGGGTGTCCGGCGGTGGGGTGTCGGCGGCAGCCGTCGGGAGGGTGTGGTCCGGGTCCACGAGCGTGATCAGACGGCCGACGGTGAGGTCGGGCGCGTACAACTCCTCGGTCCGAAAACCCGGTACGCGCTTGCCGATGTTGACTTCGAGCTCCTGCAACATCAGGGAATCGAAGCCGAGTTCGGCCACCAGCGTCATGCGCTCGGTCACCTCGGAGAGGGGGAAGACGCCGGTCCGCGCGACCTCTTCGAGCACGACGGACGCGGCCGAGGCGGTGTGAGTCGCGTTGGTGAGAGTCGCGGTGGTGAGAGTCGCGGTGGTGAGAGTCGCGGTGGTGGAAGTCGCGGTGGTGCGCTCCGTCTCGGGGGCTTCGACCGGGGTGGCGGGCTCCGCCGCCGCCGAGCGGGCGTCCTCGTCCACGATCCAGTGGCGACGCGGAGCGAGTGGGCTCGGCGGCAGGGTGCACGGCGGCGTGCGTACGGTGACCAGCCGGACGTCGGGCTCGGTGACGGCGCGTCGCGCCAGCCGTGCCAGGGCGGCCGTGCGTTCGTGCTCCGGCAGCGACCCGGGCGCCGGTACGGGGACCTCGATCGGCTCGCGCGGGGTGGTCGGCGTACCTGCGGAGCCCACGGCCCGGCCCGGTCCGAGGTCGCCGGTGCGGCCCGCCGCCACGGCGTCGGCCGCCTCGGTCAGCATCGCCACCGCGTCGGCGGTGTCGCGTACGACCAGGGCGAGGCGTTCCGCGAGCGGGGTCCGGCGGGCCAGGGTGTCCGCCACGGCAGCCGGCGTGGGTCGGTCGTCGGCGAGGGTCCGGGCCAGGTCACGGGCGTGGCGGGCCAGGCCGGCCCGGTCGCGGGCCGTGAGGACGAGCAGGTGTGGCCCCGTGTCGGGGGCGGGCCGCGCCTGGCCTTGGGACTGGGCCTGGGCGTGGGCCTCGGCATGGGCCCGGGACGGCGCCGTGACGCATTCCTCCACCACCAGGTGGACGCCGGTGCCGCCGAAGCCGAACGCGCTCACGCCCGCCCGGCGCGGCTGCCCGTTCCCGGACCACGGTGTCGGCGTCGTCGCGACGGTCAGCCGTGCGGCGTCGAGACCACCGCGGTCCACCAGGTCGAAGGCCGGCTGTGGCGGGATCACTCCCCGCTGCACGGCGAGGACCGACTTGATGAGCCCGGCCATACCGGCGGAGTTGAGGGAATGCCCGACCACCGCCTTGACCGCGCCGAGGTGGGCGGGGGCGGGGTCGTCGCCGCGCAACTCGCGCAGCACGTCGACTTCCACGGGGTCACCGACCGTCGTCCCGGTACCGTGCGCCTCCAGGTAGCCGACGGAGTCCGGGGGAAGGTCCGCGTCGCGGTAGGCCCGGCGCAGCGCGCGGAGTTGGCCGGCGGCCTGGGGGTGCATGCCGCCGTGGACGGTTCCGTCGTTGGCCGTTCCCACGCCCCGGATGACGGCGTAGACACGATCACCGGCCTCCAGCGCGTCGGCCAGTGGGCGCAACACCAGGACGCCGGCGCCCTCGCCGAGGACGAAACCGTCGGCTTCCGCGCCGAACGGCAGGCACCTGCCGCTGCGCGAGATGGCGCCGATTCGGCACAGCCCCACCAACAGGTCGGGGGTGAGCACCAGTTGGGCGCCGCCCGCGAGGGCGATGCGGGTCCGGCCGGCGCGCAGGGCGTACACGGCGTTGGCGACGGCCATCAGTCCACCGGAACACGCGGAGTCCAGCGCGTAGCTCTCGCCGTGCAGGTCGAAGACGGAACTGATCGTGTTCGGACCCATGTTGAGGAGGAGACCGGCGACGGAGGTGCCGTTCAGCCCGTCAACCGCGCGGACCGTGTCCTGCCAGCCGGGGTCGGTCGCCCGCGCCCCGAACTCGCCGCCGGCCAGCTGGCGCATCCGGATGCGCAGGGTGCTGAGGCCTCGGTAGCCGCTCTCGGTGAGCGCCGTGATGACCGACGTCTCCTCGCGGTCGAAGCCGTCGGTTTCCCATCCCGCGTCCTGAATCGCCTCCCGGGCGAGGTCGATCAGCAGCCGGTGCTGCGGATCCATCGCCTTGGCCCGGCGGGGCGGGATGCCGTAGTGGGCGGCGTCGAACCGGTCCACGTCCGGCAACAGGGCCATGGTGTCCGTGTAAGTCGACGCGGTGTCACGGAAGGTGTCGCGGAGGAAGGCCGCCGAGCGCCAGCGCGCGTCGGGAATGGTGGTGAACTGTGGCCGCGGGTCCGTCAGGAGCCGCCAGTACTGGTTCACGTCCCGGGCACCGGGGAACCGGCAGGCCATACCGACGATCGCGATGTCGTCACGGCGGGGTGCGTTCGTCCCGGTGGTCCCGGTGGTCCCGGTCACCGAGGTCACGCGGCCGTGGCCGTTCGCTCGCGCCACCAGTCCACGGTCACCTTGACCTGCTCGTCGAGGGGCGTGGCGCGTACGGCGAACGCGGTCTCGTAGGCGCGCGAGTCGACGACGAACGGCCGGTCGAACTGGTAGCGCACCTCCTTCAGTTCGCGGATCATCGGCGAGAAGAGCGACGCGGCCCCGAGCACGATCGGCGGGATCCTGCGCACCGCGACCGGACCCGAACCGGCTTGTGTGGCAAGGTGGTCGACCATCTCCCGGACGGAACGGGCCGGTTCCGTCGGAACGTGCCAGGGCCGCCCCCAGGCTCGCTCGTCGCCCGCGACCTCGACCAGGGCGCGGGCCACGTCGGGGAGGTACGTCCAACTGTGCGGGGCGTCCGGATCCCCGAGCGTGGAGACCGGCTTGCCGCGCAGCAGCGGGGGCATGACGCGTGCGGCCAGGTGGCCGCCGTCGGTGACGCCGGGCCCGAAGAAGTCCGAGGCCCGCACCTCGACCGCCCTGATGCGGCCCTGCTCGTGCAGCGTGCGCGCCTGCTCCCACACGGCGGCGCGGACGCGGCCCTTGGGGCCGGTCGCCGCGAGGGGCATGTCCTCGGTGAGGGGGCCGGACACGGGGCCGTAGCCGTAGAGGTTGCCCAGGAGGACGAGTACGGCGCCGGTGGCTTCGGCCGCCGCGCACAACGACGCGGCCAGCGGGGGCCAGTCACTCGTCCAGCGGGGGTAGGGAGGGGCGGCGCAGCTGTGGATCGCGGCCGCGCCGCGCGTGGCGTCGATCAGCGCCTCGTGGTGCGTCGCGTCGAGGGCGACGTGCTCGATTCCGGGCTCCGGGGTGCGGCCCGAGGAGGTGATGACGCGTACGGAATGGCCTTGTTCGGTCAGCAGCCGAGCGGTGGCGGCACCGGCGGGTCCGAACCCAATGACGACGTGGAAGCTCACGTGCGCACACTAACGCGAGCCCGCCCGACTCCCGTTCGGAGTGTGGCTGATCACCGTATGCCGCACGGGGGCGGCCGGCGGGCGGTTCCGGGGCGGGGAGGAAACCGCCCGCTCCGGATTCGGCTGCTTTTGCGCGCTCGTGGCCAGGGCGGCGGCGGGGCTCGCCACGGCGGGACCACCGGAGGTGTCTCGTGTAACGGCAAGGTCGATGTGTCGCCCAAAGCGCTTGTAAAGCCTCGCCGGCCATCCCTAAAGTCATTGTTACACGTGTAACCATCACCCCTCCGTCACACCCCTCGACGTCGGACGCGAGCGCAGCCGGGACCAAGGTCACGAAGCCAGGGCGTCCGTCGATCCGTGCTCCACGAAAGGGCTGAAATGACGCCACCGCTCCCGGCCGAGCTCGACATGAGCCGGCCGCCGCCCCCCTTCCACGCCCCCGTGGCGCCCGTGGTGACCGAGAACGGCATCCGCCGCTTCGACGGCGTCACCTACGCGACCCGCCCCGGCTACCGACCCCGCCTGCTGGACGTCCAGGTGCCCGCCGGAGCCGGCCCGTGGCCGGTCGTGGTCTGGATCCACGGCGGCGGCTGGCTGGACGGCGACCGGCGCTACCCGCCGCCGACCGTCCCCGCCGCATTGCTGCACGGCGCCGTCCTCAGCGCCGGGCTCGCCCTGGTCTCCATCGACTACCGGCACAGCCTCGAAGCCCCCTTCCCGGCCCAGTTGCACGATGTGAAGGCCGCGATCCGCTACGTGCGCCGGTTCGCGGACGTCCTCGACGTCGACCCGGACCGCATCGCCGTCTGGGGCGAGTCGGCGGGCGGCCACCTGGCCGCGCTCGCCGGCCTTACCGGTCCGCACAGCGAGCGCGCGGCCGAGCTGGAGGGCACCGAGGGCGTCGGCGAGGGCGACACCTCGGTCCGGGCGGTCGTCGACTGGTACGGCGTCTCCGACCTGGTCGCCCTACGCGAACACCCGATGCCGCCCATGCCCCCAGGGGCCGACTTCCCCGACCCGTACGACGCCCTGCTCGGCGGCACTCCCGAGGAGCGGCCCGCGCTGGCCCGTGCGGCGAGCCCGGTCACGTACACAACCGAGGGCACCACTCCCCCGCCGTTCCTGCTCATCCACGGCCGGGAGGACGGGCTGGTCCCCTACAGCCAGAGCGAGGCGCTCGAAGCAGCGCTGAAGGCCGGTGGTGGCACGTGTTGCCTCCAACCGGTGGAGGGCGCCGATCACATCTTCCTGGGCGCTCCCGACGTGACGCCGATCGTCACCGGGAGCGTCGCGTTCCTGGCCCGCCACCTCGAAGTCAGAGTCCCCTGACCGCAGTGACGCTCGCCGTGCGGGCGTCAGGAGGACTGCCGCTGGAGCAGGACCGGCCAGATGCCGCGCACCTCCGCGGTACTGCCCTTCTCGATCAACTCGTGCAACGCGCGGGCGATGACCGCGGCCGATGGCAGATCCAGCGCGACCGTGCTCAACGGGGGCTCCTGCAGGGCGGACAAGACCAGGTCGTCACAGCCGACCACCGCGATGTCCTCCGGTACGGAGATCCCCTGGGCACGCAAGGCGTGCATCAGCAGGGCTGCGTACTCGTCGTTGTAGGCGAAGATGCCGTCGACGCCAGACCTCATCCACCCGCGGGCGACGGCCGTGGCGGACTCCCGGTTGTAGTCGAGTTCCATGGCCGTGACGGTGACCATCTGCCGCGCCGCGATCCGCTGGGCGCCCGCCAGGCGGGGAGCGGCGAAGGCGTCCAGTCCGCGCTCGCGGGGCATCACCACACCGATCTTGGTGCGGCCCTGCTGGATGAGGTGCTGAGTGGCGACGGCGCCGATGTCCGAGTGGTCGAAGCGGACCGTGTGGAAGCCGGCGACGGGTTGGGCTGAGAACGCGAGCAACCCGCGCACTCCGGCGCGGCGCATCACCTCCGCGGCCTGGGCGGTGACCCGGTCCCCGTCGAGCGCGAGGACGGCGACCGGACGCAACTCCGCCCAGGCGCGCGCGGCTTTGACGGGGTCCTTGAAGCGACCGGCGTGCATCACGGCCGTGTAGCCGCGGCGGTCGAGTTCGCTGTGGAGGTCGTCCACCCAATCACTGACGAGCCGGCCGAGCGCGGACGCGGAGGTGGGCATCAGGACGAGGTTGCTGCGCCCGGCACGCAGGGAACGGGCGGTGGCGTTCGGCACGTAGCCGAGCTGCTCCGCGGCGGCCAGGACGCGTGCCCGGGTGGATTCGCCGACCCGGTGCCCCTCGGTGTCGTTGAGCACGAAGGAGACGGTCGCACGCGAAACCCCGGCCAGTCGGGCGACGTCCGCACTCGTGATCGATGCGACGGGTGACGTGTCTTTGGCCATGACGCTGCTCATCACTCTCAGTAGCCCCGTACATACGGGGCGAGGTTACACGAGTTAAAAATACGGGCGCCTCGAAGTCACCCGTCCGAGAGCGCTCAGCAGGCGCGGGCAGCACGGGGGCGTTGTTCGTGTCAGGGTGCGCACCTCGGCCGCCGGCGCGTTCCCCCGGATGGTCACGCTGCGCATCCTTCCATCCCTCAACCCGTGCGGAGGGCGACACGTGTTGCCTCCGCGTCACGCCGCGTTCGCTCAGCGGATGCTCAGATCCGGATAACGATCCAGTCACCGGTCAAGGGTCTTTGGTCCTGGTCACAGGCGAATGACCGATATGACCGTGATGTACGCCACGGACGGCCGTCCGTCACCGTGGTACATCTTCACGACCGCCTGCCGGACACCACCCACGTCCGCGCAGGGGCGCTGGAGCCGGCCGACCGCCGGCATGCAACTCCATCACCATCCGGGGGATCGGAATCCGATCCGCGGCCGAGCACGGCGCGCGGAGCGGCATGGAGCGGAAAGGCGCACCACAGCATGACCTCTACGCAGGTCGAAAAGAACTTCGGCGACGACGACAGGACCACCACGGGCGGCGACACCACGCCGAACGCGCCCGAGGAAGGCTACGAGCGCGGGCTCGGCAGCCGTCAGGTCCAGATGATCGCCATCGGCGGCGCCATCGGCGTCGGCCTCTTCCTGGGCGCGGGCGCGAACATCGCGAAGGCCGGCCCCAGCCTCATCCTCATGTACGCCCTCGCCGGCGTCATCGTCTTCTTCATCATGCGGGCGCTCGGCGAGCTGCTCCTGTACCGCCCCGTCTCGGGCTCGTTCGCGGAGTACGCGCGCGAGTTCCTCGGCCCGTTCTTCGGGTTCGTGACCGGATGGACGTACTGGCTCATGTGGGTCGTCACCGGCATGGCCGAGCTGACCGCCGCGGCGATCTACGTGCACTTCTGGTTCCCGGACGTGCCCCAATGGGTCACCGCCCTGGTCTTCCTCGTCGTGCTCTTCGTCGCCAACCTCATCTCGGTGAAGATCTTCGGCGAGATCGAGTTCTGGTTCTCGATGGTCAAGGTCACGGCCCTGATCGGCATGATCGTCATCGGTATCGGCGTGGTGACCTTCGGGTTCAGCGCGGCCGGTGACACCGCCGCCGTGTCCAACCTGTGGGCCTTCGACGGCATCTTCCCCATGGGCGTCGGCTCCAGCCTCATGACCCTCCAGGGCGTCATGTTCGCCTACCTGGCCGTCGAGCTCGTCGGCGTCACCGCGGGCGAGTCCGAGAACCCGGAGAAGACCCTCCCCAAGGCGATCAACACCCTGCCGTGGCGCATCATCGTCTTCTACGTCGGCGCCCTCAGCGTGATCCTCATGGTCGTCAAGTGGACCGAGTTCCAGCCCGGCGTCAGCCCGTTCGTGGCGGCCTTCGCCAAGATCGGCATCCCGGCGGGCGCGGCGATCGTCAACTTCGTGGTCCTCACCGCGGCACTTTCCTCGTGTAACTCCGGCATGTACTCCACCGGCCGCATGCTGCGCGACCTCGCCGCCAACTCCGAGGCGCCCAAGGCCCTCGGCAAGCTCAGCTCCACCAAGACGCCTGCGCTCGGCATCAGCCTGTCCGCCGCCCTGATGGGCATCGGCGTGGTCCTGAACTACGTGGTCCCGGAGAAGGCGTTCGGCTACGTGACCTCGGTCGCGACCGCGGCCGGCATCTGGACCTGGATGATGATCTTGGTCAGCCACATCCTGTACCGCCGCGCGGTGGTGGCGGGCAAGCTGCCCGCGTCCTCCTTCCCGGCGCCCGGCGGCACGGTGTGCAGTTGGATCGCGCTCACGTTCCTGCTGTTCGTCACCGTCCTGATCGCGATCGACCCCGACAGCCGCGTCTCCCTCTACGTGGGCGCCGGCTGGGCGGTCTGCCTCGCCGTCGGCTGGGCCGTGCTGAAGTCCCGCAACCCGCAGATCGCGGCGCGCGCGGCGGCGTCCGGCCAGGAGGAGCGGGAGCCCGCGGGCCGTTCCTGACCCACTCCGCCCGGACACCGCCCGGACACCGTTCGTCCGCGCACACCCCGAGGGGTGCGCCCCGGCCCACCACGGCCGCGGCGCACCCCTCGCCGCGTACCCACGCCGCCCGGTACGGGGCCCCGTACCCGGCACCATGGAAGGCAACCCGGCGCCCGGACCCGGCGTCTTCCCCACAGGACGGCGCGTCGACCGGCGCTCCCCGTGCCCACACCACGGAACAGGACAACGTGATGAGCGAGAAGGCCCGCAAGCTGTTCGACGCGCTCGACCTCGACCAGGACGGCACCCTCACCCGTGCCGAGGTCATCGAGGCCCTCCGCGCCAAGGGGCCGACCCTGGCGGCGCAGGGCGTGATCCCGGCCTGGGGCGTCGGGGACGCCGACGCCTCCTCGGCCCTCTTCGACGCCGCCGACCAGAACGGGGACCGCGTGCTGACCTTCGAGGAGTTCACCGCCGTCGTGGACCGCCGCTTCGGTTGGTGACCGGGCTGGTGACGGGCCTGGTGACGGGCCTGGTGACGGGCGCCGCGTTTGAGGGCTCGCGAATCGGTTAAGCGCGCACCGAAGGAAGCGATTCCGTGCGACGCGAGTGACGGGAGTGATCTCCGTGTCGGGTGAAAAGAAGATGCGGGCGAAGAAGGAACAGGTCAAGGGCAAGGCCAAGGAGGCCATGGGCCGCACCGTGGGCAACGAGCGCCTCACGGCCGAAGGCCGCGCCGAGCAGGCCAAGGGTGATGCCCGGCAGGCGAAGGAGAAGATCAAGGACGTTCTGAAGGACTAGCCGAAGGACCAACGATCTTCTGGGGCTCGGCTCTCGTCTTTGGGTTACACGATTGTCCAAGCGCGCGGGGCGGGGCATGGGAAGCATCCCGTGCCCCGCCCCTTACGTGCGCCCGCCCCCCTGCGTACGCGCCCGGCCATGGGGTTGCTCCGCGGTGTAGCGGATGCGGGCCCAGGTCGGCAGGACGAACCAGCCCAGCAGGTACCACGCCACCACTCCCCCGACGAGCCAGGGCACCAGGGCGTTGTGCATCGCCACGCGCAGCACGAGCAACAGGGCCGACGTACAGGTGGCGAGCAGCAGGATCAGTCCGATGAAGGTGAGCCGCGATGCCCACGAGACCGCTTCCGGCTTGATCTTGCGGCCCGAGACGATGCGGTGGAAGGCCACCGGCCCGATGAGCGCACCCGTCGCCAGCGCGCCCAGCACCACGGTGATGACGTAGATGGTCCGGTCCGTCTGCGACAGGCCCGCGAACGTCGGGGCGAAGACGACGGTCAGCAGGAATCCGAAGAGGATCTGGACACCGGTCTGCGCGACGCGAATCTCCTGGATCAGTTCCTGCCACTGCCGGTCGGCTCGTTCCTCCGGGGTCTCGTCCCGCCCGTCCGGGCCGGCGTCGACCCTGCGTTGCGTTCCCATGTGCCGCACCTTGCCGCATCCCGGCCGATGAAACCCGTGATTAGGGGTAGACGCGCGGTACGGGATGCGGCTCGGCCACCGAGGCTGCGACGGGGCCGCATCCCGGCCGGTGGGGGCGACAGGGGGCGGGGGCGGCGGGGTGGCGTGAGGGGTGGGAGGGTGAGGGATGGAATCCTGGAGTCCTTTTCTTGTCCGTTCGCACTCGTGTCCTTTCGCGCGGAAGCGCGAGGGTCCGGTGGCGCCCGGCATGAGCCGCTCACGCATGGGTAGGTGCCGTGCGAAGCGGTTCGCCGGTCATGGAGAGGTGGTTCCCGATGGCTTCGGCACCTGACGGAGACCGGTTCACCGTCGAGGTACGGCACGAAGGCGGCGCGGTCGTTCTGGCGCTGACCGGTGAGTTGGACCACGACACGGCCGAGCCGTTGCGCGAGGCCTTGGAGGCGGCGCTCGCAGAGGACGGGGCGCGGCTGCTGATCGACTTCTCGGGCGTGAGCTTCTGCGATTCCACCGGGCTCAACGCCGTGCTGCACGGCCGCCTCACCGCACAGGAGAACGGGGGCGCGGTCGCCCTCGTCGGTCTACGCCGTCCGGTCGAACGGATGTTCCGGATCACGGGAGCCGACACGGTCTTCGACGTGTACCCGGACGTCGCGCAGGCCTTGGCCGCAGGGACGGGACGCGGTCTGTGGCAGAGCTAGGCGGGCAGAGTCGGACGGAGGGTCACGATGGACGAGCGCCGGTCGCCCGAGCGGAGCCGGCACTTGCTGCTGAACGACACCAAGGATGTCGTCAGCCACTGCCGCGACTTCACCCGGCAGGCTCTGGCCGCCTGGGGCTGGCCGGTCCCGCCGCAGGACGACGGCGGCCCGGCGGAGGCCGCCGAGGCGGAGGACGTGTTGCTCCTCGTCTCCGAGGTGGTGGCCAACGCCCGTCTGCACGGGGGCGGGCCGCGCACGCTGCAACTGCACCGCACCCCGGACGGCCTGCGCATCGAAGTCACGGACCACAGTCCGACTCCTCCCATACTCAAACCCTGGCCCGACCCGGCGCAGCCGGGGGGGCACGGGCTGGTCATAGTGCAGAGGCTGGCACGTCGCTGGGGGTCCGAGCCGATGGGTGACGGGAAGTGCGTATGGCTGGAGGTTCTCGCACCGCGGCGACCGGGACCGAAGGCGAGAGGTCCGAGAGGCGAGAGGTCCGAGTGACGTCGGCGAACAGGGTGGCGGAACGGTCGTTCCGCCACCCTGTTCACTGTGCGTGCTCGTGCGTGCTCACGGGCCTGAGCGCTCGCGTCGGGACGGGTTTCCCCGCGCGACGACGGATTTCACGCTCGCGGGCTCGTCGCCCGGCTGCTCCGCGTCCGGTTCCGCGTCTTCCAGCAGGCCGGCGCGGAGGGTCTCCATGATGCGGGCGAGCAGGCGTGACACGTGCATCTGGGAGATGCCGAGTCGGCTGCCGATCTCGCCCTGGGTGAGTTCGTCGCCGAAGCGCAGGGAGAGGATCTCCCGGTCGCGGCCGCCGAGGCCGGCGATGAGCGGTTTCAGCGCCTCCAGGCACTCGATCCGGTCGTACGCCTGCTCCTCGATGCCGAGCGAGCGCATCAACGTCGTCCCTTCGGACTCCTCACCGGCCGGGGCATCGAGGGATCCCGCCGTATAGCCGTTGGCGGCGCGACGGCCTTCGTTCACCTCTTCCTCGGTGATGCCGAGATGATCCGCGAGTTCTCCGTCGGTGGGGTGGCGGCCGAGCCGCTGTTCCAGGGCGTCGTGGGCCTTGGCGATGTCGAGGCGCAGTTCCTGGAGGCGTCGGGGTACTTTCACCGACCAGGTGCTGTCGCGGAAGAAACGTTTGATCTCGCCGGTGACGGTGGGCAGCGCGAACGTCGCGAATTCCACCCCGCGCTCGACGTCGTACCGGTTGATGGCCTTGATGAGGCCGATCGTGCCCACCTGGATGATGTCCTCCAACGGGTCGCTGCGATTGCGGAACCGGTGGGCGGCGTATTTCACCAGGCTGAGATTGAGCTCCACGAGCGTATTGCGTACATAGGAATATTCGGGGGTGCCCTCGGCGAGCGAGTTCAGTCGCCGGAACAGGGCCACGGAAAGGGTCCGGGCACTGGCGGTGCTGACGCCGAGCGGGTCCTCGGGAATTTCCAGGCCTTCCGCGAAGCCGGTGGTATCGATGGGCGCCGCGCTATCTCGGGACATTGATGTCATCTCAATCCTCCGACGGGTGGGTCCGGCGCCGGCTGCTTCCGGCACGGCCGAACCGTCGTGGCTGTCGACGTGGGTATACCCGCCGGAGGATGATTCGACCCCTTCAGGTGTGTTTGTCCCCTCCGCGTGTCACAGTGGAGCGAGCGAGGTCACGCGAGGTCACGCATGAACGACGATTCCGACCGGATCCTGGAAAAGCTGCTCGCCAGCCTGACGGCGGTCCACGACGGGGACCTCAGCGCCCGACTCCCGGACGACGCGGCGGGTCTGCCGGGTGAGATCGCCACGGTCCACAACCGGATGGTCGAGCGGTTGTCCCTGGTCACGGCCGAGGTAACACGTGTGGCGCAGGAGGTCGGCGGGCAGGGCCTGCTCGGCGGTCACGCCCGGGTTCCGCAGACGGGCGGCGTCTGGCGCGAGATGACCACCGGCGTGAACAGCATGGCCGACAACCTCACCTCCCAGGTGCGCAACATCGCTCAGGTGGCGACGGCCGTGGCTCGGGGCGACCTCACGCAGAAGATCCGGGTGGACGCGAGCGGGGAGATCCTGGAGCTGAAGGAGACCATCAATACGATGGTCGACCGGCTCTCGGCGTTCGCCGAGGAGGTTACTCGTGTAGCACGTGAGGTCGGCACCGAGGGGAACCTGGGCGGCCAGGCCACCGTGCACGGGGTATCCGGAACCTGGAAGGACCTCACCGACAACGTCAACTCGATGGCCCTCAACCTGACCAACCAGGTCCGCAACATCGCCCAGGTGACCACGGCCGTGGCGCGCGGCGACCTCACGCGCAAGATCGACGTGGACGCGCGCGGCGAGATCCTGGAGCTCAAGACCACCATCAACACGATGGTCGACCAGCTGTCCTCCTTCGCCGCCGAGGTAACTCGTGTAGCCCGCGAGGTCGGCAGCGAGGGTCGGCTCGGCGGCCAGGCCGAGGTCGCCGATGTGTCGGGCACCTGGAAGCGCCTGACGGAGAACGTCAACGAGCTGGCGGGGAACCTGACCCGGCAGGTCCGCGCCATCGCCGAGGTCACCAGCGCCGTCGCCGAGGGCGACCTGACCCGCTCCATCACCGTGGAGGCCCCGGGCGAGGTCGGGGACCTCCGCGACAACATCAACGCGATGGTCGAGTCCCTGCGCGCCACCACCCGGGCCAACGAGGAGCAGGAGTGGCTGGGCTCCAGCCTCGCCCGGGTCTCGCGGCAGATCCAGGGCATCCGCGAACTGCCCGCCGTGGCCCAGCTGATCATGCGCGAGGTGCCGCCACTGGTGAACGCCCAGTACGGGAGCTTCTTCCTGGCCCAGGAGGGGCCCGAGGGCACCGAACTCGTCGCGATCGCCACGTACGGTCTGCCCGACGATCCGGCCCACGGCCCGCGCCGCTTCCGCATCGGGCAGTCGCTGGTCGGCGAGGCCGCCGCCGGCCGGCGGGCGATCACCGTGGACGACCTGCCGCCCGGCTACGCCACCATCACCTCCGGCACCGGTTCCATCGACGCGACCAACCTGATCGTGCTGCCCGTCGTCGCCGAGGACCAGGTGCTGGGCGCCGTCGAGTTGGCGGCCCTGCGCCCGCTGCGACCGCTGCACCGCGACTTCCTCGACCAGCTCACCGAGATGCTGGGCGTCAACGTGCGCTCCCTGATCGCCAACGCCCGCACCGACGAACTGCTGGAGCGTTCGCAGCAGCTGACGGCCGAACTCCGCTCCCGTTCGCAGCAACTCCAGGTCGGGCAGCAGGAACTTCAGCATTCCAACGCCGAACTGAAGGAACAGGCCGCCCTGTTGGCGGACCGCAATCGTGACATCGAGCGCAAGAACCTGGAGATCGAGCAGGCCCGGCAGGAACTGGAGGCGCGTGCCCAGCAGTTGTCACGTACGTCCATGTACAAGTCGGACTTCCTGGCCAAGATGAGCCACGAGCTGCGCACTCCGCTCAACAGCCTGCTCATCCTCGCCCAGCTCCTCGCGCACAACCCGGAGGGGAACCTGACGGAGAAGCAGGTCGACTACGCGACCGTCATCCATTCCGCAGGCTCCGACCTCCTCCAGTTGATCAACGACATCCTCGACCTGTCGAAGGTCGAGGCCGGAAAGATGGACGTCCACCCGGAACCGGTCTCGCTGCGCCGGGTCCTGGACTACGTCAACACCACCTTCCAGCCCGTCGCCGACGAGCGGGAGTTGGACTTCACCGTGACGGCCGCCCCGGACGCCCCCGACTCGCTGACCACCGACGAGGGCCGGCTGCGGCAGGTGCTGCGCAACCTGCTCTCCAACGCGCTCAAGTTCACCGAGACCGGTCGGGTCACGCTGCGCGTGGAGACGGCCGAACCGGCCGAACTCCCCCCGGCCGTGCGGGGCAACGGACCGGTCCTCGCCTTCCACGTCACGGACACCGGCATCGGCATCGCCGCCGACCAGCTGGAGTCCGTCTTCGGCGCCTTCCAGCAGGGCGATCCGGGCACCGCCCGCGCCTACGGCGGCACCGGACTCGGGTTGTCGATCAGCCGGGAGGTCGCCCGGCTGCTCGGCGGGGCGCTGGTCGCGCGGAGCACGCAGGGCCGGGGCAGCCGTTTCACGCTGTACCTGCCCGTACACGACGGTCGGGGCGGCGTCGGCCGCCTGCCCACGGCGTACGCACTCGACGCGTCGACGGACGATGCCGACGCGGCCGGAACGGCCCCCGACGGGGAGCCGGCGGGCCGCACCGTCCTCGTGATCGACGACGACGCCCGCAACGTCTTCGCCCTCACCGCGATGCTCCAGGCGGCGGGCCTGCGGGTCCTCGCCGCCGACAACGGCGAGGCCGGCATCGCGCTGCTGACCGGCGGGGAATCCGTGGACCTCGTGGTGATGGACCTGATGATGGCCGGGCTCGACGGGTACGCGACCACCCGCGCCATCCGCCGGCTGCCCGGCCTCGCCGACATCCCCGTCATCGTGGTCACGGCGAAGGCCATGCCGGACGACCGCGCAGAGGCCCTGGCAGCCGGGGCCACCGACTACATCACCAAACCGGTGGACCCGGACGCCCTGATCACCTCGATCCGCGGCTGCCTGGCCGACCGGGGCCGCTGAACCACCGGGAACCGGCGGCGAGCCGGCCGGCCTGGCGGGGTGGAGCCGCCCGCACCTGCACGCAACACGAGTAACCCACGCGAGTAACCAACCGAAGCTCCGCCTCACCTCGGCCACCCGCCCGCCCCGCCCCGCCGCCGGCCCGCCGCCGGCCCCGCGTCAGCGCACGCGCAGCACCACCAGGCTCGTGTCGTCGTCCGTGTCCCCGCTGACCTCGGCCATCAGCCGGTCGGCCCGCTCCTGGGTGTCGACGTCCGCCCCGAGCCGCTCGGCCGCCCGCCGCAGTACGGCCAGGCTCTCGTCCAGCCCTTCGTGCCGCCGCTCGACCAGCCCGTCCGTGTAGAAGAACAGCAGGTCGCCCGGGTCCAGCCGGGTGACCACCTCCTCGTACGCGGCCCCCGGGTCGGCCCCCAGCAGGATCATGTGCGGCGGCTCCAGGAACCGCCCCCGCCCCTGCCGGAGCAGCAGCGGCGGAAGGTGTCCCGCCGCCGTCCAGCGCAGCGAGCGGTCGGCGCGGTCGTAGAGGGCGCACAGTGCGGTGGCGGTCGGCAGGCCGGGGCTGTTCAGGGCCACGTCGTTGAGCCAGCCCATGAGTTCGCCGGGCGGCCGTTCCGTGAACGCGAGCCCGCGCAGGGCGTTGCGCAGCCCCGTCATGGCGGTGGCGGCGTCGATCCCGTGGCCGGCGATGTCCCCGACGGACACGAACACCCGTCCGCTCGGCAGCTGTTGCACGTCAAACCAGTCACCGCCCACCCGGTACTCGGACGCGGCCGGCCGGTAGCGGACCGCGACCTCCAGCCCGTCCAGGGCCTCCGGCGCCGGCTCCTCCGGCAGGAGCGCGCGCTGGAGGCCGAGGACGACACGATTGCGCAGTGCGGCCTCCGCCTCGGCGGCCGTGAGTCGGTCGAAGCTGGCACTGAGGGCCAGTTCGGCCTGGTGCTGGGCGGTGACGTCCTGGTACACGCCCGCGAGTCCGGTCGGAACCCCGCCGGTGAACACCGGTTCGGCGGCGATCTGGATCCGTCGCACCCCACCGTCCGGGCGTACCAGCCGGACGGCCGCCTGCGCGCCCTGGCGGCGGTCGAAGAGGGTGGACAGCATCCGCTGCAGGGTGTCGGTGTCGCGGCGGTGCAGCCACGGGCCGAGCAGCCGCAGCGGTACCGGCTCCTGCGCGGGGTCGAGGCCGAACAGCGGGTACGCCTTGGAGCTCCACAGGGTCCGGCCGGTGACCAGGTCGTCCTCGAACCAGGCCAGCCGTTCCAGCCTCCCCAGCACGCGGACCAGCACCGGGCTGCTGTCGACGGTGTCCCACAGGACGGCGGCCCGGTCCAGGGCGAGCGCCAGGACCCGTACGTGGGCCAGGGAGCCCGACTCCGGGGCCCGACCGTCCTCCGGCAGGCAGGGGGCGAACTGCGGCCCCGCCCCGCCGGCGGCCCGCGCGATGAGCCGTACGAGTCCGTCGTGGGCGTACGGGAACACCTGCGCGGCGGGCCGCCCGGCGGGCACGTGCACCGGCCCGACGGCGCGGCGCGCGGCGGGGTTGACGTACTCCACGACGGCGGTGTCCGGCGCGGCCGTGCGGAGGATCGCGGCAGGTTGCTCGAGTAGCTCCAGCAGGGCGGCCAGGCCGGGCGGGCCGCCCTGCTCGTCGCGGACCCAGTCCAGGACGTGCGCCACGGGCTCCGCCAGGGCGGTGAGGACCGCCCGCAGGGGCTCGTCGAGCTCGGCCGGTTCACGCCACGCCGCCAGGAGCAGCCCGGCGACGACGCCCTCGCGGTACAAGGGCAGCAGCATCCGGGCGCCGTCCGGGGCGGCTCCGGGCAGCGGGCCCGACTCGGACCCCGACTCGGACCCCGGGGCGGCGTCGGGGGTTCCGTTCGGCAGCCAGACGGGGACGCCGGCGGTGACCGCTCCGTGCAGGGGGCCGGCGTACCCGGAGGGCAGCCACTGCCAGTGCTCGGCTTCGGGCACGCTCGCTCCGGCCTGCCCGACCAGTTCCAGGCAGCCGGTGCCGGTACGCCGCCACAGGTAGACCTCCTGGACGCCGAGCGGGCGCAGCCCGGCGTCGAGCAGGGTGGCCAGGGCCTCGCAGGGGCCGTCGGCGGCGAGGGCCGCCACCGCGGTCCGGCGGGCGCGGCGGGCCTCGGCGGCGGGCGGGGGCGAACGGTCGGGGGCGGCAGCGAGCGGAGTGTCATGGGCCTCGGCGACGACGCTCCCCACGGCCGCGTTGACGATGTCGGCCGCCATGTCCGCCGCCCCGAGCCCGGTGGACAGGGCCAGCCGCATCAGGTGGTCCACGGCCGCCTCGGGGGTGGTGGTCAGCTGCGAGGACAGCACGCCGGTGGCGAGGTCGAGCAGCCGACGGCGGGCCCGGTCGGCGTGCAGCGCGGCGATCTCCTCGTTCAGCGCGAGGACGGCCGCGGCCAGGGCGTCACGGTCCTGAGCTGCGCGGACGCCCTGGTGGGGCGGGGCCGGCCGGTCCGGCTGGTCCGGCCGCTCTGCCTGGCAGGGCCGGTCTGCCCGGTCCGGCCGGTCCGCCTGGTCGCGTGCCCCTCCGGTCGGTCCCGCCGGTCCCGTCGGTCCCGCCGGCCGCGTCGGCTCCGTCGGCTCCGTCGGTTCCCTCGTCGGTGCGCCGTCGGTCATGGCTTGCGCGTGCTCGTGCTCCGGTCCTTCATCAGCTGGGCCCGGTCCCGTAGCCGCTCCGCCTCCTCCGGGTCGCTGCTCCGCTCGGCCCGTTCGAGGAGCTGCTGGGCCTTCTCCCAGTCGCGCTCCGCCTGGGCCTGTTCCGCGCGTTCGTCGGGCATGACGAGCCACCTCCCGGCATGGGGCCCCGCAGGGGCCTTTCGCGGGATCGCATGCCCACCCCCAAGACCAGGCAAACCGGCACATAAGGGGCAGGATCAGGAGACGGAGCGGCGCCCCAGCGGCAGGAGGTACTGGAGGGGCTGTTCGAGGTCGTCCAGGCCGAGGAGTTCGTGGGCCAGGTCGTCGTGGAAGCCGCCGAGCGGGGTGCCGGCGAGGTCGAGCGCCGCACCCGTGAGGAGCAGCGTCTGCGCCACGTGGCCCGCCTCCAGCAGGGCCATGCGCAGCGCGCGCAGGCCGTAGCGACCGCGCAGGCGGCCGAGGTCCACGTAGAGGCCCAGGACCACGGGCGCGTCATCGATGCCGATCCAGTCGGGGTCCGTCGACGGGCGGGTGAAGTACGTGGACAGCGCCTTGAGGTCGGGGAGGGCCGGCGCCGGGCCGATGCGGCGCAGCGTGCGCCTCTCGGGGACGCAGTCGTACGTGCCCGCCGGGACGCCCGCGACGTCGCGGACCAGCAGGCGCACCCGTGCCGTGTACAGGGCGCCCGCGCTGGGATAGGGACGGTGGACCAGGGTGCGGGTCGAGCCGTCCGCGAGGCGTTGTTCGGTGCGGCCGCTCTCGGCCAGGGAGTGCCACAGCAGGGAGCCCAGGGTGCCTGCGTCGAGCGGCCCGGCGAGCGGTCCGCGCACCGAGGCGCGGGCGGCGAGCGCGGCACGCAGCGACACCACCGGGAGGGCGTCCGCCGGCAGGGGCAGCTCGGGGTGGGTGGAGGCCGGGTGGGGCGGGAGCGGGCGCAAGGCGCTGTCCTCGTTGCGGCCGATCTGGAACTTGCTGCGCTCCAGGTACTGCACGTCGGAGGCGGTGTGACCGGGCGGGAAGAAGCCGGGCGGCTCGTCCGTCTCCAGCAGGGTGCGGGAGGCGAGTCGGCATACCGCTCGCTCCTCGTCGGGGCTGACGCCGAAGCGGTTGAACAGCATGTGGAGCTGCGAGGCCCAGATCCACGCGGTGGAGGGGCTGCTTGCGGCGGCTGCCTCGGCGCCCGTTGCCACGGCGCCGTGCACGGTGGCGCGCAGCAGCGCGTCGGCCGTACGGATCTCCTGCGCCCACTCGCCGATCCAGGGGGCGGCGGTGCCGTCCGTGAGGCGTTCGCGCAGATCGGCGGCGCGGCGGGCGAGGCCCGTGCGCTGGGCGGCGTAGACGGCGTTAACACGTGTGTGCACCGCCGCGCCCGGCAGGAGGGGTACCTCGGTGACCCAGCGCCAGCCGGCGGCGTGCCCGCGCAGCCAGCGCGCGGCGGTGAGCCGGTCCATGCCGAGGCCTTGGACGGTGGCGTGGGCCAGGTCGGCGGCGAGGGTCAGCCGGGCGGACCCGTTGGCGCCCTCGGGGAGGGCACGCAGGGCGTCGAGGGCGACCCGGGTGGAGGCGACGAAGACGTCCTCGGCGACCGGAAGGGCGTCCGGGCCGCCGTAGCGCTCCGTTTCGGGCTCGTACGGGACGGCGCGGACCTCCCCGTGCCGGGAGGGCCACGGGCCGGGTACGGAGGGCACGTCCTCGGCGGCGCGTGCGAGGCGCTGCGGGAGTTCCCCGGCGGCGCGGGCGCTGATGCCGCGCACCCGGATCCGTACGTGGGGGCCGTCCTCGCCGTAGCGGATGAAGAACCACGCGTCGGCTTCGCCGGCGGCCACGAGGGCGTCGAGGAGGGGGGCGGCGGTGTGGAGCAGGAAGGCGTCGGTGGCGGCCGTCTCGCAGTGCAGGAAGAGGTGCAGGCTCAGCCAGGCGCGCGGGTTTCCGAAGGAGCTTTGGTGGGCGTCGGGGGTGGCGTCGGTCGTCGTCACGTGCGGTCCTTGAGGGGTGCGTCGGGGGAACGTCAGGGGGCGGGCGTAGGGCGGGCGTCGGGCGGACGGAGTTCAACTGAGTTCAACGAAGTTCAGATGAAGGGCAGATGGAGGCAGCAGGCGTCAGGGGAAGGGGTGCGGGTGCGGTGTCAGGTCCTCCTGGCGCAGCGGGCGCGCTACGCGGCCCAGGCGGTGGGGCACCTCCAGCAGCCGGGGCAGGCCGCGGGTGCGGTGGTTGACGTGCCCGAAGGTCATCGGGAGCGAGCCCGGCACGACGACCTTCACGCAGTGCAGGCCCAGCCCGGCGGCCACGCCCGGCTCGCTCTGGTCGACGGTGATCACCTCCAGGCCGGCGCGGGACAGCCGTTCCACGGTCGCCGCGAGGAGTTCCGTGAGGTCGGCGACCGGAGCGGGCGCCATCGGCCACGCTTCCTCGGGCCGTAGCCGCGGGGTGTCGGCGAAGAGGAACTCCAGGCGCGGCGCGGCCTCGGGGAGGGTGTTGACGCCGACGTGGTCGTCCAGGGAGGTCACCAGCTCGGGCCTGTCCAGCATGGGGCGCAGCCGGTCCGGATCGCGCGGACCGCCGTCGGCGAACGAACGGTGCGCCGATTCCAGCACGTTGGTGACGACCTCGGCGACGGCTGAACGGATCGCGGCGTACGGGTCGTGGTGCGCGCCGGCGGCGAGGAACATGCGGGGCGCGTCCGGGTGGGCGCCCTCGTAGCGACAGACCGCGATGACCGCCGGTATGCCGAAGTCGTTGGTGGCGTCGAGGATTTGGAGGCGGTAGCCGACCAGTGCGGCGCGGTCCGCGAGGAGGACCGTGTCGAGGTCGTCCGGGGGGAGGGTGATCCGGCGCAGGGGGGTGGCGGCGTACCAGGCCATGAGGAAGGCGTCGCGTTCGGCGACCTCGAACAGGCCGTAGAGCGCGGCCTCTTCGGGGCTGTTGCCGAGGCCGCAGCCGTTGGAGGACTCGTAGACGACCCGTGGCCGGTCGCGGCCGGGCACATCCCAGTACGCGACGTGCTCGGGGACGGCGACGGGCCGGCGGTGGGTGAGCGACCAGCCCTGGACCCAGTCCAGCTCCAGGTCCGGTGTGTAGGGGACGGTCAGGGAGGACGGGTGGCCGTGGTGGGCCGGATCGGGCAGGCCGAGCCGCTCGGGGTCCAGCGCGCGGCCGGGTCCCAGGGCGGCGAAGGAGGCGCGGAGGTCGGTGCGGCGGGCGGTGGGGCGCATGCCGGCGTACCGCTCCACGGCCTCGAAGAGGGCGATGCGCTCGCTGGCGGTGAAGTCGCGGGCGCGGCCGTACCCGCCTTCGTCGATGCCGCGGCCGTCGGTGACGAAGGCACCGGTCAGGCAGAAGGCGGAGTCCTCGGTACGGAAGAGGCGGCGGACCGGACCGAAGCGCTCGTCGTGCAGCGCGGCACGCAACCGGTCGGTGGTTACACGTGAGTTGGGCTGACGCAGGACGTAGGGGTCGGGGAGGGGACGGGGGGTAGAGAAGGGCGGGGCGGAGGCGGGGCGGACGCGGTGGCGGCGGCAGACGCGGACCCGAAGTCGGGCACGGACGCGGACCCGGAGTCGAACGCGGACGCGGACCCGGGCACGGGCGCGGGCACGGGCGCGGAGGCGGGACCGGACGCGGGCGCGGATGCGGAGGCAGCGGCGGACACGGAGGCGGACGCGGGCACGGACACGGTGGCGGACCCAGGCGCCGTGGCGGACGCGGGCGCGGAGTCGGGCGGCAGGGGGTGGCAGACGGCGCAGCCGCCGATGGGGCGGACGCGGTGCGTGGTCCACGTGCCCCGGCCCTGGTGGACGACGTGAACTGCGGCGGTACGGGGGTCCGGGGCGGATTCCGCGTCCGGCGTCGCTTCCGCGCGCGGGGCGGCTTCTGTTTCCTCGTCCAGCAGTTCCTGAGCGAGGGCGCCCACGGACGCTGCGAGCGCCGGGGACGGGACGCCGGCGAGGGCCAGCGCCGGGCTCTGCCACGGTACGCGCCCACCCGCCGTGGCCAGCCGTTGGTACTCGGTGCAGCTGAGGCAGGCGGCCGCGCCCGGCCGCAGGACGGGGCCGATCACGGCGAGCGCCCCGTCGAAGCGCACGGGGACGAGGGTCACGGGGTGGTCGAGGGCATGCCGACTCAGCTCCTCGGCCACGCCGAGGGTCCATTCGGTCAGCAGGACGGCGGCCGTCCCATCGGTGATGGTGGTCGCGGTGGCGGCGTCGAGGACGTGCACGGACAGCGGGCCGAGGAGGCCGGTGACGGGCGGGGCGGCGGCCTCCGTGGTGAGCGTGCTCATCGGGTCTCTTCCTCCGGGGTGTGGAGCACGGTGAACCCGAAGGCTCTTATGAGCGCCAGGAGTTCCGGATCGTCGGCGCCGGCCGCCTCCGCGGTCGGGGGCAGACCGGGGAGGCGGCGGAGTGTCTCGTGTAACGCCTCCTCGCGTCCCGCGAGCGCGGCGAGCCAGCCGCCCGTCCAGCCGTCGTCCTCCCAGGCGGCTGTCGGGACACCGGCGGCGGCCAGCGGAGCGATGGCCCCGCCGGAGGCCCGCGCAGGGGCGGGAGCAGGGCCAAGGCCGGGGCCAGGGGCAGCGGCTGCGGCAGGACCAAGGGCAGCAGCAGGGCTGCGGCCAGAGGCACCACGTGTAACGGCCCCCACCCACTCGGCCGTTACGGCGGCGACGGCCGCGAGGGAGGCGAAGGCTGCCGCATCCCCCGGAGTCGCCTCGACAGCGCGGCCGAGTACCGGGCCCACGCCTCCGTCGGGCGCGGCACGTGAAACCACGGCGCGGTACGCCCCCCCGTCCGGGGCGAGCCGGTGCACTTCCAGGTGGGCGGACACGGCGAGGCGCACCGTGAGGGTGGTCCACCAGTGGCGCAGCTGCGGGTGCTCCTCCCAGGGCCCGGCAGGCAGCGGGGTGGCTTCGGCATCGGTCGCGGCGTGACGTGCGGCCGCCTCCCGCAGCGCCCGACCCAGGGCGTGCCCGGGAGTGGCGCCGACCGTCAAGCCCCGTCCACCCAGGAGCAGTTCCGCCGCCCGGCAGAACACCTCCAGGCGGGCCAGGTCCAGCCGGGGTGCACCACAGGCCAGGATGATTCCAGGGGGTGTGGCCCCGGGCAGCTCGCAGGAGGCGAGCGGGACCGGCATCTGACGCAGGTCCTCGGGGAGCGGTACGGGAAGCGCCCCGCAACGTTCGTCCCCAAGCGCGGACAGTCGGCGCAGCGCTTCGGCGAGGGCGCCGGCCGGCCCGAGACCGATACGCCGGTCGGCATCGATCCGCTCGGGACCGAGCCAGGTCACGTAATCGGACCGCGCCGGACGGGACTCGGCGAGGAGCACCGCCGGCAGGCCGGGCAACAGCCGCTCGTCGCCGCCCTCAAACGCCGGGTCGGGCAGCCCGGCCGCCGCGCACAGCAAACGATGTGCTGCGGCGCCCCCAAGCAGGGCGGCCGAAGCGGGCGAGGCGTCGGACCCGCCGGGCGCGAGCCGCGCCTCCAGGGCAGCCGCGTCGGAACGCGCCTGGGCGGCTCCCCCGGGCGCGGTCACCCATCCGGTCCCGCCGCACAGTCCGGCGGCGACGGCCACGCCGCCCGTACGTGTCCCCGTACGGGTACCCGTAGCCGTTACACGTGTGCGCAGCAGAATCCGGCCCGCGGGCAGGAGCGGGTCGGCGGTGTACGACACGTGCAACCCGGCGAGTTCCAGTGCCTGCCCGGCGGCCCGAGCCAAGGCTCCCTCCGGGGCCCCGGCGACCACCTCGACCCGGGTGGCGGCGAGGACGGCGCCGGCTGCCGCAGGTTGATCGGCGGTGGCGGCCGTCCACCGCTCGACCGGACCGACATCGCGGGCGCCGACGGGCTGCGCCACGAGCAGGTCGTACTCCTCCAGTTGGCCGATCAGGGTCTCCACCGCGCGGCGGGTGGAGGACCCCGGCTCCAGGCGAGCGAGCACGTCGTCGAGGCCCCCGGCTCGCAGGGGCCCTTCGAGCGAGCGCCACAGCACGGGCAGGGCGGCGCTGCCCTCCAGGGTGACGCTGCCGCGCCGGCCGCGTAGGTGCAGGCCGGCCCGTAGCGGGGTCACGGCGACTCCGGGGCGCAGGACGCGTACGGTGCGGGCGGCTTCGCCACCCTTACTCGCGTGCGCAGTCATGGAGTTGGGAGGCGTGGCGGTCATGCGCGGGCCTCCACGGCGTCGATGGCGGCTTCGATTTCGGTGCGCCAGTCGACGCCGGTCAGGGCGGGGACGGCGCGGACGACCAGGTACGCGGCCAGGTACCGCTCCAGCGGGCGCACGTCGCAGATGGCGAAGAGGCGGTACAGGGCGTTGGTGCAGGCCCGGTGGATCAGGTAGTCGGGGTGGCTGAACATGGCCCCTTCCGGGTCGGATCGGCTCAGCAGCCGGTGGAACTCGCTGTAACGCGTGCGGGTTTCGTGGTTCCAGCGCTGCGCGGCGGTCGCGTCGCCGGTGGCGGCGGCCCGGTCCCGGTAGGCGGCCGGGGAGCCGTGCAGGTCAACGCCCGCGTCGTGGCGGGTGCGCACCCGCTGCCAGGCGTCGGCCGAGAAGGCGACCCAGGCGCGTTCCCAGCCCTGGGCTCCGTCGCCGGCGATCCGTCCGACGAGGTCGGTCACGGTGTCGCCCGCGTGCTCCCAGCGGCGTTCGAACCCGGCGCGCAGGCGGCCGTCCGGGTCGTCGTGGACGAGGAAGTCCTCCAGGTGGGAGACGTAGGAGTAGTGGCCGCCCGCGAGGCCGCCGGGGTGGGCGCGGGCGTGCGCGGCGAGGCCGGTCACGGCGAGCGCGAGGCGGGCCTGGTCGCTGTCGCCGTGTTCACCGAGGAAGCCGCTGCCGGCGCGCAGTGCGTCGGTTCCGGAGCGCAGCAGTTCGTCGCGGAGATCGGCGCCTTCGTCCCCGAGGAGGGTGCGGACGGAGGACCGGTCGGCGGGCTCGATGCGCACCGTGTTGTCCGCGACGATCGGCCCGTAGGGCGGGGGGATCAGCTCGGCGCGCCCGGCGTCGGCGGCGCGTCGCAGGAGTTCGGCCTTGGTCAGGTCGGCGCGCGAGGGGTGGAGGCGGATCCAGTCGCGGATCCGGTTGGCGGCGAGGATGGCGGCGGCATCGCGTCGCGCGCGCGGACCGTGGAGGCGCAGGCGCAGGTGGGGGCCGTGGAGCCAGTGCCGCTCGACGTGGGCAGCGAGGCCGTCGGTCGTGTGGGAGGCGGCGAGGGGCAGGAGCACCTCGCGCAGCAGGGGTGCCTTGACGGGGTGGTGGTAGTAGGCGACCACGTCGACGGCGCTGTTGGTGTCGTTGGTGTCGTTGGTCTCTGGGCCGCCGGCACGTGTAACGGTGTCCTCGATCCGGTGGTGCCGCGCTGCCGGCACGTTCTGTCCCTCCACGTTCCCTTCCTCCTCCGACGTCTGCGGGCGGTTCATCGCGGCCGTCCTGCCCGGTAGACCTCCAGGACGAGTTCGGTCGCGTGAGTCGGTTCGGCCAGGCCTCCGGGGGCGGGAAGGGCCTCTTCCAGCACGGCTCCGTCGCCGTGGCGGGACAACCATTTGTGCAGGCAGCGCAGGTGCAACGTGTTACCGAGGTCCACCAAGTGGGGCTTGGGCCGGTCAAGTCCCCGGAGGAAGTCCTCGGCGTCGCGGCCGACGGGGGCGGGGGCGACGGGGTGCAGGAACAGCTGCTCGGGGAGGTCCAGCAGCGCGCGCCAGTGGGCCGCCGCCTGCGCCGGTACGGGGCCGCCGGCCGCGAGGTCGGCGCGCAGGCGTTCCACGACCCCGGACGAGAGCGTCCAGCGGCGGCGGCGCAGCACGACGTGCCGGTGTGTCAGCCGGGGCGTACTCAGGACGCGGCCTCCGGGGGCGTCGAGGAGGTGCCGGGGCAGGAGCGGCCGGAAGTCGACCGCTCCTTGGGGGTGGTCGGCGAGGTGGGCGCCGATGCGGCGGGGCAGCAGGACGGGGGCGAGGAAGCCCGGGTAGAGCACGTCGAGGAGTTCGCCGGTGGAGCGCAGGCGCAGGCGGACCTGGTCGGTGGCCACGTCGTGGACGAGGTCGAGCTCCCCCTCGCCGATGGACGCCCAGCGGCGGTCGGGACCGATCTCGTCGGGGACGAGCAAGGGGTGGAGGTTGGCGTTGAAGCCGCCGACGGGACGGATCTGCGCGGCTCGCGCTCCGGGCCCGAGGCCCCGCCGGATCTGCCGGGACACCTCGGCGGTGGCGTGCGGATCGAGGGTGTCCAGGAAGCGGCTCGTGAAACGGCCCCAGCCGCCGTACACGTGGTTCACGCACAGCCGGGCCCCGTCGAGGCTCGGGGCCTTCTGGAGGAAAAACGAGTAACTGAGCGGCCGTTCGAGGGTCCAGTCGGGCAGGCGGGGGCCGAGGGAGCGGGCGAGGGCCGGCGGGAGGGTCACCTCGCCGGCGCCGGCCGTGTCTCCGCCGGCGGCAGCCGTCCGAGTGAACTCAGCGCGCAGTAGCGCGAGTTCGTCGGCACCGGTGGGGAAGTCGGCCCGGTCGGCGGCGTCCAGGTTGGCGATTCGTCCGGCGGTCTGCCAGGCCTCCGCGACCTCGGCGCCGAACTCCCACGGGTGCCGGCAGGTGCCGCCGCGCCCGTACCGGGCGACGAAGCGGTCGCGCACGACGCGACGGACGAGGTGGCCGAGGTCGAAGAGTTCCGCCAGAGCCGTGACTTCTGCGAGAGCCTTGTGGTCGGCGCCGTCCAGGAAACCGTCGAGGCTCAGCGGGTGGGGAGCGACGACGTCTTCGGAGAGGACGGACAGGGGTGCGGCGACCTCGGGAACGGGGCGCCCGGCGTCGTCCAGGGTCTCCCTCCAGCGGCGGGAGAGCCCGGCGAGGAGCGCGGGGCGGTCGGAGGCGGGTGCGTCGGCGAAGGTGGCGGTCATCCGTCCGAGCAAGGCGATTCGCTCGGCGCGTTCGGCGTCGGCAACACGTGTTACCTCATCGGCGTGATCCGGGTCCCCGGCGCCGTCCACCTCCCCGGTGCGCGGCGCGGCGATGCGCCGCAGCCAGGCCGCGATTCCGCCCACGGGGTCGCAGGCCGTGGGCGGGACCGGGTCGCCCGGCACGAGCAGACCCGCCTCGCGGAGCCGTTCGAGGAAGGCGCCGGCCGCGCCGTGGCCGCCGCCGGCGCCTCCGTGCGGGGAGGTACTCAGGGAGGTGGTGAGCAGGCCGGTCAACTCCGGGAGCGTGAGGGGGGTGTCGATCGCACGCTCGGTCAGGAGTCGCAGGGGCCCGCCGTAGGGCAGTTCCACCTCGTCTTCGTCTGCGACGAGGTAGCGTCCGCCGGTGAACGCGGTCCGGTCACGGAAGTATGCCGCCCGTCCGTCGGATATCCGGGCGGTGCTGGTGATGCGGTGCGGGGTCACGGCCCGGCGGTGGGGGGCGTCGAGCAGGGCGACGACGAGGGCAGTGGTGAGGGTGCGGTTGACCTTCACGATCGCCCGCAGCGGGCCCTCGTTGAGGTGGGTGGCGCCCCAGGAGGGCACGGGCGCGGTCGGCCCGCCGCTGCCGAGGGGGCCCCAGCCGACGGCGGTGAACCAGGACAAGGGGCTGGTCTTGGTGCTGGCCCGCAGGGCGTAGCGCAGCACGGTCGGCTCTTCCTTGCGGGCCCGGCGGTCGTCGGCGCCGGTGGCGGCCCGCTCGACGGCGCGCAGCAGGTCGCCGCTGGTGAGGGCGACGGCCTTGCCGAGGGCCGGTGCGCGGCAGAGGGCGGCCAGGGCCGCGCGTTCGTCGGCGAGGGCGCCTTCGGCGGCGGGGGCGAGGTCGGCGAGGAGTGCGGCGCGGCGCGAGCGCAGGGCGAGCCAGGTGGCGAGGAGGGGAACCCGGTGCGGGAGGTCGTCGAGGCGTTCCAGCAACGCGGGTCGGGGTTCGCGCCCGTTGTGCAGGGCCCGGCGCAGGGGCAGGACGACGTCACGGTGGAAGTCCTCCGGGTGGCCCGCGCGGCTGTCGTAGAGGTGGTCGCAGAGCGGCCCGGTGGTCCGGAGCAGTTCGGCGTCGATCCGGTTCAGTCGGGCGAGGAGGGTGCGGAACTCTGCCGCCGCCGGCCCTTGTGCGGGGTGGGCGAGCACGGTGAACCGGGCCAGCGCGTAGGGCGCGGACCGTACGTGGTACCCGTCGGCGGCGCCGTCGGTGTGGGCGTCGGCGACCGTGGAGGGCTGCTGCGGCTGCCGCATGGCGGTCCCCGTCCTGTCGGTGGTGGCGCGCGGGCCTCCCGCCGCACACGGGGTGCGGCGGAAGACACGGCGCGTACGGATCGCGGGAGTTACAGGGTCGGCGTTTCCGGCGTGGGGTGCTGGCAGGACGAAGAGCCCTGGCAGGAGCTGCTGCCCCACGACGCTCCGCCTTCCGGCAGCGCCGGGGTGTCACGCAGGGACGTGACGGTCAGGTCACCGAGGTCGAGCTCCAGATCCTGGAGGTCGAAGCCCTCGGCGGGTATCGCGTCGTTCATGATCTCTCCTCTTGTTGAGGGGCGGTCAAGGCGGTTACGCGTGTTACGTGGTGCGGGGACCGTCAGCCGATCGGGGTGTCGACCGTCGGCTGGGCACAGGAGGAAGAGCCCTGGCAGGAGCTGCTGCCCCACGACGCTCCGCCTTCCGGCAGCGCGGGGGTGTCACGCAGGGACGTGACGGTCAGGTCACCGAGGTCGAGCTCCAGGTCCTGGAGGTCGAAACCGGCGTTGGATACTGCGTCGGACATGAGTTTCTCCCGTGGGTGGAATTGAAAGCCGAATGTGCACTGTGCGAATGACCGCAATCCACGGGGCCGAATTCTCCGACGCCCGGAGAGTGCTTTCGATCGACGAGTATTGCCAGGGGTTCGAGCAACGGCAAGAAATGGTGTGGTCTGCGTGCAACCCAGCCAACTCAAGGACCCATTGGCCTGTCTTCGACGGTCGGGGAAAAGGATCCGGCCTTTTGGGGTCCGAATCCCGGCCGTCCGTCGGCGATTGCCCCAAGGTTCCCCCCACCCCCCTCAGGCTCGCTGGAGCGGGGATCGAATACGCGCGAAATCCTGCTGGACGAAGAATTGGCGGAAATCCCGGAAAGGTTCTTCCGATCGGATGCGGCGGGTTGACGGTGCGGCGAGCGAGGCCGCCGGCTGCCGACCCCTCACCCACCTCCCCGCCCCGCCACGGGCGGGAAAGGTAAGGCCGGGTGGCCGCCCCCGGCGGCGCTTTCGGGTGACTCCTCCGCACCGCCTCGGGCGTGCCGGTGGGCGGATGGCCCACGATCGCTGGCGGCCGGTCATGCTCCGGTCACGAGTTGTCGACCAGGCCGGCCGCCACACCGTCGTGGTGCCGGCCGCCGCCGGGAGAACACGTGTACGTCCTGCTCGTCGCGAGCGCCTTCAACAGCCTCACGCAGCGAGTCCACGCCGAGCTGCGCGACCACGGCCACCGCGTGGCGGTCGAACTGGCCCTGCCCGGCGTCGACCTGACCGATGCCGTGGGTCGTCACGCACCCGACCTCGTTCTCGCCCCCATGCTGACGACGGCCCTTCCCGAAGGTGTCTGGGCTCGTTACACGTGTTTCATCGTGCATCCCGGACCGGTCGGCGACCGCGGCCCCTCCTCCCTCGACCGGGCCGTCCAGGAGCAGGTCACCCGATGGGGCGTCACCGTGCTCCAGGCCACCGCCGAGATGGACGCCGGCGACGTCTGGGCCTGCGTCGAGTGCCCGGTGCCACCGATCTCCAAGAGCGACCTCTACCGCGGGGAGATCGCCGACGCCGCCCTGGAGGCCGTCCTCCAGGCCGTCGAGCGGTTCGCCTCCCGCACGTACACCCCCCTCCCCCAGGACCCGGCCGCCGCCCGCGTCCGCCCGTACCTGCGCCAAGAGGCCCGCCGCATCGACTGGGAGAACGACTCCACCGACCGCGTCCTGCGCACCCTGCGCGCCGCCGACTCCCGACCGGGTGTCCTCGACGAGCTCCTCGGCGCCGAGTGGTACCTCCACGGCGGCCACCCCGAGCACCGGCTGCGCGGCCGCCCCGGCGAACTGCTGGCCACCCGGGCCGGCGCCGTCTGCCGGGCCACGACCGACGGCGCCGTCTGGATCCCGGAGCTGCGCGCCCGCCGCACCCCCGGGGAGCCGGCGCCCGTGAAGCTGCCCGCCACCGTCGCGTTGGGCGCACGGTTGCCCGTACTGCGCGAGCACCCCGCCCCGCCGCGTACCGGCCTGCACGGCCGTACCTGGTCCGACATCCGCTACCGGGAGGAGGGCCAGGTCGGAGTGCTGTCCTTCACCTTCCCCGGCGGGGCGATGAGCACCGCGCACTGCCGAAGGCTGCTGGACGCCTACCGGGCGGCCTGCGCGCGCCCCACCTCGGTGCTCGTCCTCGGCGGCGATCGGGACTTCTTCTCCAACGGCATCCACCTCGGCGTCATCGAGGCCGCCGACGACCCGGCCGAGGAGTCCTGGGCCAACATCAACGCCATGGACGACCTGGTCGAGGCCGTCCTGACCACCACCGACCGACTGGTCGTCGCCGCCCTCGGCGGCAACGCCGCCGCCGGCGGGGCCATGCTTGCGCTCGCCGCCGACGAGATCTGGTGCCGCTCCGGCGTGGTGCTGAACCCGCACTACCGCCTGATGGGGCTGTACGGGTCCGAGTACTGGACGTACACGCTCCCCCGGCGCGTCGGACCCGCCCTCGCCGAACGGCTCACCACCGAGGCGCTGCCGCTGAGCGCCGCCTCGGCGCAGCGGCTCGGGCTGGTCGACCGTACGGTGCCCTGCGCGCCGCAGGCCTTCGCGGGCGAGAGCGCGCGGCTCGCGGCGCACCTGGCGGCGTTGCCCGCCGCGCAGTCCCGGATCGCCGAGAAGAAGGCGCTGCGCGAGCGCGACGAGGCCGCCCGGCCGCTGGCCTCGTTCCGGGAGGCGGAGCTGGCCCTGATGCGTCGCGCGTTCTTCGACCCGGACGCGCCGTATCACGCCCTGCGCCGGGCCTTCGTGGGCAAGGAGCCGCCGGCGGCGACGCCGCCGCACCTTACACGTGTTACCCCGGAGCGCCCCGCGCTCGTCACCCCCGACGTCACCGGACTGGCCGCGCCTGACGGAGCACCCGGGGCCGCGGACTGTTAGCAAGAAAGGTGAGGCCGAACCGGCCCGACCGCCGCGCACCGCGTGGCCTCACCCGCTCCCCGCCCCCTCCCCAAGGAGGCATCCGCATGGATGCAGCACCGTCCGCCCCCGTCGAAGACCCCCCGATCCACATCCTCTGGATCAACGCGGGGCTGAGCTGCGACGGCGACTCCGTCTCCCTGACGGCGGCGATGCAGCCGAGCATCGAGGAGCTCGTGACGGGCGCCCTGCCCGGTCTGCCCAAGATCGCCGTGCACTGGCCGCTGATCGACTTCGAGTGCGGCCCGGTCGGCGGCGCCGACACGTTCATCGAATGGTTCTTCAAGGGCGAGCGCGGCGAGATCGACCCGTTCGTCCTCGTGGTGGAGGGTTCGGTCCCCAACGAGCGAATCAAGCCGGAAGGTTACTGGTGTGGATTCGGCGACGACCCCGCCACCGGGCAGCCCATCACCACCAGCGAGTGGATCGACCGGCTGGCGCCGAAGGCCCTCGCCGTCGTGGCGATCGGCACGTGCGCCACGTACGGCGGCATCCACGCCATGGAGGGCAACCCGACGGGCGCCATGGGCGTGCCCGACTACCTGGGCTGGGACTGGAAGTCGAAGGCCGGGATCCCGATCGTGTGCGTACCGGGCTGCCCGATCCAGCCGGACAACTTCTCGGAGACCCTGACCTACCTCCTCTACCAGGCGGCCGGCTCCGCGCCGATGATCCCGCTCGACGACAAGCTGCGGCCGACGTGGCTTTTCGGTGCCACCGTCCACGAGGGGTGCGACCGGGCCGGCTACTACGAGCAGGGCCAGTTCGCCATCACGTACGACTCCCCCAAGTGCCTGGTGAAGTTGGGGTGTTGGGGACCGGTCGTGAAGTGCAACGTGCCGAAGCGCGGCTGGATGAACGGCATCGGCGGCTGCCCGAACGTGGGCGGCATCTGCATCGCCTGCACCATGCCCGGCTTCCCCGACAAGTTCATGCCGTTCATGGACGAGCCCCCGGGCGCGCGGGTGTCCTCCACTGCCAGCACGGCCTACGGGAAGGTCGTCCGCAAGCTGCGCGCGCTCACTGCGCACACCGTGGACCAGGAGCCGAAGTGGCGCCACACCGGCGACCGCCTGACGACGGGCTACCGCCCGCCCTGGTGACCACCCCCCGGCGCCACCCAGCCCCGTACCGCGCCGCACCAGCGCGTACCCCTCCCAGCAACACGTGTAACCCACCGCACCGCACCGCACCGCACCGCATTCATCGAAGAAGGGCCACGGCAGACACGATGACACCGAAGACGAAGGCGGCCGGCGCCGGCAGCGGCCTGGTGGAGATGGCCTGGGACCCGATCACCCGGATCGTGGGCAGCCTGGGCATCCACACGAAGATCGACTTCAAGCAGAAGCGGGTCGCGGAGTGCTACAGCACCTCGTCGGTCTTCCGCGGCTACAGCGTCTTCATGCGCGGCAAGGACCCGCGCGACGCGCACTTCATCACCAGCCGCATCTGCGGCATCTGCGGCGACAATCACGCGACATGCTCCGTCTACACGCAGAACATGGCCTACGGGGTCAAGCCGCCCCACCTCGCCGAGTGGATCATCAACCTCGGCGAGTCGGCGGAGTACATGTTCGACCACAACATCTTCCAGGAGAACCTGGTCGGGGTCGACTACTGCGAGAAGATGGTCCGCGAGACCAACCCCGGCGTCCTGGAGAAGGCCGAGCGCACCCCCGCCCCACACGCCGACGACCACGGCTACAAGACCATCGCCGACATCATGCGCTCCCTCAACCCCATCGAGGGCGACTTCTACCGCGAGGCGCTCCAAGTGAGCCGCTACACACGGGAGATGTTCTGTCTGATGGAGGGGCGACACGTGCATCCCTCCACGCTCTACCCGGGCGGCGTCGGCACGATCGCCTCCGTCCAGCTCTTCACGGACTACATGAGCCGCCTCATGCGGTACTGCGAGTTCATGAAGCGCGTCGTCCCGCTCCACGACGACCTCTTCGACTTCTTCTACGAGGCCCTTCCCGGCTACGAGGAGGTCGGCCGGCGTCGCGTGCTGCTCGGCTGCTGGGGCGCCCTCAACGACCCCGAGTACTGCGACTTCACGTACGCCAACATGGCCGACTGGGGCCGGAAGATGTTCGTCACCCCGGGCGTGATCGTCGACGGCAAACTGGTCACCAACGACCTCACGAAGATCAACCTCGGCATCCGGATCCTGCTCGGAAGCTCGTACTACGACGACTGGGAGGGCAAGGAGCAGTTCGTCACGCACGACCCGCTCGGCAACCCGGTCGATCCGCGGCACCCCTGGAACCAGCACACCATCCCCGCCCCGCAGAAACGGGACTTCGACGACAAGTACAGCTGGGTCATGTCGCCGCGCTGGTTCGACGGCAAGGAGCACCTCGCCCTCGACACCGGCGGCGGCCCCATCGCCCGTCTGTGGTCCACCGCCCTGTCCGGACTGGTGAACACCGACTACGTGCAGGCCACCGGGCACAGCGTGGTCATCACCCTGCCGCGCACGATGACGAAGCCCGAGACGCGCTTCGAGTGGAAGATCCCGCAGTGGAGCAACGCCCTGGAGCGCAACCGTGCCCGGACCTACTTCCAGGCGTACGCGGCGGCGATCGCCCTGCACTGCGCCGAGAAGGGGCTCGCCGAGGTACGCGCCGGACGCACCCAGACCTGGGAGAAGTTCGAGGTCCCGGACGAGTCCGTCGGGGTCGGCTTCACGGAGGCGGTGCGCGGCGTCCTGTCGCACCACATGGTGATCCGCGACGGCAGGATCGCCAACTACCATCCGTACCCGCCGACTCCGTGGAACGCCAGCGTCCGCGACTCCTACGGCACGCCGGGACCGTACGAGGACGCCGTACAGAACACCCCGATCTTCGAGGAGAACTCCCCGGAGAACTTCAAGGGCATCGACATCATGCGGACCGTACGCAGCTTCGACCCCTGTCTGCCCTGCGGCGTCCACATGTACGTGGGCGGCGGCAAGACCGTGAAGACGTTGCACGTGCCAACCGGCCTGAGCGGACTGGGCGGATGAGCGCCGTGACGGACGCCCGGGAGGCGGGCGCGCGCGTCGAGGAGGTGCTCGACCGGCTGGCCGAGGCGGGGGACCGACGGGCGTGCGCCGCGGCCGAGGAACTGGTCCGCGTACTCATGGACTTCTACGGGGCCGGCCTCGCCCGGATCGTGGAACGCGCCGGGGCGGGCCCACTCGAACCGGTGCTGGGTGACGAGTTGGTGGCGAGCCTGCTGTCGCTGCACGGACTGCACCCCGAGGACGTCGAAACGCGGATCGGACGCGCGCTCGACGCGGCCGGGGGCGCCGTCGAGGTCACCGGCTTCGACGCGGGCACGGGTGTGCTGCGGGTACGGCCCCGGGCGGCGGCGTCCGGGGGATGCGGCTGCGGGAGCGACCCGGGCGCCGTCGCGCGTCCGCTGGAGGACGCGTTGGCCTGTTTCGCCCCCGAGGTGACGGAGGTGCTGACGGAGCCCGCGCCAGCGCCGGCGCCGCCGCTGCTCCAGATCGGGGTCCGCCCGCCCTCCCCGGTGCGGGTGCCGTGAAGGGGCCGGAGGCGGGGGCCGCGGGCGTACGAGGCAACGACGGCGGGGAGCCTGGCGCAGGCGGGACCGGGGTTCAGACGCCCGGCGCGAGCGACGCCGAGGTTGGGGAACCCGACGTACGCCGCGCCGGGCTGAAGGGGCTCGGCGTGCCGGGGCCGGCGGCGCGGGTGTCGGTGGGCGCCGTGGCGGGCTCGCGGCGGGGGTTGCGGCGGTTCACGGGGCCGCGCCCGCCCCGCCGGGAGGTCTGCGAACTGTGCGGGGTGACGGTGCCCGAGGAGGGCCACCGGCACCTCGTGGAGACCGAACGCCGGTCTCTCGTCTGCGCCTGCACCGCCTGCGCCCTGCTGTTCGACCGACCCGGGGCACGGACGGGGCGCTACCGGGCCGTCCCGAACCGCTGTCTCGCCGACCCGGGCCACGGGATCGACGACACCGCCTGGGAGGCGCTGCGGATCCCGGTGGGTGTCGCGTTTTTCTTCCACAACGCCGCGCTCGACCGGCTGGTGGCCCTCTACCCCAGTCCGGCGGGCGCCACCGAGAGCGAACTCGACCCGCGCACCTGGGAGAGCGTCCTCGGGGCCACTCGGCTGGCCGCGCTCGTCGAACCCGACGTGGAGGCCCTGCTGTTGCGCCGGACGGCGGGCGGCGGTAACACGTGCCACCTGGTGCCGATCGACATCTGCTACGAGCTGGTGGGGCGGATGCGGCTGCTGTGGCAGGGCTTCGACGGCGGGGCCGAGGCCCGAGCCGCCCTCGACGCCTTCTTCGCGCAGGTCGAGCGCAGGGCCCGCGTCCTGGAGGAGGAACCGGCGTCATGACCACCCCCACCGCCGACCTCGGTTTCTCGTGTAACGGCGTGCGCGCCGACCCCTACGCCGCCGGCCCCACCCTCGTCTTCCGCCTACGCGTCACCGCCGGGGCGGGCGTACGGGTCCACGCCCTCGCCCTGCGCTGCCAGCTGCGCATCGAGCCCGCCCGGCGGGAGTACTCGGGCGCCGAGGCCGAGGGCCTGGCGGACCTGTTCGGGGAGCGCTCCCGTTGGGGCAACACGCTTCAGCCCCTTCAGTTCGCCCAGGTGTCGGTCATGGTGCCGAGCTTCACCGGGGAGACCGAGACCGATCTGGTCGTCCCGTGCACGTACGACATGGACATCGCGGCGACCCGCTACTTCCACGCCCTGGAGGAAGGCGAGGCGCCGCTGCTCATGCTGTTCTCCGGCACGGCCTTCACCGGCGCCGGCGGCTTCCGCGTCGAGCCGGTGCCCTGGGACCGCGAGGCCTCGTACCGGATGCCCGCCGCCGTTTGGCGCGCAATGATCGAGCAGCACTTCCCGGGTTGCGGCTGGCTGCGACTGCCCCGCGACACGATGGCGGAGCTGCTCGCCTTCCGCTCGCGCCACTCGCTCGCCTCCTGGGAGGCGACCGTACGCGCCCTGCTCGACGCCGCCGCCCCCGACCCCCCGGCGCCGCCGCGGCTGGGGGCCGTACTCCCCCGGGTCGTCGTGACCGAGAGGACGGCCCCGTGACCCCGACCGACACGAGCACGGCGGCCCCGACCACCGAACACGACCCGGACTCCCTCTTCGCCACCGCCCGGCACGTCGCCGACGCCGTCCTCTTCGAGGGGTACGTGCTCTACCCGTACCGGGCATCGGCGGCGAAGAACCGGATGCGCTGGCAGTTCGGCGTGCTGGTGCCGCCCGCGTGGGCCCCCGCCCAACAGGAGCCGACCTTCCAGCGGACCGAGATCCTGATGGAGCCCCGGGGCGCGGCCACGCTCCGGGCGGAGCTGCGCTTCCTGCACGCGCAGCGCCGTACCGTCCAAGAGGCCCGCCCCGATGGCGCGTTCGCCGAAGTGCCCGAACTCAACCTGCCAGACCGGGTGTTGCTTCCATGGGACGAAGGAACGGAGGAACGGATCGAACTCACCGTGGACGTAGCGGAATTGCTTGGTGGCGAGGTCGCCCTGCCGTTCACCCGCTCCTCCCGGGAGGAGATCGAGCCGGTGGCGGACGGCGCCGGCCGCATCGTCGGCCGGCTGGTACGGCGTACCGAACGCATCGACGGCCTCCTGCGGCTTTCCGCCACCGAACTGGACGGTCCGTACCGCGTGTTGAAGCTGACGGCGGTGGTTGACAACACGAGTAACTGGCAGCCCGACACGGCCGAAGCCGGCCGTGAAGCGGCCCTGCCCCGTTCACTGGTCGCCGCCCACCTCCTGCTGGGGCTGAGCGCCGGTTCCTTCCTGTCGATGACCGATCCGCCCGAATGGGCCAAGGGAGCCGTCGCCGACTGCGAGAACCGGCACACCTGGCCGGTGCTGGCGGGCGCCCCCGACCGCGCGGACGTGGTCCTCTCCTCCCCGATCATCCTGGAGGACCACCCGTCCATCGCCCCCGAGAGCGCCGGCACGATGTACGACGCCCTGGAGATCGACGAGATCCTCGCGCTGCGCACCGCGACCCTCACCGAGCAGGAGAAACGCGAGGCGCGCGGTACGGACCCCCGTGCGGCCGCCGTGATCGACATGGCGGACTCGATGCCGCCCGAGGTGCTGGAACGGCTCCACGGCGCGGTACGCGCCCTACGGGAGATCACCGGGCCGCACACGCCTCCGACCCTCGCGGAACCGGCCTTCAAAAAGGACGTGTTCCGACCCGACACGCCCTGGTGGGACCCGGTCGGCGCGCAGCGCTCAGCCCCGGGCCCCACCACCACCACCACCACCGCGTCCGCGTCCGCGTCCGACAACCCCGCCGCGACGGACCACGACCGGATCATGGTCGACGGCATCCCCGTCGGCCTCGGCAGCCGGGTGCTGCTGCGGCCCGGCCTGCGGCGCACCGACGCGCAGGACCTCTTCGTCCGGGGCCGGGCGGCGCTGGTCGAAGCCGTCCTGCACGACGTGGACGGCGGAGTGCACCTCGCCGTCACCGTGGAGGGCGACCCGGGGGCCGACATCCGCCGGGAGCAGGGCCGGTTCCTGTACTTCCAGCCCGACGAGGTCACGCCGTTGGAGGGGCCGTGAACGACGCGACGCGCGGCAGGGTGTTGGTCGCCGGGATCGGCAACCTCTTCCTCGGCGACGACGGTTTCGGCGTCGAGGCGGTGCGCGCGCTCTCCGCGCGCCCGCTGCCCGGACACGTCGAGGTGGTGGACTTCGGGGTGCGCGGGGTGCACCTGGCGTACCAGCTGCTCGACGGCTACGAGACCCTCGTACTGGTCGACGCCACCGCGCGCGGCGGTGCCCCCGGCACGTTGTACCTGATCGAAGCAGGGCCGGCGGCGGACGGGACGGCGGGCGGGACGGCGGGCGCCGTGGAGCCCGGAGCCGCCGTGCTGGACGGCCACCACATGTCCCCCGACACCGTTCTCGCCCTGCTGGGCACGCTGTGCGCCGGAACGGGTACCGCCCCGCCCCGGCGCACGCTGGTCGTCGGCTGCGAGCCCGCCTGCGTCGAGGAGGGCATCGGGCTGAGTCCGGCGGTGGCGGCGGCGGTGCCGGGGGCGGTCCGGATGGTCCTGGACCTGTTGGACCCCGACGCGGTCCCCGCCGCCCGGCTCGACGTGGAACCCACCGCACCGGCGGCGGTCGTGGCGGGGGGCCGTCCTGATCCGAGGAGCGACCCGTGAGGACGATGAAGAGAACGAAGACAGCGCGGAGAACGAGGAGAACGAGGAGAACGCCCGTGAAGAAGTCCGTCGTCGGCACGGTCGCCGCCGCCCTGGTCGTGGCCGCCGTATTGGTCCAGGTCCTCCCGGATCTCAAGCGCTACCTGCGGATCAGCCGTATGTGACACCACTCGAGCCGGCACGCCCTCGGACCGAGCCCGCACCCGTCGCACGCCCCGCGCCCGAATGGCGTACGGGGCGTGCGACGCGTCGGCGTGGCCGCCCGCGCCGGGTGCGTCCGGCCGCTGTAATGAGCGGCGGCAGGACGGAGTCCGATGCACGAGATGTCGATCGCCATGGCCGTCGTGGGCCAGGTGGAAGAAGCCGCGGGGGCCGGTGGGGCGCGCACGGTAAATCGTGTAACCCTCCAGGTCGGCGAACTGGCCGGCGTCGTACCGGACTCGCTCGCCTTCTGCTTCGAACTGGCCTGCGCCGGCACGGTGCTGGAGGGCGCGGAGCTCGTCACGCACCCCGTGCCGGCCCGTGCCCGGTGCGGCGCGTGCGCACACGAGTGGGCCGTGGGCATGCCCCCCGATCTGTGCTGCCCCGGCTGCCGTCAGGCCTCGGACGTAGAGCTGCTCTCGGGCCGTGAGCTGCGGATCCTCAGCGTGAGCTGGGAAGACGACCCCGACTGCCCCGGCCCCGCCCGCGAACCCATCTCCGAGGAGGCCTGAATCCATGTGCCGAGTGGTCGATCTGCGGCAGGCGGTACTCGCCAAGAACGACATGGCGGCGCACACCCTGCGCGCGGAACTCACCGCGCGCGGAACCGCCGTCGTCAACCTGCTGTCCAGTCCCGGCAGCGGCAAGACGGCGCTGCTGGAGCGTGAACTGCTCCGCGCCCGGGAACGGGGCGTCCCGGTCGCGGCGCTCACCGCGGACCTCGCGACCGAGAACGACGCGCTGCGGCTGGCGCGTTCGGGCGTACCGGTCAAGCAGGTCCTCACCGACGGGCTCTGTCATCTGGAGGCCTCGATGCTGGGCCGCCACCTGAACGGTTGGCTGCCCGCCGACACCCGCCTGCTGTTCGTGGAGAACGTCGGCAACCTCGTCTGCCCGGCCTCCTACGACCTCGGCGAATCCCTCCGGGTGGTGCTCGCCTCGGTCACGGAGGGCGAGGACAAGCCGCTGAAGTACCCGACGGCCTTCGGGCTCGCCCAGCTGGTGTTGGTCACCAAGACGGACATCGCCGAGGCCGTCGAGTTCGACGAGGCCACCTTCCGGGCGAACGTCCAGCGCGTCAACCCCGGCGTGGAGGTGGCACTGACCTCCGCCCGCACGGGTGAAGGCGTCGGCCTGCTCCTGGAACGGGCGCTGGCCGTCGCCTCGGGCGCGAGCACGCACCTGCCGGTCATGGCCCGCGAGCAGGCGCACACCGACGGCCGCGCGCACGACCACCACCGTCATCACCCTCACAGCCATGACCACGCCCATGACCACGGCCATGACCACGGTGACAAGGAGGATCACGGTCACGTCCACCTCCCCGCGCACGCGCCCACCGAACCCGCCGGCTCCGATCCGAGCCACTCCCCCCGGCCCGTGGCGCAGACCCGCTGATGGAGGCGGTGCAGCGCCGCCGGGTGACCGTACGGGGCGTGGTGCAGGGCGTCGGTTTCCGCCCCTATGTGTACGTACGCGCCACCGGACTGGGCCTCGCCGGTCACGTCACCAACACCCCCGAGGGCGTCGTCGCGGAGGTGGAGGGCGCCCCGGCCGCGGTGCGGGAGTTCTGCGAGCGGCTGGCGGCGGACGCGCCGCCGCTGGCCGTCGTGGACGCCGTCGACCACTGCGAGGTGCCCCTCGCGGGCGGGTCCGGATTCACGATCGTCGCCTCGCGCTCCGGCGGCCCGGCCCGCACCCTCGTCTCCCCGGACGTGGCCACCTGCGCCGACTGCCTGGCCGAGCTCGTGGACCCCGCCGACCGGCGCCACCGTCACCCGTTCATCACCTGCACGCATTGCGGACCGCGCTTCACCATCGTCACCGGGCTGCCGTACGACCGCGTCCACACCACCATGGCCCGCTTCCCGATGTGCCCCGATTGCGCGCGGGAGTACGAGGATCCGGCCGACCGGCGGTTCCACGCCCAGCCGGTCTCCTGCCCGGCCTGCGGGCCCCGGCTGCGACTGCTCGCCGGCCGTCCGCCGCGCGAGGTGACCGGCAGCGATCCGATCGTCGGGGCCCGCCGGCTGTTGGCGGAGGGTGCGGTCCTGGCGGTGAAGGGGCTCGGCGGCTACCACCTGGCGTGCGACGCCTCGAATCCGGTGGCGGTCGCGGAATTGCGGCGGCGCAAAGGGCGCGGGGACAAGCCGTTCGCGTTGATGGCCCGGGACCTGGCGGAGGTGGAACGCCTCGCGCCGGTCGGCCCCGGTGAGCGGGAGCTGCTCGTCGGCGGGGTCCGGCCCATCGTCCTGCTGCGTCGCCGCCGCGCGGGGGCGGGGGCGGGGGTGGGCGGCCTGGTGGGGCGGGTCGACGCCGTCGCGCCGGGCAGTCCCGACCTCGGTGTGATGCTCCCGTACACGCCGGTACACCACCTGCTGCTGGGTGTGTCCGGCGACCTGGACGGGCCGCGGCTGCTGGTGATGACCAGCGGAAACCTGTCGGGCGAGCCCATCGTCACCGACGACGCCGAGGCCCTGGAACGGTTGGGCGGCATCGCGGACGCCTGGCTGACGCACGACCGGCCGATCCACGTGCCCTGCGACGATTCCGTCGTACGGGTCTGCGACGGCGAGCCGCTCGTCCTGCGTCGGGCCCGGGGGTACGCGCCGCTGCCGTTGTCGCTGCCGTTGCCGGTACCGGCCGTGCTCGCGGTGGGCGGGGACCTCAAGAACACGTTCTGTCTCGGTGAGGGCCGCAGGGCGTGGCTGTCGGCGCACATCGGCGACATGGACGACCTGGCGACGTTGCGCGCCTTCGCGGGGGCGGAACGGCAGTTGGAGTCGATCACGGGGGTCGCTCCGGTGTTGCTCGCCGCCGACCGGCATCCCGGCTACCGGTCGGGACGCTGGGCGCGCGAACACGCGGGGGAACGCCCTTTGGCGCGCGTCCAGCACCATCACGCGCACGTCGCGTCCGCGATGACCGAGCACGGCCTCGACGGCTCGCGGCCGGTGATCGGCGTCGCCTTCGACGGCACCGGGTACGGCGACGACGGGGCGGTGTGGGGCGGGGAGTTCCTCGTCGCCGACTACGCGGGTTACACGCGTTATGCGCATCTCGCCTACGCGCCCTTGCCGGGCGGTGACGCTGCCGTGCGTCGCCCGTACCGGATGGCGCTGTCGTGGTTGCGCGCGGCGGGACTGCCCTGGAGCCCGGACCTGCCGTGCGTGGCGGCGTGCCCGCCGGCGGAGTCGCGGGTTCTGGAGACCCAGTTGGAGCGGGGGCTGAACTGTGTCCCGACCTCCAGCATGGGCCGGCTCTTCGACGCGGTTTCCTCCCTGGCGGGGGTCTGCCACGAGGCCGGGTACGAGGCCCAGGCCGCGATCGAGCTGGAGGCGGCCGCCTGCGCCGCGCCGGACGGCGCTCCCGCCGATGCCCGTTACACGTTTGACCTGCGGCCGCCGTCGGCGGGCGCCGAGGGGCCCGTCGTCGCGGACCCGGCGCCCGTCCTGGCGGCGGTGGTGGCCGACGTACGGGCCGGCGTGGCCCCCGCCGTGATCGCCGCCCGCTTCCACGCCGGCGTGGCAGCCCTCGTCGGCGAGGTGTGCGGGCTCGCGCGGGACCGACACGGCCCGGACACCGTCGCCCTGACGGGCGGGGTCTTCGCCAACCGCCTACTGGCCGAGGCCTGCGCGCACGAGTTGCGCGGGCGGGGCTTCACGGTCCTCCGGCACTCCCGGGTGCCACCCGGCGACGGCGGTCTGGCACTCGGCCAGCTCATGGTCGCGGCGGCCGTTACACGCGTTATGGATCATCCACAGCGAGGAGAAGCCCATGTGCCTGGCGGTACCCGGCAGAGTGCTTGAGATCGGGGAGAGGGACGGCACCCGCATGGCCACCGTCGACTTCGGCGGCGTACAGAAGGAGGTGTGCCTGGAGTACCTCCCGGACCTCCGGGTCGGCGAGTACGCCATCGTCCACGTGGGCTTCGCCCTCCAGCGGCTGGACGAGGAGTCGGCACTGAAGACCCTCGGACTCTTCGCTGAACTCGGCATGCTGCAAGAGGAGTTCGGCGATCCCTGGGAGGCGGCGGCAGAAGCCGGCGGCGCCCCGTGGCCCACCGACGAGACCCGGCAGGAGGAAGCGCAGCGGTGAAGTACATCGACGAGTTCCATGACCCCGAGCTGGCCCGCCGGCTCCTCGACGACATCCACGCCACGGTGACCCGTCCCTGGGCCCTGATGGAGGTCTGCGGCGGCCAGACCCACACCATCATCCGACACGGCATCGACCAACTGCTTCCCGAACAGGTGGAGTTGATCCACGGTCCGGGCTGTCCGGTGTGCGTCACCCCGCTGGAGGTCATCGACAAGGCCCTGGAGATCGCCTCTCGCCCCGAGGTGATCTTCTGCTCCTTCGGGGACATGCTCCGCGTGCCCGGCACCGGCCGTGACCTCTTCCAGGTCCGCAGCGAGGGCGGCGACGTACGGGTCGTCTACTCACCTCTCGACGCACTCAAGATCGCGCGGCAGAATCCGGAGCGGCAGGTGGTGTTCTTCGGCATCGGCTTCGAGACGACCGCCCCGCCCAACGCCATGACGGTCTACCAGGCGAAGAAGCTGGGGATCGCCAACTTCAGCTTGCTCGTGTCACACGTGCGGGTCCCCCCGGCGATCGAGGCGATCATGCGCTCGCCGAGCTGTCGGGTGCAGGGCTTCCTGGCCGCCGGGCACGTGTGCAGCGTCATGGGCATGGCCGAGTACCCCGAGTTGGCGGCCCGCCACCGCGTGCCGATCGTCGTGACGGGCTTCGAACCGTTGGACATCCTGGAGGGCGTACGCCGCACCGTGCGGCAGCTGGAACGCGGCGAGCACACCGTCGACAACGCCTACGCCCGCGCCGTCCGGCCGGAAGGCAATCCCGCCGCGCTGGCCATGCTGGAGGACGTGTTCGAGGTCACCGACCGGGCCTGGCGGGGCATCGGTGTCATTCCGGAGAGTGGGTGGCGATTGTCGTCGCGCTACCGGGAGTTCGACGCCGAGCACCGGTTCTCCGTCACCGGCATCACCACGCGGGAGCCGGCCGCCTGCCGCAGTGGCGAGGTGCTCCAGGGGCTGCTGAAGCCTCACGAGTGCGAGGCCTTCGGTGGTCTGTGCACCCCGCGCAACCCGCTCGGTGCCACGATGGTGTCCAGCGAGGGGGCGTGCGCCGCGTACTACCTCTACCGGCGGCTGGACCTCCAGGCCGCGCCGAACACCTCGCGGGAGGCGAGCCCCGTTGCCTGATGTCGCACAGCCCCACATCCCGCAGCCGACGAGCACCGAGCCCCGGGCGGTCCTCGACGTCACCGGCTGGACCTGCCCGGCGCCCTTGCGGGACCGTCCCCGGATCGTGATGGGGCACGGCGGCGGGGGCGCGCTCTCGGCGGAGCTGGTGGAGCACCTGTTCGCCCCGGCGTTCGGTGGTGAGGTGCTCGCCGGGCTCGGGGACTCGGCTGCCGTCTCGCTGGGCGGTGTACGGCTGGCGTTCTCCACGGACTCGTACGTGGTGCGGCCACTGTTCTTCCCCGGTGGCAGCATCGGCGACCTGGCGGTCAACGGAACTGTCAACGACCTCGCCATGAGCGGGGCCCAACCCGCTTATCTCTCCTGCGGGTTCATCCTCGAAGAGGGGGTGGAGCTGTCCGTGGTTGCACGTGTTGCCCAGGCCATGGGCGTCGCCGCGCGGGCCGCCGGCGTGGAGGTGGTGACCGGGGACACCAAGGTGGTCGAGGCGGGCCACGGCGACGGGATCTACGTGAACACGGCCGGCATCGGGATCATCCCGGACGGCGTGGACCTGCGCCCGCAGCGGGTGGTACCGGGCGATGTCGTGATCGTCAGCGGCGCGATCGGCCTGCACGGGGTGGCGATCATGAGCGTCCGTGAGGGCCTGGAGTTCGGGGTGGACATCGAGAGCGACTGTGCGGCGTTGGGCGGGCTCGTCCAGGCCATGCTCGCCGTCACCCCTGAGCTACACGTGTTGCGTGACCCGACCCGGGGCGGCCTGGCCGCCTCGCTGAACGAGATCGCTGCCGCCTCCGGCACGGGGGTCCTCCTCCACGAGGGCCGAGTCCCGGTTCCGGAGGCGGTGGGCAACGCCTGCGCGATCCTCGGCCTCGACCCGCTGTACGTGGCCAACGAGGGCAAGCTCGTGGCCTTCGTACCCCCCGAGCACGCCGAGGCCGTCCTCGCCGCGATGCGCGCCCACCCCCTGGGGCGGGACGCGGCCGTCATCGGCGAGGCCGTCGCCGAACACCCGGGCATGGTGGTGGCCCGCACCGGCCTCGGCGGCACGCGGGTGGTCGACCTCCCGATCGGCGAGCAGCTCCCGCGCATCTGCTGACCCACCCCACCCCCCGTGGGTGGGCGGCGGGCTCGGAGGCCCTCGGCACGCTTGGGGCCGTGCCGGACCCGGCATCCGTGGCACACCCCGGGGGGCGGCGGCGCGCCCCCCGGGGCCGGTGGCGGGCTCGGGGCCCGCCGCTACGAAGGCCGGCGGCACGCCTGACGCGCCGATACGGCTCCCGGCGGTCCGGCGAGCCGGGCCCCAGGGCCTTACCCCTCCACGGCGGCGAGGGGCCGAACCGCCGTGGAGACGGCTACCCGTTACGGTTCCGTGCGGAACCGGGCATGATCGGTCGGCGGGCCCCGGGGGACGCGGGACCACTGGCGCCCGTGCGGTGGCCGTACCTGTCCACGGCGGCGGGGCGGTGGACCGACGTTCGACGCGGCGGCGCGTTACGGCGGGGAACGGGACCGGCCATGATCGGTGGTCTGCATCACGAGGGGGCTGCGGCCCACGAGACCGCTCCCCCGCCGCTTCGACCCGCCGGGAGTACCCCCATGTCCGACATCCAGGTCCGCGCCGCACGACCCGAGGACCTCGCCCAGTGGCGCGTCCTGTACCGGGGCTACGCCGACTTCTACCGGGTCGAGCAGACCGACGAGGCGGCGGCGACGGTCTGGGGCTGGATCCACGACCCCGCCCACGAGGTGGGCGCCCTGGTCGCCGAGGACACCGAGGGCCGGCTCCTGGGACTGGCGCACTACCGCCCCTTCGCCCGCCCGCTGTCGGCGACCGTCGGCTGCTTCCTCGACGACCTGTTCGTGGCCCCGGAGCACCGGGGTTCGGGCGCGGCCGACCTGCTGCTCGGTGCCCTGCGCGAGCTCGCCGCCGAGCGCGGCTGGAGCGTGGTGCGGTGGATCACCGCCGACGACAACCACCGCGCCCGGTCGAAGTACGACCAGGTGGCGAACCGGACGATGTGGGTCACCTACGACATGACGCCCGGCCGCTGACCCGGCCGCTGACCGGGCCTGAGGGGGCCGTGCCGGCTCCACCAAGTTGCCCGACCCCGCCGCCCGGCGGCGCTCCTCGCCGCGTTGTCGAGACCTCCCAGGGCATCCGGTCAGCCACCATGAGCCTCTCCGCCTTGCGAGACCGACCGAAGCGGTCCGGCGGATCAGGGTCGGAGGCCTGAGTCGCCCGGCGCCGGCGGCGCCATGGCGTGTACCCCGGCCCGCAGGGCCGGGGGGAGGCAGAACCGAGGCGACGCCGCATCGGCGACCGACGGCAGCGCGGCAGGGCGCGGTGACCAGGCGGGTCCGGCAGGGCGCGGTGACCAGGCGGGTCCGGCAGGGCGCGGTGACCAGGCGGGTCCGGCCGGCCGTGATCCGCCGGACGCCCTTCCCCGGCCGGGATCGGCCGTAGCCCGTCACCGGGGCGGTGGCGCGGGGCCGGGCGGCGGGCTGCTGCGGCGGGCGGGGGCTTCAGGTGCCCGAGACCGCGTCGTCGCACTGGGCGCAGACGCGGTCCGCGTAGCGCTCCGGGTACCACCGGGAGCCGGGCTCGGCGGGGGCCTGGGGTGGGGCGGGGCGCATCGCGAAGGTGTCCTTGCCGCAGCAGGTGCGGGGGCCCCGGACGGAGGTGGTGCCCGGGGCGGCCGGCGCCGCGTGGACGCGCCGTACGGAGGGTTCGGCCCCGGGCGGCAGGCCGCCGGGGGCCGGTTCGTCCTCGTACATCACGAGCGTCGTGCTCATGCTTCGACGATAGGCCTCCCGGCCCGCTGCCCGCCGGCCGGACCTGGCCGGACCCGGCCGGACCCGGCCGATCCCTCCGATCCCTCCGAGTCCTCCGAGCTCCTTCCGCGCGGTCCGCCCGGACCGACCGATCAGACCCGCGCGCACACGTGTAACGCGCCCCGTCTGCCCGACCTGTCGATCCATCAGGTCATCTGTCCCGGACCCTTGACTCCGCTCGCGCCAGTCGCGATCCTCGTCGCACCCTTTGTGCGGGGCATGACAAGTCATGCCTGGATGTCGACCGCGCCCCACGTCGAGCGAAGACACGAGTGATGACCTTGACCCCACACCCTCACCCCCCGTCCCGCCCCCGCCGCCGGCTCGGGCGCCGCCCGGGGGCCGTCCTGACGCTGCTCCTCGCGGTGATGGCGATCCTGCTCGGCGGCCCCGTGCCCAGTTCCTCCGCCACCACCGACACCGCCGATCCCGGCTGGTGGAACCCGACGGCCCGGCCCGCCCCCGACTCCGGGATCAACGTCACCGGCGAACCCTTCAAGGGCACCGACGCCCAAGGCCGCGTACGCGGCTTCGTGGACGCGCACGACCACCTGATGTCCAACGAGGGCTTCGGCGGCCGGCTCATCTGCGGCAAGCCCTTCTCCGACCTCGGTATCGCCGACGCGCTCAAGGACTGCCCGGAGCACTACCCCGACGGCACGCTCGCCATCTTCGACTTCATCACCAAGGGCGGCGACGGCAAGCACGACCCCGACGGCTGGCCCACCTTCAAGGACTGGCCCGCCCACGACTCCCTGACCCACCAGCAGAACTACTACGCGTGGGTCGAACGCGCCTGGCGCGGCGGCCAGCGCGTCCTCGTCAACGACCTCGTCACCAACGGGGTGATCTGCTCGGTCTACTTCTTCAAGGACCGCGGCTGCGACGAGATGACCGCCATCCGCCTCGAAGCGCAGAAGACGTACGACATGCAGGCCTACATCGACAAGATGTACGGCGGCCCCGGCAAGGGCTGGTTCCGCATCGTCACCGACTCCACGCAGGCCCGCGAGGTGATCAAGCAGGGCAAGATGGCCGTCGTCCTCGGGGTGGAGACCTCCGAGCCCTTCGGCTGCAAGCAGATCCTCGACGTCGCGCAGTGCTCCAAGGAGGACATCGACCGGGGCCTGGACGAGCTGCACAAGCTCGGCGTGCGCAGCATGTTCCTGTGCCACAAGTTCGACAACGCCCTGTGCGGCGTGCGCTTCGACGAAGGCGCCCTGGGCACCGCGATCAACGTCGGGCAGTTCCTGTCGACCGGAACCTTCTGGCAGACGGAGAAGTGCACCGGCCCGCAGCACGACAACCCCATCGGCCTCGCCCCGGCCCCGGGCGCGCAGAAGCACCTGCCGGCAGGGGTGAGCGTCCCCTCGTACGCCGCCGACGCGCGGTGCAACAGCCGCGGCCTGACCGACCTCGGCGAATACGCCGTACGCGGCATGATGAAACGCAAGATGATGCTCGAAATCGACCACATGGGCGTCAAGGCGGCCGGGCGCGCCTTCGACATCCTGGAGTCCGAGTCCTACCCCGGCATCATCTCCTCGCACAGCTGGATGGACCTCGGCTGGACCGAGCGGCTCTACAGGCTCGGCGGGTTCGCCGCCCAGTACATGAACGGCTCCGAGGGCTTCACGGCGGAGGCCGCGCGCACGAAGGCGCTGCGCGACAAGTACAACGTCGGCTACGGCTACGGAACCGACATGAACGGTGTCGGCGGCTGGCCCGCCCCGCGCGGCGCGACCACCCCGAACCCGGTGCGCTACCCCTTCCGCAGCGTCGACGGCGGCTCCGTCATCGACAAGCAGACCACCGGGCAGCGCACCTGGGACCTGAACACCGACGGCGCCTCGCACTACGGCCTCGTCCCGGACTGGATCGAGGACATCCGGCAGGTCGGGGGCCAGGGCGTGGTGGACGACCTCTTCCGGGGCGCGGAGTCCTACCTCGGCACGTGGGGCGCCTCCGAGCGGCACAAGGCGGGCGTCAACCTCGCGGCGGGCAAAGCGACTTCGGCCAGCTCCGCCGAATGGAACCCGTTCGTCAGCTACGCGCCCGGCCGGGCCGTCGACGGCGACCGGGGCTCGCGTTGGGCCAGTGACTGGAGCGACGACCAGTGGCTGACGATCGACCTCGGGGCCGCGAGCCTGGTCGGCCGGGTGACCCTCGACTGGGAGCGCGCGTACGGCAGGTCGTACCGCGTGGAGCTCTCCTCCGACGGGACGAACTGGCAGACGGCCTGGTCCACCACCACGGGCGACGGCGGCCTGGACACGGCGCTGTTCTCCGGCACCACCGCCCGCTACGTACGCATCCACGGGCTCGCCCGCGGCACCCAGTGGGGGTACTCCCTCCACGAGGTGGGCGTGTACAGCGGCTGAACCGCCGCCCGGGGCCGGTCGGATGGGCGCGCCCGATCCGACCGGCCCCGCTCGCCCCCCTCAGCACCAGCACCGCGCACCGCGCGCCCCGCACGAAAGGACCCCATGGCACGGATGCCGTCGGCCGAACGACGCCGGCAGCTGACCGAGGCGGCGATCCGCGCGATGACCCGCGACGGCGTGACCCGCACCACGACCCGCTCCATCGCCGCCGAGGCGGGCGTGTCGCTCAGCGTCTTCCACTACTGCTTCGACTCCAAGCAGGCCCTCCTCGAATCGGTCATCGAGGCGATCACCGCGCACTACATCTCGGTGGTGCGGGAGGCGATCCGCCCCAAACCCACCCTCCGCGAGACGGTCCGGGCCGGCTTCGAGGCCTACTGGGACCACGTCAGCGCGCAGCCCGGGGAGCACATGCTCACCTACGAACTGACCCAATACGCCCTGCGCCGGCCGGGGTTCGAGCACCTCGCCCGCCGCCAGTACGAGCTGTACGGGGAGACGTACGCGGAGTTGCTGCGACAGCTGCGCGACACCATGGACCTGAAACTGACCGTGCCCGTACCGGTGTTGGCGCGCTACCTGGCGGCGATGACGGACGGGCTGACGCTGAACGTCCTCGTGCTCGGGGACCGGGAAGCGGCGTCCGACCTGCTGGACCTCGTCACGGAACACGTCCTCGCGCTGGTGGACGCGTAGGCGACGTACGCGACGGACTCGACGGACTCGACGCAGGCGACCGGACGAAGTGGTCGGCAGCCGACCTCAGTTCGGGTCCGCAGCCTGCCAGACGGTGGTGATGTTGCAGAACTCGCGGATGCCGTGTCCGGACAACTCCCGCCCGTACCCCGAGCGTTTGACACCGCCGAAGGGCAGGGCGGGGTGCGAGGCGGTCATGCCGTTGACGAAGACGCCGCCCGCTTCGAGGTCGCGCACGAACTGTTCCAGGTCGGCGTCGTCGCGGGTCCAGACGTTCGAACTGAGCCCGAAGGGCGAGTTGTTGGCCCGCTCGACGGCCTCCTCCAGGCTTCCCACCCGGTAGAGGGTGGCGACGGGCCCGAAGGTCTCCTCCAGGTCGATGCGCATGTCCGGCGTGACGTCCGCGAGCACCGTCGGCTCGTAGAACCAGCCGTCCTCGAAGCCGGGCGGCCGTCGGCCCCCGCACAGGACGGTGGCGCCCTGCCGTACGGCGTCGTCGACCAGCTCCTCCACGTCGGAGCGGCCCGCCTCCGTGGCCAGCGGGCCGACGTCGGTGTCGGGCAGCATCGGGTCGCCGACGGTGAGCGCCGTCATGCCCTCGGTGAAGAGTCGGGCGAACTCGTCGTAGACGTCGGTGTGGACGATGAACCGTTTCGCGGCGATGCAGGACTGCCCGTTGTTCTGCACCCGGGCGGTCACGGCGGTACGGGCGGCGCGGGCGATGTCGGCCGACGGCATGACGATGTAGGGGTCGCTGCCGCCGAGCTCCAGCACCGTCTTCTTGACCTCGTCGCCCGCGACGGAGGCCACGGCACGGCCGGCGGGTTCGCTGCCCGTCAGGGTGGCGGCCGCCACCCGGGGGTCGCGCAGGACGCCCTCCACGGCGGCGGAGCCGATGAGGAGGGTCTGGAAGCAGCCGCGCGGGAACCCGGCGCGTTCGAAGAGGTCGCCCAGGTACAGGGCCGTCTGGGGGACGTTCGAGGAGTGTTTGAGCAGGCCCACGTTGCCCGCCATCAGCGCCGGCGCGGCGAAGCGGACGACCTGCCAGAGGGGGAAGTTCCACGGCATGACCGCCAGGACCACGCCGATGGGGCGGTAGCGCACCCGTACGGTGGAGGCGCCCGCGTCGCGCACGTCGGTGTCGGCGGGCCGCTCGTCGGCGAGGAGGGACTCGGCGTGGGCGGCGTACCAGCGCATGGCCTTGACGCACTTGGCGGCTTCCGCGCGGGCCGCCGCCAGCGGTTTGCCCATCTCGATGGTCATGGTGCGGGCGATGTCCTCACCCTCCGCCTCCAGGAGGTCGGCGGCGCGCTCCAGGAGCGCGGCCCGCTCGGCGAAGCCGGTGCGCCGGTAGGTGGCGGCGGTCCGGGCGGCCTCGGCGAGGGCGGCTTCGATGCCGTCGGCGTCGAGCGCGTCGAAGGTGCGCAGCGTCCGGCCTGTCGTGGGGTTGACGGTGGCGATGGGCATGGTCCGACCTTCCTACGAGGAACCCGCCCCTCCGACCCTGCCCGCAGCCCCCCGCCCCCGCAAGGCGAGAACCGGCGGCATGCCCGAGACACCCCAGACACCCCGAGACACCCCGAGCGGGCCCGGCCATGATTCGCCGGACACCCGCTAGCGGCGGCCTCGGGGCTTGCCGCGCTTGGCGGCCTTGGGGGCGGCGGAGCCGCCGCGCGCGGGCTTGCCGCCCGACTTCGCGCCGCTCTTGCCCGTCGGCTTCGCGCCCGTCTTGGCGCCCGTCTTCGCGCCCGGCTTGCCGCCGCCCGCGTCGGCGCGCTTGCGCTGCTTGGGCTGCGGCGGCGTCGGCGGACGTCCCCGGGTGCTGTTCACCGTCCGGCCGCGGACGATGCCGATGAACTCCTCCACCAGGTCGGTGGTCTTCTCCTCCGGCCAGGACAGCGCGACCCGCGACTCAGGGGCGTCCGAGACGGTGCGGTAGGTGAGGTCCTTGCGGTGGTGCAGGCGGGCCAGCGACTGCGGTACGACGAGGACGCCGATCCCGGCCGCGACCAGCTCGATCGCGTCGGCCGTGGTCTGCGGACGTTCGAAGGCGGGGCGCCCGGGGAGGGTCTCCCAGCCGAGCACGTCGTCGAGGGGGTGCAGCACGATCTCGTCGGCGAGGTCCTCGGTCGACACCTCCTCCACGGCCGCCACGAGGTGGTCCTTCGGGACCACGACCACGGTCGTCTCGGTGTAGAGGGGGATCGCGCTGAGGTCCGTCCGGTCCACGGGGAGCCGTACGAATCCGGCGTCGGCGCCGCTGCCGCGCAGCAGGTCGAAGGCCTCCGCGGAGGGCACCTGCACGAGGGTCAGCGGTACGTCGGGCAGCCGCTCGTTCCAGATCCGCACCCACTTCGTGGGCGTCACTCCCGGGACGTAGGCGAGCCGGAACGAAGGGGATGCATCCGAGCCTGTCACCCCGCCAGGTTACCGGTCGTGGTCGGAGGTAGCGCACATGCTCGATACCCTTGACCCATGACGTCGCACCAGAGCACCCAGACGATGAAGCCCGCGACCGCGGCGAAGAAGCTGGGTGTGTACCTCGAGGCCACCCCCGCAGAGTTCCAGGAGGGTGTCGTCTCGCGCACCGAGCTGAACGCCCTCCAGTCCGACCCGCCCGCGTGGCTGGTGGAGCTGCGGCGCAACGGTCCGCACCCCCGGCCGGTGGTCGCGGCCAAGCTCGGCGTCTCCATCGCCGGTCTCGCGCGCGGCGGGGTCACCGAGGCGCTCACGACCGAGCAGATCGAGGCCCTGAAGCAGGAGAACCCCGAGTGGCTGCAGAAGGAGCGCGCCACCCAGGCCGAGGTCCGCAAGGAAGCGGTCCGCATCAAGGAGATGCAGGCCGAGAAGGCCGAGAAGGCGGCGCGCCGCGACGACGATCGCTGACGCGCCGAGCCGCCACCCCCGCAGCACCGCAGCACCGCAGCAGTACCCGCGCCGACGGCCGGGCCGGTCCCTCCGGCCCGGCCGTCGGTCGTTCTCCCCTCCACGGCGCGTGCCCGCCCGTAGCGCTGCGTGACGGACCGACGTCGGCCCGTCGGATCACCGAATCGCTGAAACCGGTTCGGCCGCGCGGCGTTAGAAGGACGGACCGGCGTGCGCGCCCCGCGTGCGCCGGCGTCCGGACGACACGGACGCACCGCCGAGTACGAGGAGCGAGATGACCGACCCGACACCGGTCCCGGCCGGATCCGGCCGCAGGAGACTGGCGGCCCGCTGCCGGCGGATCACCGAGGCCCCGCCGTTCGGGATGGCCGTCTTCGGCGTGATCCTGTTCAACGCGGGGCTGATGGGTGCCGAGACGTACAGCGGGCTGGCCGCGGCGCACGACCGGCTCCTCCAGCTCGCCGAGCAGGGCTGCCTCACCCTGTTCACGCTGGAGATCCTGCTGCGCCTGGGCGCGTACGCCGACCGGCCGAAAGCATTCTTCCGGGACCCCTGGAACATCTTCGACCTGCTGATCGTGGTCTCGGCCTTCCTGCCGGTGCTCCGCGAGAACACCACCGTCCTACGGCTCCTGCGGCTCGCCCGCGTGCTGCGCACCGCCCGTTTCCTGCCCCACCTGCGGATCCTGTTGCTCGCGGTCGGCCGCAGCCTGCCGGGCACCGCCAGCTTCCTCTTCGTCGGCGCGCTCGTGCTGTACGTGTACGCCATGGTGGGCTGGGTCTGCTTCGCGGGGTCGGACCCGGGTCACTACGGGTCGATCGGCCGGGCGATGCTCACCCTGTTCCTGCTGACCACCCTGGACGGCCTGACCGACGCCGTCCGCGCCGGGCTGGAGATCTCCCGGTTCAGCATCGTCTACTACGCCTCCTACGCGCTGCTCGCCTCCTTCGTCCTCGTCAACGTACTGATCGGCGTGGTCCTCAACTCCCTCGACGAGGCACGGGAGATGGAGGACGCCGACGCGCGGGCGCGGGAGCGCGCCGCGAACGACACCGACCCCGCCGAGGAGCTGCGGCAGCGGATCACCGCGGCCCGCCTCGCGCTGGACGACCTGGAGGCGAGCCTGACGGACGTACCGCCCACCCTTCCCGGCCCCGGCTCCGACGCCGACGCCGACCCCGCCGGACAGCGGGCCGGGCGGCAGCTCGAATCGGCGCGCTGAACCGCCCGAGGCGAACGGCTCGGTTTCGGCCATCCCGTACCGCACCCGTTCCGCACTCTTGCCCCGACTCCCTTGCCCTGTGCGAGAGTTGGCCCCTTGCGCCGGGTCGGTGGGCCGACGGGGAGGGTGGACGGGGCATGAGTGGCGAGGTGCGTACGGTCGAGGTCCCCCTGGGGGACGGCACCGACGGGGTGGTGCGCGTACAGATACGGGAGGTGGACGACTCGTTGGCGCGCGTCGGGCGCGGCAACGGGGCCGTGGCGCGGGCCTCCCGGAGCTTCGGCGAGATGGTGGACGGCATACGGCCGGTCGCGGACGGTTTCGTGAGCCGGCTGAGCGGGCTCGTCCACCGGCCCGACGAGATCACCCTGGAGTTCGGGGTGTCCCTTTCGGCCGAGGCGGACGTCGTCATCGCGAGCACCGCCACCGCGGCCAACTTCGCCGTGACCCTGACGTGGAACGCCCCGGTCGCCCCCGCCGGCCCGGTCGACCCCATCGCCCCCACCGCCCCGGTCGCCCCGGTCGCTCCGTCCGGGCAGCCGGACAGCGCCTGACGACGGAGCGCGGGATGACCACCGGAGCGGGTTCCACGCACGCGGACGCCGTACTCGCCGCCGCCATCGTCCGGGTCGGCGCGGCCGGCGCCCCGGCCGGGGTGGGCTTCCTCATCGCCCCCGACCTGGTGCTGACCTGCGCCCACGTCGTCACCGACGCGCTGGGCCTGCCGCGCACCCACCCCTCGGCTCCGACCGGCGTCCTCGCCCTGGACCGTCCCCTGTCGGGCGTGCCGGGCCTGATCGATGCCGAGGTGGCGCACTGGGTGCCGCTGCGGGAGGACGGCACCGGGGACATCGCCGTCCTGCGCACGCCGCGCCCGCCCGCCGGGGTGGTCCCGCCACCCATGGCCTCGCCGGCGAGCGTGTGGGAGCACCCCGTACGGGTCGCCGGCTTCCCGGCCGCCTTTCCCGGCGGGGTCTGGCACGCGGGCCGACTGCGCGGCCGGACCGCCGAGGACTGGGTGCAGCTCTCGGGCGCCGACCAGCAGGGCGTGCCCGTCGACAAGGGGTTCAGCGGGAGTCCCGTCTGGGACGAGGAGGCGCGGGCCGTCGTCGGGATGGTCGTGGCCGCGCAGCTGTCCGGGGACCGGCAGAGCTTCGTGATCCCGATCGAGACCCTGGTCGCGGAGGTGCCCGCGCTCGCCCCGGTCCTGAGCCCCGACTCCCCGTTCCGGGGGCTGGTCACGTTCCAGGAGTCCGACGCGGGGGTGTACTTCGGCCGGGACGCCGAGGCCGACGAGGTGACGGCGCTCCTCGACGCGGGTCCGCGCCCGTACGTGGCCCTCGTCGGCCCCTCGGGCTGCGGGAAGTCCTCCCTGGCCCTGGCCGGGGTGGCGCCCCGGCTGCGCGCCCGGGGGCACGAGGTGCTGGTGCTGCGGGCCGCCGACGGGCTCCCCGTCCGCACCGCCCTCGCGGCCGAACTGGCCCGCCTGGCCCATCCGGAGCTGCGGGGCGGGCCCCGGGCGGCCGCGCTGCGGGAACTGGAGGACTCCCTGACGCGGCGCGGGCTGTTGGACACCGCGCGGCTGGTGCTCGGGACCCCGACCGGCCGGTTCCTCGTCGTACTGGACCAGGCGGAGGCGCTGCTCGCGCACGCCCGGGGCACGGAGGGCGACGAGGACGGAGCGCGGCTGCTCTTCCCCGAGCCGCCCCCGGCCGGGCTGCGGGTGCTCGTCACCCTGCGGGCGGACTTCCTGGAGGCGGCCCTGTCCCACCCGGTCCTGGGCCCCGCCCTGGACCGGGCCGCCCTGCGGCCCCTGCGGCCGATGAGCCGGGCGCAGCTGTCGGAGGTGATCCTGCGGCCGCTGTCCGCCATCCCCGCCGTGTCCTACGACCCCGGGTTGGTCGCGCGGATGCTGGACGACGCCGGCGTCGAGCCGGGCGCCCTGCCGCTGCTGGGCTTCGTGCTGGCGCGGCTGTGGGACGAGCGGGCCGCCGGACGGCTGCGGTTCGACTCGTACGAGGAGATCGGCGGCGTGCGCGGCGCCCTGGGCCGGCACGCGGAGGCCGCCTGGCAGGTGTGCGTCTCCGACGCCGACCGGGACGAGGCCCTGCGCCTGCTGACCTCGCTGGTGCGGGTCCTGCCGGGCGGTGAGGCCCCGCTGCGCGCCGTGGTGAGCCGGGCGGAGGCGGGCGAGGAGCGGTGGCGGATCGCCGGGTCGCTGGCGGAGCGGCGGATCCTGGTCGTCGGCGGTGATCCGGAGCACGGGCAGAGCGTGGAGCTGGCGCACGAGGCGTTGATCGCCGCCTGGCCCACCCTGGCCGGGCAGGTGGCGGAGAACCGCGCGTTCCTGTCCTGGCGGGCCGGGTTCCGGCGGGAGTTGGAGGTGTGGCGGGAGCACGGGCGGGCCCGGGACCAGCTCCTGACGGGCGCCCCGTTGGACGCCGCCGTGGAGCAGACGGGCAGCCGTCGGGCGGAGCTGACGTCGGAGGAGGCGGAGTTCCTCGACCGGTCGGTGGCCCGGCGGGCCGAGGAGGCGGCGAAGCGCCGGCGCGACCGGCGGCGCGCCCGCGTGGCCGTGTGCGTCCTGGTGGCCTTGCTGCTCGTGGCGGGTCTGGCGACGTGGCGGCTGCGGCTCGCGAACGACCGCCTCGACGAGGACCTGCGGCGGGCGGCGTCCCCGCAGCTGTCGGCGCTGGCGACCCGGCTGGACGACGTGTCGGTGGTCACCTCCTCCCTGATGGGGGCCGCCGCCTACCGCACGGCGCCGAGCTCCGAGGCCAAGACGGTCCTGCTGGAGCAGTACCTGCGCATGCGGCACGTCGAGCGGGTCGTGGTGGAGGGCAAGGGCGACGTGGAGGACGCCGTGCTCAGCGAGGACACGGACCAGGTCACGATCGGCCTGAGCAGTGGCGAGGTACTCATCGCGGACCTGGGCGAAGGTCCGCCGCGCCTGAGCAGTCCCGGGAACAGGCAGCGGCTGGTGACGGCCTCCCCCGACGGCAACGCGGCCGCTTCCTCCGGGTACCAGGGTCAGCTGAGAGTGGGCCTTCGTGCGAAGGACGGCAGTTGGCGCCAGGTGGAACTGCGTGGCAAGGAGGCCGCGCGGCAGAACGCCCAGGGCGCGACCGAGCTGCGGTTCGACGCCACCGGGGAGCGGGTGCTCGCCGCCGTCCCCGGCGAGGGGGTCAGGGTGTGGCAGGCGGCCACGGGGCAGCGTACGGGCGCGGACCTCGCCCCGCCCGCCGGCTGGCGCGTCTCGCACGCCTGGTTCGGGCCGGGGGGCGAGAGCGTGATCGGGCGGATCGTCCAGGAGGGGGCCGCCTCCACGGCCAACGGAAGGCTCGTGCGCTGGCAGCTCTCCGACGGCCGCCGGGACGACGAGCCGTTGCCGGGCCAGTCGGGTCAGTCGGGTCAGTCGGGGCAGCCAGGGCAATCGGCTCAATCGACTCAGGAGGTCGGCGCCGTCACGGTGAGCGGGGACGGCTCCACCCTCGTCCGCTGCACCGCCGAGGGAACCCTCCAGGTGTGGGACCTGGCCGGCGGGCCCCGGGTGAAACGGCAGTACAGCACCTCCCAGTTGGGGCTGGTCTGTCCGCTGTACGTACCCCGGCTCGACCGTACCGGGCGCTTCCTGATCAACCCGGCGCAGCGTTTCGGCCCCGCGCTCGGCCACTTCCGGTTCCTGGTGCTCGACCTCCAGGAGGGGCTGCCCTCCACCTTGGACCTGCCGGCGGCCGCGCAGACGGACGAGTTCCTGTCCGGTACGGGACAGCCGCCGGTCGTCAGCCTGGCCGGGCCGCCCGACGCCATGAAGGTGGCCTTCGCCGTGGCCGGGACGCTCGTCACCGCCCCCGTGCCGCGCCCCACCTCGTTCGACAGCGCCATGATGACCTCCCTGATCCGGACCGTCGACGCCGACCACAACCGGATCGCGACCGTCGACGCGGACGGCGCCACCCTGCGCCTGTGGGACCTGAAGGAGCGGCGCCAGCTCGCGGCCGTACGGCCCTCCGCACCCCTGGCCCGCCTGTATCCGGCGTTCAGTCCGGACGGCAGGCGGCTGCTGACCGTGACGGCGGACGGCCAGGGCGTGCTGGTGTGGGACCTGGCCCCGGCCGGCGGCGGGCCCGTCCTCGCCGAGGCTCGGCGGATCACCCTGCCCGGCCCGCCGGGCGTCGATCCCGCCCGCCCGGACCCGAGGACGGGGCGCACGCCGGCCTGGGTGAACGTCGGCTTCGACGGTTCGGACCACGCGGTGATCTCGGCGGTCTCCTACGTGTCCCGCTGGGACCTGCGCACGGGGACCGAGGCCGGCCGCCTCTACCGGCCCCCGGTCCAGGAGGCCGCCGAAGTGGCCGGCGCGGCGGCGACCGTGTTCGCGGTGCCCCGCCCAGGGCACCAGCAGGCGGCGGTGCGCACGATCAACGAGCAGATCCTGCTGTGGGACTTCGAGCGGGGCGCGGTCGTGGAGACGATCGGCGTGCTCCGCGGCCCGTTGCGGCAGATGAACTTCGACGCGGGCGGCCGGCTGCTCGCCGCGGTGACGGTCTCCGGCGAGCTCCAGATCCTCGACCTGGAGCGGCCTCTGACGGGCGAGGACGCCAAGGACGGCAAGTGGAAGTGGAAGGTGGTCAGCTACCAGGGCGTGCTGTGGCTGAACGGCTTCCCCACCGCGGGCACCGTGAGCACGGTGGGCACCGCCAACTCCTTCACCTTCTGGGACCTGGAGAGTCACGCCGAGCTGTACCACTTCACCCCCGGCTACGGGGCCACCGGCGACTGGTCGGCGGACGGCGGGGCACTCGCCTGGGCCGAGGGCTCTTCCGTGGAAGTGATACCCCTGGACCCGGAACGGTGGCGGGCACGGGCCTGCGAGCTGGCCGGCCGGGACCTGAGCGCGGCCGAGAAGCGCCTCCTGCCCACCGGCAGCCACTCCGACGCCTGCGCCGGGCTGCCGAAGCCCTGACCGGGCGGCGGATGTGACGGAAGTCTGACGGGCGGGCCGCGACCCTGGCGCCCCGGGCGGAGGCGGTGGTCGAATCGGCGGGTGAGCACAGCAGCGGACGAACCCCACACCGGAGCGGACCCCGCGCCCGACGGCCCCGGCAGCCCCGCGGCACCGGACGCCGGCCCCGACGGCCACGGCGCCCCGGTCGGGCGGCGGCTGGTCTTCGGGATGGTCGGGCTCGGCGTCGCCGGGCTCGCGGCCGCGCCCTGGCTGCGGCGCGGTCTCGAAGCCGGGCTGGGCTCCGTGGCCGGCAAGGATCCGACCGGCCTGACCGCGCTGCTCCCGGCGGGCGGCGGGTTCCGCTACTACTCCGTCGCCGCCTCCGTGCCCGAGCGGGGCCCGGCGGACTACCGGCTCACCGTCGACGGACTGGTCGAGCGGCCGGCCACGTACGACCTCGAAGCGCTGCGGCGGATGCCCCAGACGCGGGTGGTCCGTGACGTGCAGTGCGTCACGGGGTGGCGGGTCCCCGCGACCCCGTTCGAGGGGGTGCCCGTGGCACGGCTCCTCGACGCCGCCGGGGTGCTGCCCGAGGCCCGTGCCATCCGCTTCACGTGCTTCGACGGGACGTACACCGAGAGCCTGACCCTGCCCCAGGCCCGACGCGACGACGTCATGGTGGCGCTGCGGATGCGGGACCGGCCGCTGGGCCACGACCACGGCGGGCCGGCCCGGCTGTACGTGGCGCCCATGTACTTCTACAAGTCCGCCAAGTGGCTCTCCGGGATCACCGTGACCCGCGAGGTGCGGCCGGGTTACTGGGAGGAGCTCGGCTATGACGTCGACGCCTGGGTCGGCACGTCGAACGGACGCGACGATGCCCCGACCGTCTGACGTACGCCGCTTCGGCCCCGCCCAGCGCCGCGTCCACCGGGCCTCCGCCGCGCTGATGGGCGTCTGCGTGCTCTCGGCCGCCTGCCTGTACCTGCCGCCGCTCGCGCAACTCGTCGGACGCCGCCACCTCCTGGTCACCGTGCACGAGTGGTCCGGGATCGCCCTGCCGGTACCGTTCCTGCTGGGTACGGCCTCCCGCGCCTTCCGCGGCGACCTGCGGGTGCTGAACCGGTTCGGGCCGCACGACCGGGTCTGGCTGCGCTCCGCGCTGCGCCGGCGCGGGCCGCGCCCGGCCGGGAAGTTCAACGCCGGGCAGAAGGTGTACGCGGCCTGGCTGGCCGGCGCCGTCCTGGTACTGGCGGGTACGGGGCTGCCGATGTGGTTCACCGGCCTGGCGCCGCTCGTGGTGCGTGGCGGGGCGGCGTTCGTGCACGAGTGGCTCGCGCTCGCGGTGGGGCTCGTCCTGGCCGGGCACATCGGCAAGGCGTGGGGCGACCCGGAGGCGCGGCGGGGGCTGCGCACCGGTTTCGTTGGTCGGTGGTGGGCGGAGCGCGAGCATCCGTTGTGGCGGCCGGGCGAGTGACGGGCGCCGCACCGACGCCCGCCGGCCCGCCGGCCCGTCAGCCCGTCACTCCGTCCACCCCTCCCCGATCACGTGTCGCGGACCGCGACGATGCCGTTGAACACGCCGACGTAGGCCGTGCCGTCGGGGCCGAGGGTGATCGGCGCCCAGTTGTTGTCGTACAGCGGTCCGGTGCCGGTCAGTCGCCGCCAGCGGCGCTCGCCGGTGCGGAAGTCGACGGCGGTGAGGTACCAGGCGTCGATGCCCCAGCGGTTGGGCTCCTTCTCGTAGAAGTAGAGGAGCCCGTTGCCGGTGGAGAGTTTGGGAACGGTCGAGGGTGAGCGGACATCGCTCTCCCACACGGTGTCGCAGCCGCTGCCGTCGGGGCGGACGTCGACGCGCGTGACACCGCCGACGACGGACGTGCCGAGGAGCAGCGAGGTGGGGTTCTCGTAGCCGTAGTTGTTTTCGACGACGATGCTGTTGCCCCAGGTGATCAGGGAGTTGTCGGTGGTCGAGGCGCCGGATCGGAAGACGGGCACCTTGCAGATCAGTCTGTGGCCGGCGGGGATGTCGGCGCCCCGCTTGTAGACCAGGACGTTCATGCGGTCGTCGGCGTTGTCGGTGATCGCGACGTAGCCGTCGCCGAAGAGGTCCGGGGTGGTGCCCGAACCCTGGTTGACGGAGCCGGGTTTGGTCCCGGTGCCGCGGTCGTAGGTCTCGCGCCACTGCGCCTCGGGGGTGCCGTCGGCGCCGGCGCGGAAGCCGTAGAGGGCGTGGTCGGTGACGATGGAGACGCCGTCCTCGGCGACCGAGAAGGAGTTCTGGATCTCCTCGCCCTCCAGCCGGACGGAGCGGATCCGCGAGGTGGTGGGGTCGACGGTGCCGACGCGGCCCTGGCGGGTGACCCACCAGATGCGGCCGTCCCAGTCGGGCATGACGGACGTCACGGGGTCGCAGGTGCCCTCGGGGCGCAGGTTGGTCCAGCCGACGCAGTCGTGCGGGACCTGTCCGGTGAGGTCCCAGTCGTCGTCGACGGTGAACTTCCAGCTGCCGTCGGGGTTTTGGGAGTGGGACAGGCGCAGGATGTGCTGGCGGGAGTCGGCCAGCACGGCCCGGTCCCGGTCGTCCAGGTAGAAGTAGGCGCCGCCCGAGGTGTCCTTGAAGATCTTCGAGAAGTCGAGCGAGGTGATCGCCTCGACCGTCGAGGAGCGCTGCGGGAGGGAGTACTCCGCGAGCGTGGCGAGCGTACGGGGCTCCAGGAGCTTGACCTTGAAGCCGGAGAACGTTCCGCACACGGTGACCAGCCGGCCGCCGGCGTCGAAAGTGGCGGTGGCGCATTCCCCGCCGAGGGCGGCGATCTTCTCGCTGGTGACCTTCGGGTTCCTGCCGAGCGGTCCGGACCAGGGGACCGTGGCGCTGCCGGAGGCGTCGGCGTGCATGCCGCTGCGGCCGTTGGGCGCCAGGAAGGGGTGTTGCGGCGGGGCGTCACCGGGCAGCGCCGCGGCGGTCGCGGGGGCGCCGTCGTAGTGGCTGACCAGGCGGTGGCCGGGCGCCTTGGGGATCTCCTCGGCCCGCGCGGTCGGGACGAGCCCGTACGCCACCGTCAGGACGGCGAGCGCGGGGACCACCGCGCAGTCCATTGTTCTTCGCAACCGGAACATCAGGTCAACCTCCTTCGGTGTCAAGCCTGTTGACACCGTGTCTGACGTCGCGCCGCCGCCAACGGACGCTAGATCGCACGGCCCGAGGAGTCCATGGATGTTCGGGAGGATTCACGTACGCGCAACAGTCGATCGGCAAGCGCCGATCGGTGGGTCAACCGCGCGCGATGTCCTCCCAGTGGGTCGTACGGTCGCACCAGCGCCCGAGCAGCACCGGGTCGTGGCCGACGGCGAGCAGCCCGGCGCCGGTCTCGGCGCGGTACTCCTCCACGACGGCGACCAGGGCCGCGGTGGTGGAGGCGTCGAGCATCGCGGTCATCTCGTCGCAGACGAGCCAGCGCGGGCGCAGCACCAATGCCCTTGCGAGGCAGGCGCGTTGCAGTTGCCCGTCGCTGACCTCGTGGGGGCGTCGGGCGAGCAGGTCGGGCCCGAGGCCGACCCGGTCGGCGAGCGCGGCGACGGCCGAGGCCGCTTCCCTACGTCGCCCCGTGGCCCGGAGCGGTTCCGCGACGAGGTCGTGGAGCCGCAGGCGGGGGTCGGCCGCCAGGCGGGGCTGCTGGAAGACGACGCCGACGTCGACGCGCAGGGCGCGCGGGGCCCGGTGCCGGAAGCCGGTGACGGTGCGGCCGTCGAGGGTGACGGTCCCCGCGTCGGGTCGGTGCAGCAGGGCGGCGACGCGGGCGAGGGTGGACTTGCCGCAGCCGCTGGGGCCGAGCAGGCCGAGGGCTTCGCCGGGTGCCAGGGTCAGGTGCGCGTCCCGGACGACGGGGTGGCGGCGGTCGTAGCCGGCGGTGATGCCGTGGAGCTCAAGCACGGTGGCAGGCCACTCCTTCGGTGAGGGCCGGCCGGTCGGTGCGGCAGTCGGCGTCGGCGAGGGGGCAGCGGGGGGCGAAGGCGCAGCCGGGCGGGAGGGCGCCCAGTTCGGGCGGGGCGCCGGGGATGGGGGTGAAGGCCCGTTCGGGCAGGGCGTCGAGCAGGCCCCGGGCGTAGGGGTGGCGGGGGCCGGGCCCGTGGAAGAACGTCGCGGCGGGGGCGATCTCCACGATGCGGCCGGCGTACATGACGGCGACGGTGTCGGCGATCCGCTGGGCGGCGGCCAGGTCGTGGGTGATCATCAGCAGGGCGCGGCCGGTGTCGCGGGTGTGGGCACGCAGTTCGTCGACGGTGCGGTGGACGAGGTCCCGGTCGAGGCCGGTGGTCGGCTCGTCGGCGAGGAGCAGGGGCGCGTCCCCGATGAGCGCGAGGGCGGTGGCGGCCCGTTGGGCGAGGCCGCCCGACAGCTCGTGGGGGTGGCGGTCGAGGTGGCTCGCGGGGAAGGCGGCCCGCTCGGCGGCGGCCTCGGCGGCGGCGCGCACGGCCTTCCTCCGGGATCCCGCCGAGCCCGCCGTGCCGGGGTCGGTGAGTTCCCGGACGGTTTCCTCCAGGTGGGAGCGGACCGTGCGGACCGGGGTGAGGTGCGCGGCGGGGCTCTGCGGGACCAGGGCGACGCGTCGGCCGCGCACCTTCCGGGCGAGGGTGGTCTCGTCGGCGGCGAGCAGGTCGAGGCCGTCGGCGAGGCGGGCGGAGCCCGAGGTCTCCGCGTTGCCGGGGAGGAGTCCGAGCAGGGCGGAGGCCAGGACGGACTTCCCGCAGCCGCTCTCGCCGACGAGGGTCAGGCACTCCCCCGCCCGCAGCTCGAAACGGGCGTCGGTGACGGCCTCGACGTGGTGCGCTCGGCGCCGCCCGCCCCGCATCCGGAACCGCACCGAGAGCCCCTCGACGGTGAGGACGGCGGCGGGCGTCGAGGCGTCGGGCGTCGAGGCGTCGGGCGTCGAGGCGTCGGGCATCGGACGGGCGGGATGGCGGGCGGTCACAGGGTCAGCTCCGAGCGGCGGCGGGGGCTCTGGCGGTCGTGCCAGGCGCCGGCGAGGCCGGCGATGGCCAGCGTCGGCAGGATCAACAGCAGGCCGGGGAAGAGCGTGGGCCACCAGTCGCCGGCCAGGAGCGAGCCGCGGGCGCTCTGGACGAGGGTGCCGAGGCTCGCCTGATGGGAGGGCAGGCCGAGGCCCAGGAAGGAGAGCGCCGACTCGTGCCACATGGCGTGCGGGACCATCAGTACGGCGGCCAACCCGGCCTGGGGCAGGATGCCCGGGACCAGGTGGCGCAGAGTGACCCGCAGCCGTGAGGCGCCGCCCGAGACGGCCGCGTCCACGTAGGGGCGACCGCGCAGGGAGAGGACTTCCGCGCGCACGATGCGGGCCGTGGACAGCCAGTGGGTCAGGGCCACGGACACGACGACCGGCCAGATCCCGGGCCGGAACATGGCCACGACGAAGATCCCGAGCAGCAGGTGCGGGATGGCGGACAGGGTGTCGACGGCCCGCATCAGGAGTCGGTCGACGCGGCCGCCGAGGGAGCCCGCGGCGGCGCCCACGGCGGTGCCGATCACGGTGGCGACGAGGGCCGCCACCAGGCCGACGAGCAGCGAGACCCGCAGTCCGTAGACGCAGCGCAGCAGCAGGTCGCGGCCGACGTCGTCGGTGCCGAAGGGGTGGGACCAGGACGGCGGTCGGAGTTTGGCCGCGAGGTCGACGGCCTGCTGGTCGAGCTGGACCAGCGGCGGCACCAGCAGGACGGCGAGGGCGAGGACGGCCAGCACGGCGGCCGAGACGCGCACCCGCAGGGCGCGGGTGGAGCGCCCGGGGCGGCGGCCGTGTGAACGCCGGCGGAGTTCAGCCATCGAAGCCCACCCTCGGGTCGGCGAGTCCGTAGAGCAGGTCGGACAGCAGGTTCCCGACGAGGACGGCGGCCGTGGCCAGGACCGTCAGGGCGGCGAGCAGCGGGAAGTCCACGGACGTCGCCGCCTGGACGGTGGCGGCGGCGATGCCGGGCCAGCTGAAGACGGTCTCGACCAGCAGGGCGCCGGTGATCAGTTCGGGTACGCGGGAGCCGACGAGGGTCAGCATCGGGAGCATCCCGGAGCGCAGTGCGTGCCCGAGCAGCACGCGCCGCTCGGACAGGCCCCGGGCGCGGGCGCCGCGTACGGGGTCCTCGTCGAGCGCGTCGGCGACGCCCTGGCGTACGTAGAGGTAGAACCAGGGCAGTTGGGACAGGCCCAGGACGAGCGCGGGAAGCACCAGGTGGGAGGCGACCTGGCCTGCGGTGATCGTGTCGCTGGCCGCGTCGGTCAGTCCGCCGGAGGGCAGGACGCCCAGGCGCACGGAGAAGAACCAGATGGCGAGCAGTCCGAGCCAGAAGGCCGGGGCGGCCTCCAGGGTGTACGCGAGGCCGGACACGGCCCGGTCGAGCGGGCCGCCCCGGCGCCGCGCGGCGAGTACGCCGAGGCCGGTGCCGAGGAGGACGGCGACGGCGAAGGCGCTGCCGGCGAGGAGCGTCGACCAGCCGAGGCGGGCGGTGATGACGTCGGCGACGGGTTGGCGCATCACGGCGGAGGTGCCGAGGTCGCCGGTGAGCGCGGAGCCGAGCCAGTCCCACCAGCGCGTCACGAGCGGCCGGTCCACGCCGAGGTTGGCCCGCAGTTGGTCGAGTTCGGCCTGCGAGGCGGTGAGGCCGGCGGTGCCGGCGTAGGCCTTGACGGGGTCGAAGGGGGACAGCGCGGCGACGGCGAAGACGCCGAAGGTGACGGCGAGCAGGACCGGGGCGGCGGAGAGGATCCGCCGCCCGGTCATGCGTGCCATCGGCCCCCAGGGGAGGCGGGGGTTCACTTCTGCTTGGGCTTCCACTGCTCGACGTTCCACCAGGGGCCGGAGCCGAGGCCGTGGTCGTGCGGCTCGACCTGGGTGCTCGGGCCCTCCCACTTGTCGTTGACGACGTAGAGGTGGTCGATGTGGGTGAGGAAGACGTAGCCGGGGTTGCCCACGAGTTCGCGCTGCACGGTGTCGTAGGCGGCCTTGCGGACGGCCGGGTCGCCGCTGCGGCGGCCGTCGAGGAGGGCCTGGTCGACGGTGGGGTTGGCGTACTGGGCCATGTTGTTGAAGCCGTCGCCGGCGAGGGAGGAGGTCAGCAGCAGGTACTGGTCGAAGTCGGGGTCGGCCGGGGAGCCGCCGCCCGCGAGGACGGCGTCGGTCTTCATCCGGGGTTCGATGACCTCCCAGGTGCCGGCCTCGGTCTTCACCTCGACGCCGGCCTTGCGGGCGTCGGAGGCGAAGGCCAGCGCGTGGTCCTGGCGGATCTTGTCGCCGGAGGTGTACCAGAGCGGGAAGGAGGCGCGGACGCCGTCCTTGACACGGATGCCGTCCTCGCCCGCCTTCCAGCCGGCGTCGTCGAGGACCTTCTTCGCGCGTTCGAGGTCGTACGGGCGCTCCGTGCCGGCGGTGAACCAGCGGCTGTCGGTCGGGACGGGGCCGTAGGCCGCCTTGCCGGCGTCCTCCAGGAGCTTGTCGACCATGGCCTGGCGGTCGACGGCGATGTCGAGGGCCTGGCGGACGGCCGTGTCGCCGGTGACGGGGTGGTGCGTGGGGAGAGTGACGTTGCGGTAGTCGAAGGTCTTGGCGGCGAAGGTCCGGCGGGCGCCGTCCTGGGCGAATCCCTTGGCGAGGTTCGGGGGCAGGATCGCCGCGTCGAGTTCGCCGGAGCGCAGCCGGGTGGCGCGGACGTCGTCGTCCTTGACGACGGCCATCGTGAACTTCTTCACCGCCGGCTCGCCGCCCCAGTAGTGGGGGTTGGCCTTGAAGGAGATCTTCTCGCCCTTGGACCAGGCGGTCAGCACGTAGGGGCCGGTGCCGACGGGCCTGGTCGTGAAGTCGCCGCTGTTGACGTCCTGGCGGCCCGCGACGTGTTCGGGGGCGATGGGCAGGACGGTGCGCTCGGCGAACGGCGCGTAGGGGTACTTGAGCGTGAAGACGACCCGGTCCTCGCCCTGGGCGGTGACGCTCTCGATGGCGTCCAGCTCGGTCTTCGAGGCGTTGTTCGTCTTCGGGTCGAGGATCGTGCGGTAGGTGAACTCGACGTCCTTGGCGGTGAACGGCTCGCCGTCGCTGAACTTCACGCCGTGGCGCAGGCGGTAGGTGTACGTGCGGCCGTCGGCGGAGACGTCGGGGAGGGCCTCGGCGAGCGCCGGCTGGAGCTTCATGTCCGCGTCGTGGGTGAGGAGCCCGTCGAAGAGCTTGGAGTTGCCGTCCTTGCCGTAGCCGAGCAGCGGGCTCAGGGTCTCCGGTTCGGTCGCGATGCCGACCACGGCGGAGTCCGCGGGGGCGGATCCGGTGGGGTTCGAGCAGGCCGCCACGCCCGTGATGAGTGCGGTGGCGAGGGTCGCGCGGACCGCTCCCCGTACGCGTGCTGTCCGGGCCGTCATGCTGTGCACATCCCTGTTTACGATCATCTGTTATTGCAAAGAGATCGCAATAATGCCAGAGGGGAACAGAAGAAGACGAACCGGGGCACAGCGAAGGCGCGGACGGGGCGGAGCGGGCACCGGAGCCCACCGGAGCGCGCCGGGGGTCTTGTCGGCGGCGCCCGCGCGTGCCATACATGTCTAGACCAATCATCGGACGTGGAGGAAGGCCCCGTGCGACGCACCACTCCCCCGCGCCCCCTCCGCGCGACCCTCGCCCTCACCCTGGCCCTCGCCGCCCTCGGCGCGTGCGCCCCGGACGGCGGCGACGCCCCGCCCGCGCCCGTCGGACTCACCGCCCAAGCCGGCAGCGCCACGTCCGTCCACGTCATGTGGGACTCGGCCCCCGCCGCCGACCGGGTCACCGGCTACCAGGTCTTCCAGTCCGGCCGACTGGTGCGCGAACTGCCCGCCGACAAGACGATGGTGGACATCACGGACCTCGCGCCGCGGACCGCCTACGCGTTCACCGTCCGGGCCAAGGACGCCACCGGCAGGCGCTCCGCCCCGAGCGCGACCGCCGAGGTGACCACCCCGCTCGCCCGCGCCGAGGACCGTCAGGCCCCCACGGCCCCGACCGCCACCACCGGCCGCGCCGAGGGTCCCCGTACGGTCCGCCTCGACTGGGCGGCGGCGACGGACGACACGGGCGTGACCGCGTACGACGTCCACCAGGGCGGCGTCCGGATCCACACGGCCGGCGCCGGCGAGCGCGGCGCCACCCTGACCGGACTCCAGCCCGGCACGGCGTACGAGTTCACCGTGCGCGCCCGGGACGGCGCCGACAACGCCTCCCCCGACGGCCCCACCGTCACCGTGACCACCCCCGCCGACCCGGCGCGGGGCCCGCGCACCGCGCCCGGCGCCTTCACGGCGACGGCCGCGCCCGGGGCCGTCGAGCTCGGCTGGAGCGCCCCCGACACCGGCCGCCCGACTACCGAGTACGAGCTCTACGTCAACGACAAGCCCGTCACCGTCATCCAGTTCGGCGCCGGCGCGGTACCCACGGGCCGGGCCGCGTACCGGCTCACCGCGAGCGAGCCGGCCGGGACGGTCTGGACCCTGAAACTGCGCGCCCGACTGCCCGACGGCAACTGGGGCGCCTTCTGCGAGGAACGCCGGATCACCCTCACCGGCTGACCCCGATCGGGCGCCATACGGGCCGAACGCCACTGCCGCGAACAAAGATCGCGCACAATACATCCGTGTTCGGTGAGTACTCGGTCAACGACCATCAGGCGGACCCCGCACGCGGGAAACCCGCGCCGGAATCGGTCGCCGTGCCGGGAAACCTGCCGCCGGAGACGGCGAGCTTCATCGGCCGGGACGGTGAACTCGCCCGCCTGCGCCCCCTGTTGCGCGAACGAAGACTGGTCACCCTGACCGGCGTCGGCGGCGTCGGCAAGTCCCGGCTCGCACTGCGGGCCGCCGCCGCACGCGCCCAGGCCCGCCCCGACGGGGTCTGGTGGGTGGACCTGTCCCCGCTGCGCGCCCCGGGACTGCTCACCACCACCGTCGCCCACGCCATCGGCCTCGCCGACCACTCCGCGCACTCCCTCGACGAGGAACTGTGCGCGTGGATGGCCGACAAGGAACTGCTGCTCGTCCTCGACACCTGCGAACACCTGGTCACCGAGGTCCGGCACCTGGCGGGCGAACTCCTGCAGTCCGCCCCCGGCCTGACCGTCCTCACCACCTCCCGGGAACGCCTTGGCTCCCCCGGCGAGTTGGTCTTCGAGGTCCGCCCGCTGTCCACCGACGGCCCCGACAGCGAGGCACTGGCCCTCTTCCGGGCCCGGTCCCTGGCCGCCGCACCGCACCGCGCCGCCGTCTTCGCCGACCCGGCGCGCGCCCGGATCGCCGCCGAGGTGTGCCGCCGCCTCGACGGCATCCCGCTCGCCCTGGAGTTGGCCGGAGCCCGGCTGCGGCGGTGGACCCTGGAACAGACGGCCCGACGGCTCGACGCGCGCTTCGAGGTGCTCACAGACGGCCGTCGCGCGCCCGGTCACCGCCACAGCACGCTGCGGACCGCGATCGGCTGGAGCCACGAGCTGTGCGAGCCGTTGGAACGGCTGCTGTGGGCCCGACTCTCCGTCTTCACCGGGGACTTCGACGTGGCCGCCGCCCGCGCGGTCTGCTCCGGCGGGCCGCTGCCCGCGGCCCGGGTCGAGCGGGTGCTGGAGGGGCTCGTCGCGAAGTCCGTCGTACGGCGCTCCGAGCAACGGGGAGCGGGGGCCCGCTACCGGATCCTGGACACCATCCGCGAGTTCGGTCACGACTGGCTGACGGAGCTGGGCGAGGTCCGGAGCGTCGCCGACCGGCACGCCCACTGGTACGCCGCACTGTGCGGGGCCGCCGAGCGGGGCTGGCTGGGGCCGGGCCAGGTGGACTGGCACCGCAGGATGACCGCCGAGCACGCCCAGGTGCGCACCGCCCTGGAACACCTGCTGGGCACCGACCCGCGGGCGGCCCTGGAGATGGCCGGGGACCTGTGGTTCTACTGGTTCGCGTGCGGGCACGTCCACGAGGGCCGGGCCTTCCTGGAACGGGCCCTCGCCGGGGCCCCGGCCACGGGCGCCGCCCACACCCAGGCCCTGTGGGCCCTCGGCCTGACGATGCTGCTCCAGGGGGACCTGGCCGGCGCCGGGGAGGTCGCCACGCGGTGCGTCCGGGCCGCGGCGCGTCTCGCGGATCCGGAGCGGGAGCTGCGCGCCGCCTACCTTCGGGCCGTGGCCGTGATGATGCCGGGTGACCCGGCGGAGGCGCTGGAGCTGGCCGGACCCCGGGCGCGGGCGAGCCACGGTGGACGGCCGGGCGGGGCGGGCCTGCTGCTGTGCCGGCTGGCCGGCGCGTACGCGCTGTGCGACCTCGGGCGCTTCGAGGAGGCCACGCGGGAGGCGGAGGCGCTGCGCGCGGCCTGCGCGGAGCTGGGCGAGCGGTGGCTGCGGGCGTACGCGGACTACGTCCTGGCCGTGGCCGCGCTCGGGCTCGGCCGGCACGGGGAGGCGGCCCGGCACGTCCGGGCCATGCTCTCGGCGAAGCGGCTGCTGGGGGACCGCCTCGGCATCGCGTTGGGCTTGGACCTGCTGGCGACCGCCGTGGCGGGGCTGGGCGACGGGGAACTGGCCGCTCGGCTGCTGGGCACCGGGTACGCCTGGTGGCGCACGGCGGGCCGGCCGCAGATGGGTTCGCCCTCGCTGACGGCCCTGCGGGACGAGGGCGAGCGGCAGGCGCGGGCGGCGATCGGCGACGCGGCCTACGAGAGCGCGTTCCTGGGCGGCGCGGCGGCGCCCACCGGCTGACAGCGGGCCGGTGGACGCCTCCCCCCCAAGTCGAGGGCTCCCGTCAGTACGGGAGGGGTCTGCCCGACGGGGTGCGCAGGTCCAGGTCTCGGGGGGCGGGTTTGGGGACGGGCTTGCGGATCAGCTGCTGGCGCATGCTGCCTCCTCGCTCAGACCAGGGCCGGACGGCGGGGTTCCACCGTCGTGCCCTCGGGGAGCAGTTCACCGGTGTCGTCGAAGACCACGACGCCGTTGCAGAGCAGACTCCATCCCTGTTCGGGATGGGAGGCCACGACGCGGGCCGCGTCGTGGTCCGCGCTGTCGGCGGGCGGGCAGGGGGGCTGGTGGGAGCACATGGCGCACCTCCTCGCAGAGTGGGGCGGGAGGGCCGGTGGTCACCCGGTCGAATCCGCGATCCACGGTGGCGGTGAGTATTACCTGCCGCCACCCCCCGATGGAACCCGTATTCGGGGTCCGGTTCAGGGTGTGTATGCCCGCTTACCATGCGCTCATGCCCGTTATCCGGATCATTCGCCGCACTTCCCTCCCGCCCGAGGAGACCTGGCGGCGGCTCACGGCCTGGGAATCACACGGCGCGTACGTCCCGCTGACCGAGACGATCATCGAGACGCCGCCTCCGACGTGCGTCGGGACCCGCTTCACGGCGCGCACGGGAGTGGGCAGGATCACGTTCGACGATCCGATGGACGTCGTCCGCTGGGAGCCCCCGCGCCTGGTGCGGTTGGAGAAGCGGGGGCGGGTGGTGACCGGCTGGGCCGAGATCGAGCTCCACCCTTCCTCGGCCGGTGGTACGGAGGTCCACTGGCGCGAGTCCATCCGCGTACGCGGGGTTCCCCGCTTCCTGGACCCGCTGACCGCCGGCGCGGCCCGTCTCCTGTTCGGCCGGACGGTGACGGGCCTCCTGCGCGCTCCGGGCGCTCCCGACGCTCCGGGCGCCGGCTAGCGGATCGGCATGCCCGAGAGGGTCCGCGCGATCACCAGGCGCTGGATCTCGCTGGTGCCCTCGAAGATCGTGTAGATGGCCGCGTCCCGGTGCATGCGCTCCACCGGGTACTCGCGGGTGAAGCCGTTGCCGCCGAGGATCTGCACGGCCTGGGCGGTGACCTTCTTGGCCACCTCGCTCGCGTAGAGCTTCGACATCGAGCCCTCCGCCGAGGTGAAGGGCTTGCCCGCGACCGCCATCCAGGACGCCCGCCACACCAGCAGCCGGGCCGCGTCGATCTGCGTGCGCATGTCGGCGAGCTGGAAGGCCACGCCCTGGTTGTCGATGATCGGGCGGCCGAACTGGGTGCGGGTCTTCGCGTAGTCGAGGGCGACCTCGTAGGCGGCGCGCGCCGTGCCGACGGCCATAGCCCCGACGGCCGGGCGGGAGGCCTCGAAGGTGGCCATCGCGGCGTTCTTCACGCGCTCGCCGCCACCGGCCGCCGCCCGCTCACGGGCCCGCGCGAGGCGCTCGTCGAGCTTGTCCTTGCCGCCGAGCAGGCAGGAGCCGGGTACGCGGACGTCCTCCAGCACCACTTCCGCGGTGTGCGAGGCGCGGATGCCGTGCTTCTTGAACTTCTGGCCCTGGGAGAGGCCCGGGGTGTGGGGCGGCACGATGAAGGAGGCGTGGCCCTTGGTGCCGAGTTCCGGGTCGACGACGGCGACGACGATGTGGACGTTGGCGATGCCGCCGTTGGTCGCCCAGGTCTTGGTGCCGTTCAGCACCCACTCGTCCTTGGCCTGGTCGTAGACGGCCCGGGTGCGCATCGCGCCGACGTCGGAGCCGGCGTCGGGCTCGGAGGAGCAGAACGCGGCGACCTTCACGTCGTCCGGGGTGCCGTACATCTGGGGGATCCAGGTGCCGATCTGCTCCTCGGTGCCGTTCGCGAGGACGCCGATGGCGGCGAGGCCGGTGCCGACGATCGACAGGGCGATGCCGGCGTCGCCCCAGAACAGTTCCTCCATGGCCATCGGGATGCCGAGGCCGGTCGGGTCGAAGAACTGCTGGGCGTAGAAGTCCAGGGAGTAGATGCCGACCTTGGCGGCCTCCTGGATGACCGGCCAGGGAGTTTCCTCCCGCTCGTCCCATTCGGCGGCGGCGGGCCGGATCACATCGGCGGCGAAGCCGTGGATCCAGTCCCGTACCTGCGTCTGGTCCTCGTTCAGCTCCATGGTGAACTCCGCCACGACCCCTCCAGCGCTAGTTACTACCGGTAACACCGGCAACGGGCACAGTCTGTTACCGGCCGGTAAGCACTGTCAAGCGCCGCCGGTTCGCTCGGGCGGGTGTGCGGGGTGTTACGTTGCGTGGGCGTCACGCACATCGCAAGGGCGGGGAGAAGAACACGTCATGCAGACCAGTCAGCAGGCCGGCGAGTCAGGGGCGGCCGAACGCCGCCGCCGGGAGCTGCTGGAGGCCGCCGACCGCGTCGTCCTGAGGGACGGCCCGAAGGCCTCCATGAACGCCATCGCCGCCGAGGCCGGCATCACCAAGCCGATCCTCTACCGGCACTTCGGGGACAAGGCGGGCCTCTACCAGGCCCTCGCCGTCCGGCACACCGACGCCCTGCTCGACTCGCTGCGGGCCGCGCTCGACGCCCCCGCGGAGCGCCGCAGCCGGGTCGAGTCGACGCTGGAGACCTACCTCGCCGCCATCGAGGCCCGCCCGCAGGTGTACCGGTTCCTCATGCACCCGGCCGAGGACTCGCACACCGCCGAGCGCGGATTCGACGTCGGCCTGCACTCGGTTCCGCTGCTGCGCCGGCTCGGCGAGGAGCTGGCCAAGGTGATCGGCGAACGCGTCGACCTCGGGCCGGACGGGGAGCGGCAGGCCCGCATCTGGGGCCACGGCATCGTCGGCATGATGCACGCGGCCGGGGACTGGTGGCTCGGCGAGCGCCCCTGCGGGCGCGCGGAGCTGGTGGCCGGTCTCACCGACCTGCTGTGGGGCCGGCTGGCCACCGCGGGCAACCGCGAGGGCGGCCCGGGTTTTTGACCCCCGCTCGGCCGCGCGTCGCGGGAAGACCCGTCACCCCTCCCCGCGCTCCGCTCCGTCGCGCGGTGCACGGTCGCCCCACGGGGCCTTGCGGATCGCCCGGCGCAGCCGGCGGGCCCGCAGCCCGGTGACCCGGTCCGCGTAGACCGTGCCGTCGAGGTGGTCGCACTCGTGCTGGAGGCAGCGCGCGAAGAATCCGGTGCCCTCGATGCGCACCGGGTTCCCGTCCGAGGTGAACCCCTCGACGACCGCGCGGTCGAAGCGGGCGGTGCCCGCCTCCAGTCCCGGCAGCGACAGACAGCCCTCCGGACCGATGAACTCGTCGCCGTCGGCTTCCACCAGACGCGGGTTGACGATATGACCGAGGTGGCGGACCTCCTCGTCGTCGGGGCAGTCGTAGACGAAGACCCGCTGCCCGATCCCGATCTGGTTCGCGGCGAGGCCGACGCCCTGGGCGGCGTACATCGTCGCGAACATGTCCTCGACGAGGCGGGCGAGTTCGGGGCCGAAGTCGGTGACCTCGGCGCAGGGCGAGTGGAGCACCGGATCACCCAGCAGGCTCATGGTGCGGACGAGTCCGGTGGTACCGGGGATGGGGCGCTGTCGCATGGCCGTAAGGGTACGACGGGCGAATATATGAGGAGATCCGCGACCGCCCGGGGGCGCCGCGGTCATGGCCCGCGCCGGCACTGGATAGGCTGGGGCCGACCGACGCAAGGAGGACAAGGGACGATGGCAGGCAACACGGAGCCGCTTTCGCCGCGGGCCAAGCTGGCCGTGACGGCGGGCAAGGCCGCGGCGGCGGTGTCGCGGGCCGCGGGACGCGGAAGCGGATCGGTGATCGGTGGCAAGGTCGCGCTCAGGCTGGACCCCGATCTTCTCGGCGCGCTGGCGCAGCATCTCGATGTCGTCCTCGTCTCCGCGACGAACGGCAAGACCACGACGACCCGACTGATCGCCGAGGCCCTGCGGGCCAGCGGTCCGGTCGTCTCGAACGCGCTGGGCGCCAACATGCCGGCGGGCATCACCTCGGCCCTGGCCGGCGGCTCGGACGCCAAGTACGGCGTCATCGAGGTCGACGAGAAGTACCTGGCCGGAGTGGCCCGGGACGTCACCCCCAAGGTGATCGCCCTGCTGAACCTCTCCCGCGACCAGCTGGACCGCGCGGCCGAGACCCGCATGCTCGCCGAGAAGTGGCGCGAGGGCCTCCAGGGCTCCAAGGCGGTCATCGTGGCGAACTGCGACGACCCGCTGATCGTGTGGTCGGCGTCCTCGTCGCAGAACGTGGTGTGGGTCGCCGCCGGCCAGGAGTGGAAGGACGACGCCTGGTCGTGCCCCTCCTGTGGTGGCGTCATGCAGCGCCCCGGCGACGACTGGTTCTGCGCCGAGTGCGGTTTCCGGCGTCCCGCCCCGAGCTGGGTGCTCTCCGGCGACCACGTGCTGGACCCGCACGGCAGCGCCTGGCCGATCCACCTCCAGCTCCCGGGCCGCGCCAACAAGGCGAACGCCGCCACCTCGGCCGCCGTGGCCGCCGTGTTCGGCGTGCCGCCGCAGGTCGCGCTGGAGCGCATGTACCAGGTCCAGGCCGTCGCCGGCCGCTACGACGTGGTCAACTTCATGGGCCGTGAGCTGCGTCTGCTCCTCGCGAAGAACCCGGCGGGCTGGCTCGAAACGTTTTCGCTGATCGACCCGGCGCCCGCGCCGGTGATCCTGTCGGTCAACGCCCGCGGCGCCGACGGCACCGACACCTCCTGGCTGTGGGACGTGGACTACCCGCGTCTGGCCGGCCACCCGATCTTCGTGATCGGCGACCGCAAGCTGGACCTCGCGGTCCGCCTGGAGGTCGCGGGCCTGGACTTCCGCGTCTGCGAGACCCTCGACGAGGCCGTGCAGCTGGCGCCGCCCGGTCAGATCGAGCTGATCGCCAACTACACCGCCTTCCAGGACGTGCGCCGCCGCGTCGGCAACTAGAGCCCGTCAAAGCCGCAGAGGACAAGAGCATGAGCGACAACAGCCTGCGTCTGGTGTGGGTCTACCCCGACCTGCTCAGCACGTACGGAGACCAGGGCAACGCCCTCGTGGTGGAGCGCCGGGCGCGCCAGCGCGGCCTGGACGTGCAGCGCGTGGACGTGCGCAGCGACCAGCCCATCCCCACGTCGGGTGACATCTACCTGATCGGCGGCGGTGAGGACCGCCCGCAGCGGCTGGCGGCGGAGCGCCTGCTGCGCGACGGCGGCCTGGAGCGCGCCGTCTCGAACGGGGCGATCGTCTTCTCCGTGTGCGCCGGGTACCAGATCCTCGGCAAGGAATTCGTCAACGACATGGGCCAGCGCCAGGAGGGCCTCGGCCTGCTGGACGTCGTCACGGTGCGCGGTGAGGGCGAGCGGTGCGTCGGCGACGTCCTCGCCGACATCGACCCGCGGCTGAACCTGCCCCCGCTGACGGGCTTCGAGAACCACCAGGGCGTCACCCACCTCGGCCCGACGGCCAGGCCGTTCGCCCGCACCCGCCTGGGCCGGGGCAACGGCACGGGCGACGGCACGGAGGGCGCGTACAACGACACCGTGTTCGGCACGTACATGCACGGCCCCGTCATGGCCCGCAACCCGCTGATCGCCGACCTGCTGCTGAAGCTGGCCCTCGACGTGAACGCGCTGCCGGCCATAGACGACCGTTGGTACGAGGCGCTGCGCGCGGAGCGCATCGCCGCGGCCTCCGAGCCCGCGTAGCGGTACGGCGTAACGGCATCGGCCCGCGGTGTCCCGTGGCGGCCCGGATCCCCTCGTGGGGGTCCGGGCCGTTTTCGTCGCACGTGTCTTCCCACGATCGGGCCGACCAGCATGTGGAGGATGGTTCAGTTCGGCCGGGATCCGCTTGTAGGCTGACGGGTAGTTCCAACCGGACGACGTGGTCCGGTCGTCGGCCCACGTTGCAAAGGTTCTTCCTGCCATGCGCATTGGTGTGCTCACTTCCGGCGGCGACTGCCCCGGCCTCAACGCCGTCATCCGCTCCGTCGTGCACCGAGCCGTCGTCGACCACGGCGACGAGGTCATCGGCTTCCGCGATGGCTGGCGCGGCCTGCTGGAGTGCGACTACCGCAAGCTCGACCTGGACGCCGTCGGCGGCATCCTGGCCCTCGGCGGCACGATCCTCGGCTCCTCCCGCGTCCAGCCCGCGCACCTGCGCGACGGTGTGGAGCGGGCCCGCGGGCACGTCGCCGACCTGGGTCTGGACGCGATCATCCCGATCGGCGGCGAGGGCACGCTGAAGGCCGCCAACCTGCTCGCGCAGGCCGGGCTGCCGATCGTCGGCGTTCCGAAGACCATCGACAACGACATCGCCTCGACGGACGTCACCTTCGGCTTCGACACGGCCGTCGGCGTCGCCACCGAGGCCCTGGACCGGCTGAAGACCACCGCCGAGTCCCACCAGCGGGTGATGGTCGTGGAGGTCATGGGACGCCACACCGGGTGGATCGCCCTGCACTCGGGCATGGCCGCCGGCGCCCACGCCATCGTCGTGCCGGAGCGTCCCTTCGACATCGAGGAGCTGACGGCGATCGTCGGCGAGCGGTTCTCGGCGGGCAAGCGGTTCGCGATCGTCGTCGTCGCGGAGGGCGCGAAGCCGGCCGAGGGCTCGATGGCCTTCGAGGACGGTGGTACGGACATGTACGGACACGAGCGCTTCGCCGGGATCGGCAACCGGCTCGCCGTCGAGCTGGAGGCGCGGCTCGGCAAGGAGGCCCGTCCCGTCATCCTGGGCCACGTCCAGCGCGGTGGCACGCCGACCGCGTACGACCGGGTCCTGGCGACCCGCTTCGGCTGGCATGCGGTGGAGGCCGCGCACCGGGGCGAATTCGGCATGCTGACCGCCCTGCGCGGCACCGACATCGTCATGGTGCCGCTGGCCGAGGCCACCTCCACGCTGAAGACGGTGCCCGCCGACCGGTACGCCGAGGCCCAGACGGTCCTGTGACGTGCGCCCTTCTGAGGCCCTGACCGCCCCCGGCCGCGATCGCGGCCGGGGGCGGCACTACTGTGGTGGGGCGCCACAGTCAAGGGAGTGAACAGATGGACCACAGCGGGCACGGCATGGACATGAACATGGACCTGCCGCCGTTCACCCTCGGGCGTGGTCTGGAGTTCTCCTTCGACGCCTTTTTCCTCTTCGGTTCCCTGCTGGCGCTCGCCCTCTACGGGTGGGGCGTGCTGCGGCTGCGGCGGCGCGGGGACTCCTGGTCGGCCGGCCGGACCACCGCCTTCACCCTCGGCGTGCTGACGGTGATCCTGGTGATGTGCACCAAGCTGAACGACTACGGCATGGTCATGTTCAGCGTGCACATGGTCCAGCACATGGTGATCAGCATGATCACTCCGATCCTGCTGCTCCTCGGGGCGCCGATGACCCTGGCCCTGCGCGCGCTGCCGCCGGCCGGGCGCGGTCGCAAGGGTCCGCGCGAGCTGCTCCTGATGCTGCTGCACAGCCGGTACATGCGGATCATCACGCACCCGGCCTTCACCATCCCGATGTTCATCGCCAGTCTGTACGCCCTGTACTTCACGCCGCTGTTCGACTTCCTGATGGAGAGCCGGACCGGCCACATCGCGATGATGCTCCACTTCCTCGCGGTCGGCGTGATCTTCTTCTGGCCGATCATGGGCGTGGACCCGGGCCCGCACCGGCCCGGCTACGTGATGCGGATGCTGGAGCTGTTCGCGGGCATGCCCTTCCACGCCTTCTTCGGCATCGCGCTGATGATGGCGAGCGAGCCGATGATCAAGACGTACGCGAACCCGCCTGCGTCCCTCGGCATCGACCCCCTGCTCGACCAGCAGTGGGGCGGCGGCATCGCCTGGGCGTTCAGCGAGATCCCGTCGGTGCTGGTGCTGATCGCCCTGATGTACCAGTGGTACCACTCCGAGCAGCGGACGGCGAAGCGGGCGGACCGGGCCGCCGATCGCGACGGTGACCAGGAGCTGGAGGCGTACAACGCGTATCTGGCCTCGCTCCAAGGGCGCGGCCGGTAGCGCGGGAGCCGTGTCCCGCGCCACCATGGAGCATGACCGGATCCGTTAAGGCGATGGCGGTGACGACCTTCGCCGCCCTGGTGGCCGTGTCCACCTACTCCGTGGCCCTCGGCAGCAACGGCTGGCTGTGGTTCGGCTGGGTGGTGCTGGGGCTGCTGACCGTCGGCCTGGCCGCCTCCCGTACCACCTGAGCCGTTCGCACCTGTCTCACGGCCCCCTCCTCAGGCCTGGCGTTTCGGCCGATTCCGATCGGTCTCCACACGACCTCCTGACCGCGCCCGCGCCCCCGCACCGGCTCGTGTGTGACTCGATGGACAAGACCCGGCTCGTGCACCTCGCCGGGCGGCTCGCCCTGTGGAGTGTCCTGCTGTTTGTCATGCCCCTGTGGCACCGCGTACGGCACACTGACCTGACCCCCAGGTTGAAGGGAAAACGCCCCGGTGTTCTACCACTTGCTCAAGCACGTGCTGCTCGGTCCGCTGTTGCGGCTTCTGTTCCGGCCGCGGATCGAGGGGCTGGAGAACATCCCGGCGGAGGGCGCCGCGATCGTCGCCGGCAATCACCTGTCGTTCTCCGACCACTTCCTGATGCCCGCGATCCTGAAGCGCCGCATCACGTTCCTCGCCAAGGCGGAGTACTTCACCGGGCCGGGCGTGAAGGGGCGGCTCACCGCCGCGTTCTTCCGCAGCGCGGGGCAGATCCCGGTGGACCGTTCGGGGAAGGACGCCGGGCAGGCCGCGCTGCGGGAGGGGCTGGGCGTGCTGGCCAAGGGCGAGCTGCTGGGCATCTACCCCGAGGGCACCCGCTCGCATGACGGCCGGCTGTACAAGGGCAAGGTGGGCGTGGCCGCGATGGCGCTGGGCGCCGGGGTGCCGGTGATCCCCTGCGCGATGCTCGGCACGTTCGAGATCCAGCCGCCGGGGCAGAAGCTCCCGAAGATCCGGCGGGTGACGATCCGCTTCGGCGAGCCGCTGGACTTCTCGCGGTACGCCGGGATGGAGGGCGAGCGGGCCGTCCTGCGGGCCGTGACCGACGAGATCATGTACGCGATCCTCGGGCTGTCGGGCCAGGAGTACGTCGACCGGTACGCGGCCGAGGTCAAAGCCGAGGAGGAGGGGAAGCGGAAGAGGGCCCGGCGCCTGTCGCGCTGAGCCCTCTCCCCACGTCACCGCTTCACTTCATCTCTCGCGTCGCGTACGGGTCCCTAGCGGACGCCGGCGACCGCCGGGAGCTCCTCGTGCGCCGGGAGGGCGGCGGACGGGGCCGCCGACTTGGCAGTGGCCGGGGCCGGAGCGACCGGGGTGGCGTGCGGGTCGCAGGTGACGTCCTGCGCGTCCACCTTGCCGGTGAGCAGGTAGGCGTCCACCCGCGTGTTGACGCAGGGGTTCACCAGGCCGGTCACGCCGTGCGAGCCGGCGTTCTTCTCGGTGATCAGGCGCGAGCCCGCCAGACGCTTGCGCAGCTCGACCGCGCCCACGTACGGGGTGGCGGCGTCGCGCTCGGCCTGGACGATGAGCACCGGCGGCAGACCGCGCTTGGCACCGACCTCGATCGGGGTGCTCTGCTTCGACTTCCAGGTCGCGCAGGGCAGGTTCATCCAGGCGTTCGACCAGGTCAGGAACGGGTACTTCTCGTGCAGCCTGGTGTTGTCCCGGTCCCACGTGGCCCAGCTCGTGGGCCACTTGGCGTCGGCGCACTCGACGGCGGTGTAGACCGCGTTGCTGTTCTCCGACGCCGCGTTGCCCGCCAGGTCGGACATGTCCGGGGCGATCGCCTCGATCAACGGCTTCTCGTCACCGGCGGCCCAGGCGCTGAAGGCCTTCGCGACCGGGACCCAGGAGGAGTCGTAGTACGGGGCGCCCTGGAAGAAGCCGATGAGCTCGGCCGGGCCGACGATCCCGCCGAGCGGGTTGGCCTTGGCCTTGCCGCGCAGTTCCTGCCACTTGGCCTCGACCTCGGCGCGGGTGTCGCCGAGGTGGAAGGACGCGTCGTTCTTCGCGACCCAGTCCTGCCAGTCGTTCCAGCGCGTCTGGAAGGCGACGTTCTGCTCCAGGTTGGCCTGGTACCAGATGTTGTCCTGCGCCGGGTTGACCACGCTGTCGACGATCATGCGGCGCACGTGGGTCGGGAAGAGGGTCGCGTAGACCCCGCCCAGGTAGGTGCCGTAGGAGACGCCGAGGAAGTTCAGCTTCTGCTCGCCGAGGGCGGCGCGGATGACGTCGAGGTCGCGCGCGGTGTTCGGCGTGGTCATGTGCGGCAGCATCTCGCCGCTGCGCTCCTTGCAGCCGTCCGCGTACTCGGCGGCGAGCTTGCGCTGGGCGCGCTTGTCGGCCTCGTTGGAGGGGACCGGGTCGGCCTTGGGGGCCTTGACGAACTCCTGCGGGTCGATGCAGGAGATCGGCGCGGAGTGGCCGACGCCGCGGGGGTCGAAGCCCACGAAGTCGTACGCCTTGGCGGTGTTGACCCACAGCGGGCTCTTGGTGGTGATCCGGCGCGGGAAGCGCATGCCGGAACCGCCGGGGCCGCCCGGGTTGTAGAGGAGGGCGCCCTGGCGCTCCTCCTTCGTGCCGGTGCTGACGGCGCGGTCGACGGCGAGGTCGATGGTCTTGCCGAACGGCTTCGCGTAGTCGAGCGGGACCTTCACCCAGCCGCACTGGATCGGCTTCTCGAAGCCCCAGTCGGCGGGGCAGTCCTTCCAGTCGATGCCCGTGCGCGCGGCGCGGGCGGCGGCGATCCGGACGCCGATGGCCTCGGCCGTCCCGTTGTCGCGGCCGGTCGGCGCGGCCGCGGCGGGCGGCGCGAGCAGCAGGCCCGCGGCCAGCGCGCCGGTGACGAGTGTGGCGGCGCTGCCCAGCGTCGCTTTGCGTATCACGTGGTTGATCCCCCTGAGTCTGGTGCCGCCGTGTACGGACGGCTCGGTCTGCACCGGTCGTCGGCGTGCAAGGGCGATCCTCGCGTCTGACCTCCACCGGGCAACAGGGTGCGATCGAGTTCTTTGCCAACCCGATAACCGGAGACAGGTGTACCGCTGAGCGGTCGCCTCCCGTGGGGGGGATCGGCCGACCGTGCGTCACCAGCCGTACGTACGGGCCGCCTCGTCCAGCAGCGCGCGCAGCCGCAGCGCGTCCGGGGCGAGCGCCGTGACCAGGGCGGCGGGGCCGGCCAGCGGGGTGAGCGCCGCGAACTCCCCGAGGACGGTGACGGGTGGCGGTTCCCGCTCGAAGCGGGGGTCCACGAGCAGGAGTTGACCGAGGGCCCGGTGGCCCGCGAGTCCCGCCGGACCGTCCCAGCCGGCCGGGGCGCCGGGGCCGCAGCCCAGCTCCTGGTCCAGCAGCGGCCGGCCGGCCCGGGTGACGGTGAGTCGGCTCCACAGCAGGCCGGGGGCTTCCCCGGTGCGGCCGAGGACCTGCTCCTCGCGCAGCAGCAGCCGGGCGGCGGGGGCCAGTTCCGCCCGGGTGCGGACCCGCAGGTCGCTGCCGTGGACGGAGACCAGCGGCTCGGGCAGCCACCGCACCTCGGCGTCCCCGGCCAGGGTGAGGCGTACGTCGTACCGCGCGGCCTCGCCGCCCCGGCCCGGCAGGGCCAAGGTGGCCGCCGCCGAGCGCAGGGCGAGGCGTGCGCCCGGTCCCGCCTCGGCCTCGACCGTGAGGTGGTCGCCGCCGAGGGGGGCGCTCATCGCGCCGACCAGGGTCACGTGGGCCGCGCCGTTCTCGCCCCGGGTGCGGCGCAGCGCGAGCGGCCCTCCCGGCCAGCAGGGGTAGGGCGGTGCCGCCGCGCCCGTCGGCGGTGGCCCGGATGCGGGCGGTGGCGCGCAGTCCGGAGGGCGGGACGCGGGGGCGGGGCGCGCCGGCGGCGGGGTGCGCCGGCGGCCGGGGGTGCGCTGGTCACCGTACGGCCGTCCAGGCGGCGAGCCGTTCGCGCACCCACGCGGCCACCGGGGCCACGCCGTCCGCGCCGCGCAGCGACTGGAAGGCGACGGGGAGGTCGCCGCGCTGCTCGGCGGCGTCGCGGGCCATCCGTTCCAGGTCGGAGCCGACGTGGGGGGCCAGGTCGGTCTTGTTGACGACGAGGAGGTCGGCGGTGGTGACGCCGGGGCCGCCCTTGCGCGGGATGTCGTCGCCGCCGGCCACGTCGATGACGAAGATCTGGGCGTCGACCAGGCCCCGCGAGAAGGTGGCCGTCAGGTTGTCCCCGCCGGACTCGACGAGGATCAGGTCCAACGGACCGACCCGTTCCTCCAGTTCCTCGACGGCCTCCAGATTGGCGGAGATGTCGTCGCGGATGGCGGTGTGCGGGCAGGCGCCGGTCTCGACGGCGCTGATCCGCTCGGGCGGCAGGACGGCCTCGCGGAGCAGGAACTCGGCGTCCTCGCGGGTGTAGATGTCGTTGGTGACGACGGCCATGGAGAGGTCGGCGCGCAGGGCCCGGCACAGGGCGGCGACGGTGGCGGTCTTGCCGGATCCGACGGGCCCGCCGAGTCCCACGCGCAGGGCGCGCCGGGTGCCGTCGGGGCGGAGGGGTTCGGCGCTGTGCGTGTGCCGGTGGGGGAAGGTCACGGCGTGGTCGAGGTGCATGGGGCACGTCTCTTTCGGGAAAGGGGGGAAGGGTCAGGAGGCGAACAGCCGTACCGGCCAGTCGGCATGGATCTGCGCCGCGATCTCCAGCAGCGGCGAGGAGGCCGCGGGCAGCGCGTCCGTCCCCTCGGTACGGGCCACCCGGGCGGCCTCGGTGGCCCGCGCGGCCACCGCGTCCAGCTCGGGCGCGAGGCCCGCCAGGACCGCCGTCGCCTCGAAGGGGTCGAGACCGAGCAGCCGTACCGTCGCCGAGGTCGGACCGCTGACGCTCTCGTACGCGGCCACGTGCGCGGCCTCCGGCGCGCCGAGCCCCGCCGCCCGTGCGGTGACGCCGAGCACGACGGGCTGGTGCGCCCCGCGCGGGAAGGCCCGCGCCAGGGCGTCCAGTTCGGCTGCGGGCCAGGTGGCGCGGGCCGCCCGCAGGAGCTGGCGGCCGAGCCGGCGGGCGGCGGCGCGCAGCGCGGGGAGGGGTGCGGGCGTCGGCGGCGGCGTCGAGGTCGGCCGGGTCGAGGCCGAGGGCGGCCGCCGCGGCGAAGGCCGCGGCGGTGAGTCCGGCGGTGTGCAGCCGGCCCCGGCAGAACTCCGCCAGGCTCGCGGCGTCGCGGATCCGGCCCGCCTTGCAGGCGGCCTCCGCCCCGCCGGAGTGGGCGTGCCCGCCGGCGGGGAAGCGGCCGTCCGCGAGGACGAGCAGGGTGGAGAGCCCGGTGCCCATCAGAAGAGGAAGTATCTCTGTGCCATGGGCAGTTCCGCCGCGGGGGCGGGTTCCACCGGTTCGCCGTCGATGGTGACGGTGAAGGTGTCGGCGTCGACGTGGACGTGGGGCATGGCGTCGTTGCCGCGCATGTCGGTCTTGCTCACCTTGCGGGTGTTCTCGATGGCGACGAACGCCTTGCCGAGGCCGAGGCGCTCGGGGAGCCCGTCGTCGAGGGCCGCCTGCGCGGTGAAGTTGATCGAGTTGAGGGCGGGCGCGCCGCCCCGGGCGCCGAACATGGGGCGCGGCAGGACGGGCTGGGGGGTGGGGATGGAGGCGTTGGCGTCGCCCATCTGGGCGAGGGCGATCTGTCCTCCCTTGACGACCAGTTCGGGCTTGACCCCGAAGAAGGCCGGGTTCCACAGCACGAGGTCGGCGAGCTTGCCCGTCTCGACCGAGCCGATCTCCCGGGCGAGGCCCTGGGCCACGGCGGGGTTGATCGTGTACTTGGCGACGTAGCGACGGGCCCGTTGGTTGTCGGCGGGGCCGTCGCCGGGCAGGAACCCGCGCCGCTTCTTCATCACGTGGGCGGTCTGCCAGGTGCGCAGCACGACCTCGCCGACGCGGCCCATGGCCTGGGAGTCGGAGGAGATGATCGAGATCGCCCCGAGGTCGTGGAGGACGTCCTCGGCGGCGATGGTGGAGGGCCGGATCCGGGATTCGGCGAAGGCCAGGTCCTCGGGGACGGCGGGGTTGAGGTGGTGGCAGACCATCAGCATGTCGAGGTGTTCCTCGACGGTGTTGAGGGTGTGCGGCCGGGTGGGGTTGGTGGAGCTGGGCAGGATGTTGGGCTGGGAGACCACGGTGATGATGTCGGGCGCGTGACCGCCGCCCGCGCCCTCGGTGTGGTACGAGTGGATGGTCCGCCCGGCGATGGCCGCGAGGGTGTCGTCCACGAAACCGGCCTCGTTGAGGGTGTCGGTGTGGATGGCGACCTGGGCGCCTGTCTGGTCGGCCACGCTCAGGCAGGTGTCGATGACGGCGGGCGTGGAGCCCCAGTCCTCGTGGATCTTGAAGCCGAGCGCACCGCCGCGCAGCTGGGAGTGCAGGGCCTCGCGGGACATCGTGTTGCCCTTGCCGAGCAGCCCGATGTTGACGGGGTGGGCCTCCAGGGCGGCGAACATCCGGGCCAGGTGCCAGGGTCCGGGGGTGACGGTGGTGGCCTTGGTGCCCTCGGCGGGTCCGGTGCCGCCGCCGACCAGCGTGGTGATGCCGGAGGCGAGGGCCTCGTCGACGACGGTCGGCGAGATGAAGTGCACGTGGGTGTCGACGGCCCCGGCGGTGAGGATCTTCCCGTTGCCCGCGATGATCTCGGTTTCGGGTCCGATGACGAGTGCGGGGTCCACGCCGTCCATCGTGTCGGGGTTGCCGGCCTTGCCGATGCCGCAGATGCGGCCGTCGCGGATGCCGAGGTCGGCCTTGACGACGCCCCAGTGGTCCAGGATGACGGCGCCGGTGATCACCGTGTCGGGGGCGCCTTCGGCGCGGGTGGTGCGGGCCTGTCCCATGGACTCGCGGATGACCTTGCCGCCGCCGAAGACCGCCTCGTCGCCCGCGTTGCCGGGGCCGCCGCTGAGGTCCCGTTCGATCTCGACGAAAAGGTCGGTGTCGGCGAGGCGGATGCGGTCGCCGGCCGTCGGGCCGAAGAGGTCGGCGTAGGCCTGGCGCGTGATCTCAGCCATCGAGCGGTCCTCCGGTCTCGCCGCGCAGGCCCGGTACGGTGCGCAGGCCCGCCAGCGGGACGAGTTCCACGGCGACCGGGATGCCCGGCTCGAAGCGGACGGCGGTCCCGGCGGCGATGTTCAGGCGCAGGCCGCGGGCGGCCCGCCGGTCGAAGTCGAGGCCGGGGTTGGCCTCGGCGAAGTGGTAGTGGGAGCCGACCTGCACGGGCCGGTCGGCGGCGTTGAGAACGGTGAGGTGGGTGACGGGGCGGCCCTCGTTGAGGCGCACCGGGCCGTCCCCGTAGGCGATCTCGCCGGGGATCACGGTGGCTTACGCCCTTCAGACGATGGGGTCGTGGACGGTGACGAGCTTGGTGCCGTCGGGGAAGGTGGCCTCCACCTGGACGTCGTGGATCATCTCGGGGATGCCCTCCATGACCTCCGCGCGGCTGAGCACCGTACGGCCGGAGGCCATCAGCTCGGCCACGGTCCGCCCGTCGCGGGCGCCTTCGAGGAGGTGCGAGGTGATCAGGGCCACGGCTTCGGGGTGGTTGAGCCGTACTCCGCGCGCCCTGCGTCGCTCGGCCACGTCGGCCGCGACGTGGATCAGGAGTCTCTCCTGCTCATGGGGTGTCAGTTGCACCTGTATCACCAAGCTTCCGGGACGTGGATCTGCGTCGCGCCGCAGCGAAGGTAACCGTCTTCAGCACTCTGTTGACCTGGGCATTTCCAGGACGGGCATGTCTTGCCCAACGGCAGGGAGAGCCTTCTCGACACGATCGCCGGTGCTTTGCCGGCCCTTTGGTGATCGTTGGTGAATGCCGCCCCGGATCCCACGCTAGGGTCGGCAGTTTTCGACCGCGTTAACCCACGTTTCGGATGGGCGCACACTTCAACTGGGCGAGGGCGCGCGCCCGCTCGCCGTATACGACACGTGGGAGCCCGGGGCAGGCCTCGGGGTCAGCGGCCCTGGGCGCTGCGCGCGGGGGTGCCGGCGGGCCAGGGCAGGGCGATCCACACGGTCTTGCCGCCGTCCTCCGTCGGGGTGACGGAGAGCCGGCCGCCGGCCTCGGCCGCCAGCCAGCGGATGATGACCATGCCGCGGCCGTTGTCCTGCTGGACGGCGGCGGGGAGGCGACGGGGTCGGCGCGGGTGGCTGTCGGTGACGCCGATGCGCAGCCACTCCTCGCGTTCCAGGCGGAGGTCGACGGTGAAGGTGGGCGACTGGCCGAAGGTGTGCTGGACGGAGTTGGTGGTGAGTTCGGAGACGATGAGGCGGATGGCGTCGGCGGTGTCGGTGTCCTCGGGCAGTCCCCAGTCGCCCAGGACCCGGGCGACGTACCGGCGGGCGGCGGCGACCGAGACCGGGTCGCTCGGCAGAGTGACGGATGCTTCCTGCTGATCTGCCATGGCGACGTCCCTTTCCCACCGGGACGGTGCCGCCCCGGATCTACGCTGAGCGCCAGAGTGCCACCCATCGTGCCGCTGTTTCCGTCGATCCCCCAAGATATGCATATATCTGTCGCTCAATGCGGTGAACTCTGCTACGGAAGAGCGTATTTGGACGGCAGACTGGTGCGAGCTGTGCCGGTGGAAGGAGAGCGGGTATGCAGCACGGTCCCGCCGTACGTCGACGCAAGCTCGGCGAGGAGCTGCGCGCCCTGCGCGACCGCTCCGGACTGACCAGCGGTGAGGTCGCCCGGATCCTCGGGTGGCACCAGTCGAAAATCAGCCGCATCGAGACCGGGCGCAGTGGCGTGAAGTCACAGGACATCCGGCTGCTGCTGGACGCCTACGGGGACGTGGTGAGCGCCCAGCAGCGCGCGCTGTTGGAGGCGCTCGGCGCGTCGGCGGCCGGGCCCGGGGCGAACGGTGACGAGGAGCGCGGGCGGCAGTGGTGGCACGACTACCGGGGGCTGCTCCCGCAGGAGTACCGCGACTTCATCAGCCTTGAGGCGGGGGCCCGCTCGGCCCGGACCGTGGAACTGTCGGTCGTGCCGGGGCTGTTGCAGACCTCCGGTTACGCGCGGGCCGTGACCCGGGCCGCGCTCGGCGGGCTGCCGGAGCCGAAGGTGGACGCGCTGGTCGACGTACGGCTGGCACGGCAGTCGGTGCTGCGGGCGGATCCGCCGCTGGAGCTGAGCGCCGTGCTGGACGAGGCGGTGCTGCGCCGGCAGATCGGCGGGCCGGAGGTGATGCGCGAGCAGCTGCGGCACCTGGTGGAGGTGGCGCGGCTGCCGCAAGTTCGCCTCCAGGTGCTGCCGTTCACCGTGGGGGGGCATCTCGGCCTGACAGGACCGTTCGTCATCTTCTCATTTCCGAACATCGCCGATCTGGATGTGGTGGTACTCGACCATTTGACGAGTAGCCTCTATCTGGAGCGGAAGGAAGACCTTGAGGCGTACAGCGCCGCGTTCCGCACCATCCAGGCGCACGCCCTCCCGCCCCGTGACTCGTCGGATCTCATCAGCTCACTCGCTGACGACACGTAACAAGGAGGCACCCCCGTGTCCGCAACCCCCTTATCCACCGGCGGACTTCTGCACAGCGCGCGGTGGCGGCGCAGCAGCCGCAGTACCGGAATGAACAACTGCGTGGAAGCGGCCGCCCTCACCGGCGGACTGCTGGCCGTCCGCGACTCCAAGCGGACGGACGGCCCGGCCGTGCTCTTCACCGGGCCGGCCTGGGACGGCTTCCTCGCCTCCGTACGGGCGGACGTGGCCCTCTGACGTCGCCCTAGAGCTCCGTGGCGCCGGCCGGCGCGGTCCGCAGGACCGTCTCGACCGCCCGGACGATCTCGTCCCCCGTGAGATCGGCCCGAGCGGTCAGCCGCAGCCGGGAGATGCCGTCCGGCACCGACGGCGGACGGAAGCACCCCACGGACAGTCCTGCCTCGCGGCAGTCGGCGGCCCAGCGCAGTGCCGCCGAGGCCGACGGGGCCCGCACCGACACCACGGCCGCGTCCGGCCTGGCCGCGGTCAGGCCGGACGCGGTGAGTCGCCCGTACAGTTCGCCGGCCACCTCCCGGACCCGCTCGGCGCGCTGCGGCTCCTCCCGGAGCAGGCGCAGGCTCGCCAGCGCCGCCCCCGCGGCGGCGGGGGCCAGGCCGGTGTCGAAGATGAAGGTCCGGGCCGTGTTGATCAGGTGCCGGATCACCTTCGCCGGTCCGAGCACGGCGCCGCCCTGGCTGCCGAGCGACTTGGAGAGGGTCACCGTCGCGACCACCCCCGGGGCTCCCGCGAGCCCGGCCGCGTACAGCGCGCCCCGGCCGCCCTCCCCCAACACCCCGAGCCCGTGCGCGTCGTCCACGACCAGGGCGGCGCCCTCGGCGCGGCAGGCCTCGGCGTAGGCGGCGAGCGGGGCGGCGTCCCCGTCGACGGAGAACACCGAGTCGGTGACGAGCAGGGCCCGGCCCTCGTGGGCGGCGAGGGTCTTGCGCGCCGGTTCCGGATCGCTGTGCGGGGTGATCGCGACCTCCGCGCGGGACAGGCGGCAGCCGTCCACGATGGAGGCGTGGTTCCCGGCGTCGGAGACCACCAGCGTGCCCCGGTCGCTGAGCGCGGTGACGGCGGCGAGATTGGCCGCGTAACCCGAGGACAGCACCAACGCCGCCTCGAACCCGGCGAAGGCGGCGAGCTCCCGCTCAAGCTCGGCATGAAGCTCGGTCGTCCCCGTGACCAGGCGGGATCCAGTGGCACCGGCTCCCCAGCGGGCGGCCGCCTCCTGAGCTCCGCGTACCGTCCGAGGATGCCGCGTCAGGCCCAGGTAGTCGTTGCTCGCCAGGTCGAGGAGCGGCGAGTCGGCGGGGCGCGGGCGCAGGGCGCGTACCAGTCCTGCCTGTTCACGCGCCCGCTCCGCGCCGTCGATCCAGGCGAAGACGTCCTCGGGTTCCGGTGTGTGCTGGGTCATCGGCGGTCCTCGCGTTTTGTCGGCAGTCGACAGATCTGCTCGACCCTAGCCGCCGGGACTCAAGGGGCGGATGTGGCGATCCACACACTCCCTTCCGGCCATGTTGTCCGATCTCTCCTTGGCCGGGAGTGGTCGTGTGGTCCAGGATCGGGCCCATGGACCTGCTGAACACCCTGGTGGAAAAGGGACTGCGGCGCGAGCTGCCGACCCGTGAAGAGGCACTCGCCGTGCTGGCGACCTCTGACGACGAACTGCTCGACGTGGTGGCCGCGGCCGGCAAGGTGCGCCGCCAGTGGTTCGGGCGTCGCGTCAAGCTGAACTACCTGGTCAACCTCAAGTCGGGGCTGTGCCCCGAGGACTGCTCGTACTGCTCCCAGCGTCTGGGATCCAAGGCCGAGATCCTGAAGTACACGTGGCTGAAGCCGGAGGAGGCCTCCCAGGCCGCCGCGGCCGGCGTCGCCGGCGGCGCCAAGCGGGTCTGTCTGGTGGCGAGCGGACGCGGTCCGACGGACCGGGACGTGGACCGCGTCGGCAAGACGATCGCGGCCATCAAGGAGCAGAACGAGGGCGTCGAGGTATGCGCCTGCCTGGGTCTGCTCTCCGACGGTCAGGCCGAGAAGCTCCGCGACGCGGGTGCGGATGCCTACAACCACAACCTCAACACGTCCGAGGCCACGTACGGCTCGATCACCAAGACGCACACCTACGCGGACCGTGTCGATACGGTGCAGAAGGCGCACGCCGCCGGTCTGTCGGCCTGCTCGGGCCTGATCGCCGGCATGGGCGAGAGCGACGAGGACCTGGTCGACGTCGTCTACTCGCTGCGCGAGCTGGACCCCGACTCGGTGCCCGTCAACTTCCTCATCCCCTTCGAGGGCACGCCGCTCGCCAAGGAGTGGAACCTCACCCCGCAGCGCGCCCTGCGGATCCTCGCGATGGTCCGCTTCGTCTGCCCCGACGTCGAGGTCCGCCTCGCGGGCGGCCGCGAGGTGCACCTGCGCTCGATGCAGCCGCTGGCCCTGCACCTGGTCAACTCGATCTTCCTCGGTGACTACCTCACCAGCGAGGGCCAGGCCGGTCAGGCCGACCTCGACATGATCGCGGACGCCGGTTTCGAGGTGGAGGGCGCCGGTACGTCGACCCTGCCCGCGCACCGCTCCGACGTCGCGGCCGCCGCTCCGGCGGGCGGCATGTGCGGTTCGGCGGCGCCCGCCGAGGGTGCCTCGGGCGGCGGATGCGGTTCGGCGTGCGGCGGCTGCTCCGGGCACGGTGAGGCGCCGGCCGCCGAGCGGACCCCGGTCGCGGCGGCGGCTGCGACCCCGGGCGCGGCTGCGACGCCGGCTGCGGCCTCGGCTCCGGCTCAGGCCGAGGCCGGCGAGGTGCGCTCCGACCTGGTGGCCGTACGTCGCCGCGGCGCGGGAACGGACATCGCCCCGAATGCCTGATCAGTCCGCCCTGCACGACCCGCTCGACCGGGCGTCGGACACCGCCGAACTCCTCGACCTGGACCGGCGGCACGTCTGGCACCCGTACGGCCCGATGCCCGGACGGCAGGAGAACCTCGTGGTCTCCTCCGCCTCGGGCGTGCGGCTGCGGCTCGCCGCGCCCGCCCAGGGGCGGGAGGAGCTCATCGACGGCATGTCCTCCTGGTGGTCGGCCATCCACGGCTACAACCACCCGGTGCTCAACGAGGCGGCGACCGCGCAGCTCGGCCGGATGTCCCACGTGATGTTCGGCGGGCTCACGCACGAGCCCGCCGTCCGGCTCGCGGCCCGGCTCGTCGAGATCACCCCGGCCGGGCTGGAGCACGTGTTCCTGTCCGACTCGGGGTCGGTGTCCGTCGAAGTCGCCGTCAAGATGTGCCTGCAGTACTGGCGTTCGCTGGGGCGGACCGGCAAGACCCGGCTGCTGACCTGGCGCGGCGGCTATCACGGTGACACCTGGCAGCCGATGGCCGTCTGCGACCCCGAGGGTGGCATGCACGAGCTGTGGCAGGGCCACCTGCCCCGGCAGGTCTTCGCGGACGCCCCGCCCGGCGACTTCGACACCCCGCTCGACCCGGCGTACGTCGACCACCTGCGCTCCCTCATCGCGGCGCACGCCGACGAGCTGGCCGCCGTCATCGTGGAGCCGGTGGTGCAGGGCGCGGGCGGCATGCGCTTCCACAACCCGGGCTACCTGCGGGTGCTGCGCGAGCTGTGCGACGAGTACGGGGTCCTGTTGATCCTGGACGAGATCGCCACCGGCTTCGGGCGGACCGGCGCGCTGTTCGCCGCCGACCACGCGGGCATCACCCCGGACGTGATGTGCCTGGGCAAGTCCCTGACCGGCGGCTACCTCTCCCTCGCCGCCACCGTGTGCACGGAGCGGGTCGCCGACGGGATCTCGCGGGGCGAGGTGCCGGTGCTCGCGCACGGGCCGACGTTCATGGGCAACCCGCTCGCCACGGCGGTGGCCCTCGCCTCCGTCGACCTGCTGCTCGACCAGGACTGGGCGGGCGAGGTCAAGCGGATCGAAGCGGGCCTGCGCGAGGGCCTCGCGGCGGCCTCGGCGCTGCCGGGGGTGCGGGAGGTACGGGTGCGCGGCGCGATCGGCGTCGTCCAGCTGGATCACCCCGTCGATGTGTGGGCGGCGACCCGGGCGGCGGTCCGGGAGGGCGTGTGGGTGCGCCCGTTCCGCGACCTGATCTACACCATGCCGCCGTTCGTCACGTCGGACGCCGAGGTGGCCCGTATCTGCCGGGCGGTCGTCGCCGCGGCCGGGGAGGGCTGACATGTCCGTGATCGTCGTGTCCGGTACGGGCACCGAGATCGGCAAGACCGTCGTCACCTCGGCGATCGCGGCCGCGGCCGTGGCCGCCGGGCGAACGGTTGCGGTGCTCAAGCCGGCGCAGACGGGCGTGGGGCCGGAGGAGCCCGGGGACGCCGCCGAGGTCGTACGCCTCGCCGGCGCGTCCGTGACCGCGGTCGAACTGGCCCGCTACCCCGAGCCGCTGGCCCCGGACACCGCCGCGCGGCGCTCCGGGCTGGCGACGCTCGCCCCGGCCGAGATCGCGGAGGCGGCCTCGCGGCTGGCCGCCGCGCACGACCTGGTGCTCGTGGAGGGCGCGGGCGGGCTGCTCGTCCGCTTCGACGAAGCGGGCCACACCCTGGCGGACGCGGCGCGGCTGCTGTCGGCCCCGGTGCTGGTGGTGGCCGCGGCCGGGCTGGGCACGCTGAACACCACCGCCCTGACGACGGAGGCCCTGCGGGCCCGTGCCCTGAGCCCGCTCGGAGTGGTCGTCGGCAGCTGGCCCGATGCGCCCGATCTGGCGTCCCGCTGCAACCTCGCCGACCTCCCCGAGGTGTCGGGAACGTCTCTCCTGGGCGCCGTCCCCCAGGGCGCCGGCTCCCTGTCCCCCACCGCCTTCCGCACCACCGCCCCCACCTGGCTCGCCCCGCCCCTGCACGGAACCTGGTCGGCGGATTCCTTCCTGAAGTCCTGGCCCGCCTGACGGAGCCCGACGCCCCCGGCCGCGCGGCGCCGGACCGGCGCAGCCGGCTCGGTGTCGCCGGTTCGGTGTCGCCGGCTCGGTGTCGCCGGCTCGGCGGCTGCCCCCGGCCTGCTTCACGCGGCGGCCCCGCCGCGGTGGCAGTACGCCGCCTCGGGCCCCGGCGGCCGGGGCCCGTGGCGTGGCGTGGGTCGGCTCCGGTGTCGGGGCGGCGGGTGGGGCCGGCGGGGGTCCGCGCGGAGTGGGCGGTTTCGGGGTGGGGTCGGGCGGGGAAGGGCCGGGCAGGGCACGCCTGTCCGTGTCAGCCCCCGACCCGCGCCCGGAGGCCCGCCATGCCGGCAGCTCCCCCCGACCCGGTCCACCACCCGTGCTTCGCCCGCTTCTACGCCCGCGCCAGCGCCGCCGCCGAGACGCACGCCGGGATGGCCTCGCTGCGCCGGGAGCTGCTGCGCGGCGTCTCCGGCCGGGTCATCGAGGTCGGCGCGGGCAACGGCCTGAACTTCGCGCACTACCCCCGCGCCGTGTCCGAGGTCGTCGCCATCGAGCCGGAGCGCACCCTGCGCCGCCTCGCCACGACCGCCGCGCTGCACGCCGAGGTGCCGGTGGACCTCGTACCGGGTGTGGCCGAGGCGCTCCCCGTCAAGAGCGAGGCCTTCGACGTGGCGGTGGCCTCCCTGGTGCTGTGCACCGTACGGAACCTGCCGCGCGCCCTCTCCGAGCTGCACCGGGTACTCCGCCCCGACGCCGAGCTGCGGTTCCTGGAGCACGGGCTCGCCCCCGGCCCCGGCATGGCCGCCGTGCAGCGCGCCCTGGACCGGACGATCTGGCCCCGCCTCTTCGGGGGCTGCCACACCGCCCGCGACCCCCTCGCCTCGATCGAGGCGGCGGGATTCCGGATCGTGTCGCAGCGCGCGTTCCGCCTCCCGGAGCGCGGCCCGGCGCTGCCCACGTCGTACTGCGTGATCGGCTCGGCCCGCCGCTCCGCCGACTAGGTCGTGTCGGGCAGAGCCGCAGGCGGCAGCAGTTCGACCAAAAGGATGATCCGCTCCCTTTGCTGTTCCTTTACCATGGGTGCAGCGGGCACCTCCCGCACTCGCACTCCCCCCGCGACTCCCTTCCGACGAAAGGTGTGAGCGTCCGCCCATGGGCGAGCCTCCCAGTCCCCGACCCGCCCGCACGCGACATCGCGCGCTCCCCCTCCTCCTGGCTGATCATGGGACGGAGGTGAACGACCGATGACCGAAGTGCTCCTACTCGTCGTGGCGCTGCTGCTCTGCCTTGCCTGTGGCGCCTTCGTCGCGGCCGAGTTCTCGTTGACGACCGTCGAGCGCGCCGAGCTGGAGAAGGCCGTCGAGCGCGGTGAGCGCGGCGCGGACAGCGCCCTGACCGCCGTACGCAGCCTCACCTTCCAGCTGTCCGGCGCCCAGCTCGGCATCACCGTGACCGGCCTGGTCATCGGCATGATCTCCAAGCCGTCCATCGCCGCCCTGCTCAAGGGCCCCTTCGAGGCCATCGGGCTCTCCTCCTCCGTCGCTTCCTCCACCGCCCTGGTGCTCGGCACCGTCCTGTCGACCGTCGCCCTGATGGTCGTCGGTGAACTGGTCCCGAAGAACTGGGCGATCTCGTCGCCGCTGGCCGTCGCCAAGCGGGTGGCCACGACGCAGCGCCTGTTCAGCCTGGCCTTCAAGCCCCTGATCACCCATCTCAACACCACCGCCAACCACCTGGTCCGACGCCTGGGTCTGGAGCCGGCCGAGGAGCTGGCCTCCGCGCGCACCCCGCAGGAGCTGGTCGCCCTGGCCCGGCACTCCGCGAAGGCGGGTGCCCTGGAGAAGGACACCGCCGAGCTGTTCGTGCGGACCCTGAACCTGGCCGACCTGACCGCGGAGAACGTGATGACCCCCCGCGTGCAGGTCACCGCCCTCGACGTGCAGACCACCGCCGAGGACGTGGCCAACGCGACCATGGCCACCGGCCTGTCGCGCTTCCCCGTCTACCGGGGCAGCCTCGACACCGTCGTCGGCACCGTCCACATCAAGGACGTGCTCGCCCTGCCCGCCGAGGAGCGCCGCCACCATCCCGTCTCGCAGCTGTTGCGCCCACCGCTGCTCGTACCCGAGTCGCTGACCGTGGACCGGCTGCTGGACCGGCTCTCCGGCAAGCAGACGATGGCCGTCGTGATCGACGAGTACGGTGGCACGGCCGGTGTGGCCACGCTGGAGGACATCGTCGAGGAGGTCGTCGGCGAGGTCCGCGACGAGCACGACCCGCACGAGACGTCCGACCTGGCCCCGGCCGGTACGGACGGCTCCGGGCGCCGGCTCTACTCCGCCGACGGCGCCGCCCGCACCGACCAGCTCCGGCACATCGGACTGCGGGTGCCGGACGGGCCGTACGAGACCCTGGCGGGGCTGATAGCGACCGAGCTGGGCCGCATTCCCGAGGTGGGTGACAGCCTGGAACTGGACGGTTGGCGCCTGGACGTGGTGGACGCGGGTGGGCGCCGGGCGGCGCGGGTGCTGTTGCACATGCCGGCCGAGCCCGCCGACGGCGAGGGCTCCCCGGGGACGGAGGGGGTCCGATGACCGCGATCCAGTTGCTGATCGGTCTGGCGACGCTCGTCGTCAACGCGTTCTTCGTGGGCGCCGAGTTCGCCCTGATCTCCGTGCGGCGCAGCCAGATCGAACCGCACGCCGAGCACGGCGATCGCCGGGCGCGCGCGGTGTTGTGGGGCCTGGAGCACGTGTCGGCCATGATGGCCGCCGCGCAGTTGGGCATCACCCTGTGCACGCTGGTGCTGGGCGTGGTCGCCGAGCCGGCGATCGCCCATCTGCTGACGCCGCTGCTCGGCGCGGTCGGGGTGCCGTCCGCCCTGACGCACGCGATCTCCTTCGCGGTCGCCCTGGCGCTGGCGACGTACCTGCACATGCTGTTCGGCGAGATGGTGCCGAAGAACGTGGCGCTCGCCGAGCCGGTGCGTACGGCGCTGCTGCTGGGACCGCCGCTGGTGGCGCTGACGCGGCCGCTGAAGCCGGTGATCTTCGCGATCAACGCCTTCGCCAACAGCCTGCTGCGGCTGCTGCGGGTGGAGGTGAAGGGCGAGGTCGCGGCGACGTTCTCGGACGACGAGCTGGCCCGCATCGTCAAGGACTCCAGTGAAGCCGGGCTCATCGACGACCGCGCGAGCGAACGGCTGCACGACGCCCTGGAGCTGGGCCGGCGGCCGGTCACCGATGTGGTGCTGCCGTCGGAGCATGTGATTCAGGCCCGGGAGGGCATCACTCCCGCCGCCCTGGAGCGCCTGTCGGCCGAGACCGGGTACTCCCGCTTCCCGGTCGTCGACGCGCAGCACCGGATCCTGGGTTACCTGCACGTCAAGGACGCCCTGGACATCACCGAGCGGGACGAGCCCTTCCCGCTGTCCGCGCTGCGCGCGATCGCCCAGGTGCGGGCGGACACCCCGCTGGACGACGTGCTCACCGCCATGCGGCGCAGCCGTACGCACCTGGCGGCGGTCCTCGGGACGGACGGGGCCATGACGGGTCTGGTGACGATGGAGGACGTGCTGCGCGAGCTGTTCGGCCGCCCGTCGAACGCGTAGCCGGCTTCTTGCCCGCTCGTGGGTGCCCTGGCCCTGTGGGGCCGGGGTACCGCGCGGTAACATCGCTCCGCCATGGAAATGAATGCTTCCTACACCAGTCTCGTCGCGGTCGGCGACTCCTTCACCGAGGGGATGTCCGACCTGCTGCCGGACGGCTCGTACCGGGGCTGGGCCGATCTGCTGGCCGCCCGCCTCGCGGCGCGCGAGCCCGACTTCCGCTACGCGAACCTCGCGGTCCGCGGGAAGCTGATCGGGCAGATCGCCACGGACCAGGCCCCTGTGGCGGCGGCGATGGGCGCCGACGTGGTGACGCTGGTGGGCGGGCTGAACGACACCCTGCGTCCCAAGGTCGACATGGGGCGGGTGCGCGGCCACCTGGAGGAGGCCGTGGGCCTGCTCGCCCCCTCGTGCAAGCAGCTCGTGCTGATGCGCTCGCCGGCCCGCAACGGGCCGGTGATGGAACGTTTCCGGCCGCGCATGGAAGAGCTCTTCGCCTTGCTGGAGGAGCTCGCCTCCCGGCACGGCGCACTGCTGGTGGACCTCTACGGGGCTCCCGCCCTCGCCGACCCGCGCCTGTGGGACGTCGACCGGCTGCACCTGACCGCCGAGGGGCACCGCCGGGTCGCGGAGGCGGTCTGGCAGGCGCTGGGGCTGCCGGCGGAGGAAGACTGGCGGACGCCGCTGCCGCCCTCGGCGCCACCCGGGTGGGCGGCTCGCCGGACCGAGGACGTACGCTTCGCGCGCCGGCACCTGCTCCCGTGGATCGGCCGCCGCCTGACGGGCCGCTCCTCGGGCGACGGTCGTCCCTCGAAGCGTCCGGAGCTGCTGCCGTACGGGTCCTCGCCGCTCTCGTAGCAACCCACAATCGAGGGCGGTGCCCCTACCTGCGTAAACACACAGCCGGGGCCCAAGTAGAATCACTCCACGTGACAGCCAAGCCCCGCATCCCCAATGTCCTGGCCGGCCGCTACGCGTCTGCGGAGCTCGCCGTCCTGTGGTCCCCCGAGTACAAGGTGACGCTGGAGCGGCGGCTGTGGCTCGCCGTGCTGCGCGCCCAGAAGGACCTCGGCATCGAGGTCCCGGACGCCGCCCTCGCCGACTACGAGCGCGTCCTGGAGACGGTCGACCTCGCCTCCATCGCCGAGCGCGAGAAGGTCACCCGGCACGACGTGAAGGCCCGCATCGAGGAGTTCAACGCCCTCGCCGGCCACGAGCACGTGCACAAGGGCATGACCTCGCGCGACCTCACCGAAAACGTCGAGCAGCTCCAGATCCGCCTTTCCCTGGAACTGGCCCGCGACCGCACGGTGGCCGTCCTGGCCCGTCTCGGCAAGCTGGCCGGTGAGCACGCCGAACTGGTCATGGCCGGCCGCTCCCACAACGTGGCCGCTCAGGCGACCACTCTGGGCAAGCGCTTCGCCACCGCGGCCGACGAGCTGCTGGTCGCCTACGACCGCCTGGAGAACCTCCTCGACCGCTACCCGCTGCGCGGCATCAAGGGCCCGGTGGGCACCGCTCAGGACATGCTCGACCTGCTCGGCGGCGACGCCGCGAAGCTGGCCGACCTGGAGCAGCGCATCGCCGCCCACCTCGGCTTCTCGCAGGCCTTCACCTCCGTCGGCCAGGTCTACCCCCGTTCGCTGGACTACGACGTGGTCACCGCCCTGGTGCAGCTGGCCGCCGCCCCGTCCTCGATCGCGAAGACGATCCGGCTGATGGCCGGCCACGAGCTGGTCACCGAGGGCTTCAAGCCCGGCCAGGTCGGCTCCTCCGCGATGCCGCACAAGATGAACACCCGCTCCTGCGAGCGCGTGAACGGCCTGATGGTCATCCTGCGCGGCTACGCCTCGATGACGGGCGAGCTCGCCGGCGACCAGTGGAACGAGGGCGACGTCTCCTGCTCCGTCGTCCGCCGTGTGGCCCTGCCCGACGCGTTCTTCGCCTTCGACGGCCTGCTGGAGACCTTCCTGACGGTCCTCGACGAGTTCGGCGCCTTCCCGGCCGTCGTGGCCCGCGAGCTGGACCGCTACCTGCCGTTCCTCGCCACCACCAAGGTGCTGATGGGCGCGGTGCGCGCCGGCGTGGGCCGCGAGGCCGCTCACGAGGTCATCAAGGAGCACGCGGTGGCCTCCGCTCTCGCGATGCGCGAGCAGGGCGCCGAACGCAACGAACTGCTGGACAAGCTGGCCGCCGACGAGCGCATGCCGCTGGACCGTGCGCAGCTGGACGCCCTGATGGCCGACAAGCTGTCCTTCACGGGCGCGGCCGGCGACCAGGTGGCGACCGTGGTCGCGCGGATCGAGGCGATCGCCAAGGAACACCCGGAAGCCGCCGGGTACGCGCCGGGGTCGATCCTCTGACCCCCGACGAGCTCGAAGCCGCCCGCGACCGCGTCCTCCCGGACGTGGTCGCGGGGGGTCTGCGCGTGCTGTTCTGCGGAATCAACCCCGGTCTCCTCTCCGCCGCGACGGGCCACCACTTCGCCCGCCCCGGCAACCGCTTCTGGCCGGTCCTGCATCTGTCGGGCTTCACCCCGCGCCGCCTCGCCCCCGCGGAACAGGAGGAGCTCCTGTCCTACCGGCTCGGCATCACCAACGTCGTGGCACGGGCCACGGCCCGCGCCGACGAGCTGAGCGCCGAGGAGTTCCGCGAGGGCGGCCGAATCCTGACGGCGAAGGTCGAACTGCTGCGCCCCCAGTGGCTGGCGGTCGTCGGAGTCACCGCATACCGCACGGCCTTCGGGGAACGGCGGGCGCAAATCGGCCCCCAGGAGCGCACCATCGGCTCCACCCGCATCTGGGCGCTGCCCAACCCCAGCGGACTCAACGCCCACTGGAGCGCCGATTCCATGGCCGCCGAGTACGGCCGGCTCCGCGCGGCGGCCGAAGGCCACGCGCCTTCCTGAAAAGCGCCCCCGGGCCCACCCCCGGTTCGGCCCGGTTTCCCCCTTTCCCTCTGCTACGGCTGCGGCTACGGCCTACGGCGGGTCGGTCACGGTGACCCCCGCCATCAGCAGGTAGGGATCCTCCTCGGCCCCCCGCACCACGCAGACCACCAGCCACCGGTCCTCCACCCACCACAGGTGCACGTGGTCCGTGCTGTTGCCGATCTCCTGCCATGGCTCCGGTATCTCCTCCTCGTCCGGCCCTCCCCGGGCCGGGGAGGACAGGGTGAAGATCTGCGGCGGCCCCCAACGACCGGTCAGGGCCAGGACGAGCGCCGCGTACTCGGCGCCGATCTGGTCGGCCGCCTCGGCCCGGCGCGAGCCGTCGTCCTCCCAGAAGTCCGCCGTCCCGCCCAGCAGGGCCAGGTGGTGGCCGGGCCCACTGGCGTGCCGGCCGAGCCGGACCGGCCGGTCCGGGAAAACCTGGGCCCGCAACCGGTCGATCAGGTCGAGATGCTCTGCCGTGGTCATACCGTCAGTATTTCGGTCCCCACTGACAATTGGCCCGGCGTCACGCGGCCCTGCGCCGTAGGGCGAACCACCCGGCGGCCAGAGCCGCGAGGGCCCACAGCGCGGTCACCCCGAGGCCGCTCCAGGGGCCGAGGGATCCCTCCGCCTCCATCCGCATCACCACCTGCCCGGCCCGGTCCGGCATGAACTCCCCGGCTCCGCCGGCGACCTGCCCGACGACGAACGGCACGATCAGCAGCAGGGGGATGAGCAGGCCCATCACGAGGGTTCCGCTGCGCACCAGGGCCGTCAGCCCGGCCGCCAACAGGGCGATGAGCGTCAGGTAGATCCCGCTGCCGAAGACGGCCCGCAGTGTGCCGGGGTCTTCGAGGGTGAGGGCGTACTCCCCCATCAGGGCCTGACCGCCGAGGAAGGTGACCAGACCGGTGATCTGGCCGACGACGAAGGCGAGTCCGGCGACCGTCAGGACCTTGGACAGGTAGAGGCGCGTCCGGTTGGGCACGGCGGTCAGCGAGACCCGCAGAGCCCCTTCGCGGAACTCTCCGGCGAAGGCCGTGGCGCCGAACGCGACGGCGGCGACCTGGCCGAAGTTGACCCCGAAGAAGGCTCCGAGGAGACGGTCCGCGCCCATGGCGTCGGGTTCGGACGTCCCGACGGCCGCCGCGGTCAAGGCGGTGATGCCGGCGGTGGCGACGAAGACCGCCGCCAGCGATATGACGACCGATCGGGCGGACCGTATTTTGATCCATTCCGAGCGCAGGACGGGAAGGGTGGGCAGGGCTGCGGCGGTCACGGTGGTGGCTCCGATCTGTTTCAGGTGGTGGTGGCGGAGAAGGTGGTGCGCTCCGCGGTGAGGTCGAGGTAGGCCTGCTCCAGCGAGGCGCGTTCATCGGCGAGTTCGAGGACCGGGATGCCCTCGCGGGCGGCGAGGGCGCCGAGTCGCTCGGCCCGTATCCCCTCGACGGTCCACCGCCCGTCCTCACCCGCGACCATCGCGAAGCCCTCCCGCGCCAGGGCACTCTCCAGCAGGGCCGGCTCCGAGGTCCGCAGCCGCGCCCTCGGGCTGCTCCGGGCGTCGATGAACTCCCGTATCGGGGTGTCGGCGAGGAGCCTGCCCTGCCCGAGCACGACGAGGTGGTCGACGAAGGAGGCGGACTCGGCCATCAGATGGCTGGAGACAAGCACGGTACGACCCTCGGCGGCGAGGCCCCGCATCAGCTCGCGGATCCAGATGATGCCCTCGGGGTCGAGGCCGTTGGTCGGCTCGTCCAGCAGGAGCACGCCCGGATCGCCCAGCAGGGCGGCGGCGATGCCCAGGCGCTGTCGCATGCCGAGCGAGAAGGTCCCGATCCGGCGCCGGGCGACGGACCCTATCCCCGTCCGCTCCAGTACCTCGTCCACCCGGGAGGCCGACATCCCGTTGCTGACGGCGAGCATGAGCAGGTGGTCGCGGGCCCTGCGCCCCCCGTGGGCGGCCTGGGGGTCGAGGAGCGCCCCGACGTGCCGCAGCGGGTTCGCCAGGGCCGTAAAGGGGCGGCCGCCGATCGTGGCCGTACCGGCGGTCGGTCGGTCGAGGCCCAACACCAGGCGCATGGTGGTGGACTTCCCGGCGCCGTTCGGCCCGAGGAAGCCCGTGACGCGGCCGGGCAGGACGTCGAAGGTGAGGTGGTCGAGGACCCGGTGGGTGCCGTAGTCCTTGGTCAGTTCGCGAATCTCGATGCGGTTCATGGCTCAAGATTCGCCGCCGGCCCACCCCCCTTCCCTCCCCCGTGCGAGGGTGCCGTCTCCCCCACGTGGGGGAGACGCCCGCCGGCCGGCCCCTGCCAGGATGGCCGCATGATCCGAATGCTCCGCGCCCCGCTCCGGCCCGTGACGTACTCACGGTGGCTGCACCTGTGCGTCCCGGTGCTGCTCCTCGCGCTGTGGATGTTCATCCACCGCACGTCGCCGTGGATGCCGCTGCTGATCGTCATGCCCTTCGGCTTCGTCCCGTGGGTGCGGCTGGCGGAGGGGCTCCAGGCGCGGTTCCTGCTGACCCCGCAGAACCCGGAGGTCGAGGACGACGGGATCAGCGCGCGGCCCTCGGCCCATTGGGGCGACCGGTGGCGGACGGTGCTGTGGCTGGAGATACGGCTGCTGGTCTCGGGGGCCGCCATGTACGCGACAGTCACGCTCCCGGTGCTGTCCGTCGAGCTGATCGCGCTCGCGCTCGGCCGGCCGCTGACGGCTGATCCGGCCCTGCCCCTCACCCCGGCGCCCTGGGCGGCGGCGCTGCTCGCGCCGGTGCCGCTCGTCGTGCTGATCCTGGTCGTCGTCGTACTCGGCGAGCTGATCACGGCGATCGCCCGGCGGCTGCTGGGGCCTTCGGCGGCGGAGCGGTTGACGGCCCTGGAGGCGCGTACGGAGCAGCTGTTGGAGCGCACGCGCATCGCGCGGGAGCTGCACGACTCCATCGGGCACGCGCTGACCGTGGCGGTCGTCCAGGCGGGAGCCGCGCGGACCGCCGGCGACCCGGAGTTCACCGATCGCGCGCTGAGCGCCATCGAGGAGACGGGACGGGCCGCGCTGGAGGATCTCGAACGGGTACTGCTGGTGCTGCGGGAATCCCCGCAGACGCCCTCGCAGCGGCCGACCCTGGCCGAGGCCGACCGGCTGCTGGAGTCGGCTCGCGCCTCGGGAGCGGCGGTCGACGCCCGACTGGTCGGGCCGTTGGAGAAGTTGCCCGGCCCCGTCACCCGGGAGGGATACCGCATCCTTCAAGAAGCCCTGACGAACGTGCTGCGCCACTGCGGCCCCGTTCCCGTGCGCGTGCGGGTGGAGATGACGCCGCGGCGCCTGCTCCTGGAGGTGACGAACCCGCTGCCCACACGCATGGCCGTCATGACGGGCGGCGGCAGTGGACTGCGCGGGATACGGGAACGGGCCGCCCTCCTCGGCGGCCAGGCCGAAACCGGCCCCCACGGGGAGGGTTGGCGGGTGCGGGCCCGGCTGCCGTTGGAGCGAATACGCTGATCGTTATGCCGGTTACCGTACTGCTCGTCGACGACGAGCCCCTGGTGCGTGCGGGTCTGCGCGCCGTCCTGGACTCCCAGCCCGACATCGAGGTGGTGGGCGAGGCCGCCGACGGCGCCTCCGTCATCCCCCTCGTGCGCAGCCTGCGGCCTGACGTCGTGGCGATGGACGTGCGGATGCCGCTGCTCGACGGGATCGAGGCCACCCGCGCGGTCCTGCGGTCGGTGGACACGCCGCCGAAGATCCTCGTGGTCACCACGTTCGAGAACGACGAGTACGTCTACCAGGCGCTGCGGGCCGGCGCGGACGGCTTCCTCCTCAAGCGGGCCCGACCCTCGGAGATCGTCCACGCGGTCCGGCTGGTGGCGGAGGGCGAGACGCTGCTGTTCCCGGCGGCCGTACGGGCCCTCGCGGCCGAGTACGGGAACCGGCAGGCCCGCGCCGCCCTGAAGCGGGCGGCGCTGACCGAGCGCGAGGAGGCCGTCCTGCGGCTGATGGCGCGCGGGCTGACCAACGTGGAGATCGCTGGGGAGCTGATCGTCGGCACGGAGACCGTGAAGTCACATGTCAGCGCCATTCTGGGCAAGTTGGGGGCGCGTGACCGCACCCAGGCGGTGATCACCGCGTACGAGTCCGGATTCGTCTCTCCGGCCTGAGGCGACGGACCGGTTCCGGCCGATGGGGGGCCGCTTCTCGCGAGCCCGCCGGACGGGCAGTACGATCCGGCTGACAGGGCCGCTAGCTGGGAGGACACACGTTGGGGCAGCTGACCGGCGGGGATCCTTCTCTGCTTCGGCGGATCAATTCGGCCGTGGTGCTCCGGGCACTGCGCGCGGCCGAATCGCCGACCCTCACCGACCTGACCCGCGTGACGGGACTTTCCCGACCGACGGTGGAAGGCGTCGTGGAAGGGCTCATGGGCACCGGGCTGGTGGTCGAGGCCGAGGCGGAGGAGGGCGCGCGCAGGCAAGGTCGGCCCGCGCGGCGTTTCCGCTTCCGCGCCGAGGCCGGGCACCTGCTGGGCATCGAGATCGGCTCGCACCGCGTCGCGGTGCTGCTGTCGGGCCTGGACGGCCGGGTGATCGGGGCCGGAACGAAGGAAGTCGCCGAGGCCGCGTCCCCCGATGAGCGCCTGGAGAAGGTCAGGGCGGCCGTGGCCGATCTGCTCCGCCGGGCCGGGATCCCCCGCGACTCGCTGCGGGCCGTCGGTGTCGGCAGTCCGGGCATCGTGGAGGCCGACGGAACGGTTCGCCTCGGGACGGCGCTGCCGGGCTGGACGGGCCTGCCGCTCGGGGAGCGGCTGCGCCGCTCGTTCCGCTGCCCGGTCCGGGTGGAGAACGACGCGAACGCGGCCGCGGTCGCCGAGAACTGGAAGGGCGCCGGCCGGGGCATCGACGACATGGTGTTCGTCATGGCCGGACTCAGCCCCGGCGCCGGTTCCCTGATCGGCGGCAGGCTGCACCGGGGCTTCGGCGGCGCGGCGGGCGAGATCGGCGCGCTGCACCTGCTGGGCCGCGAGGTCACCCCGGAACGGCTGCTGTCGACGACGGGCGAACCGCTGCACCCCCTGGACGAGCAGGCCGTGGCCGAGGTCTTCGCGAAGGCCAAACGGGGCGACGAGCGGGCGGTGGCCGCCGTCGAACGGTTCATCCAGCGGCTCGTCCACGACGTGGCCGCGCTGGTCTTGGCCATGGACCCGGAACTCGTCGTCGTGGGCGGCTGGGCCGCCGGCCTGGACGGGGTCCTGGACCCGCTGCGCCGCGAACTGGAACGGTACTGCCTGCGGCCGCCCCGGGTGGCGCTGTCGCTGCTCGGCGAGGCCGCGGTGGCCACGGGGGCGCTGCGGCTGGCGCTGGACCACGTGGAGGAAGAGCTGTTCGCCGTGGAGAAGACGGTGACGGCCCGCCGCTGACCGCCACCCCGCGCCCCGCCCCGCCCCCCGGCCGGAGGCAGGCGGGCGGGCAGACGACGCGAGCCCCCGCCGCACCCCTGAGGACGGGTGCGGCGGGGGCTCGTGGCAGGTGGGTCAGGAGGCGGCGCGGGTTTCGGTGATCTCCACACCGGAGTCGCCGAAGGTCAGGCGGCAGGTGTCGGCGCGGTACGTGGCCACGGAGACGGCGGCGGTGCCCTCGGCGGTGAAGTAGCGGGTGGTCACCACCAGCACCGGGGCGCCGGGCAGGCGGTCCAGCTCCTTGGCGTCGTCGGCGCGGGCGGAGCCCAGCTCGACCGACCGGTCCTGCCCGTCGAGCGCGAGCCGCTGGAGTTCGCGCAGCACGGCCCGCGCCCGCGCGGCACCGGCCGGCGCGTCGATGGCGGAGAGTCCGGGAACCGAGCCGGCGGGCACGTACAGCAGCTCGGCGGCGACGGCCTGGCCCTGCGTGACGCGCGTCCGGCGCACGGTGTGCACGGCCTGTTCGGGGCCGGTGCCGAGGAGCCCCCGGACGGCGGCGGCGGGAACACCGTCGACGGCGTCGACCGGCTCCCAGCCGTCGGCGCCCTCTCCCGGCCAGCTGTGGCCCGTACTGCCGACGGCGACGCCGACGCGCGGCGGGGCCACGGTGGTGCCGACGCCGCGGCGGCGCTGGAGGCGGCCTTCCAGTTCGAGCTGCTCCAGGGCCTGTCGCAGGGTGGCGCGGGCGACACCGAAGCGCGCGGCGAGATCCCGCTCGTTCGGCAGCACCTCGCCCACGGCGAAGTCCTGGTCGAGCGCCTCGCTGAGCACGTTCTTGAGGTGCCAGTACTTCGGCTCCGGCACCGATTCGAGCTGCGTGGTCCCCACCCTGACTCCTCCTGCAATCGCCGCTATCGCCGTGTTCCAGCGGCAGTTACGCGCCGCAGTTCCGCGCCTTTGTTTATTAAAGGTTCCTGCACTATCCCTGCGACGATAGGACGGCGCACCCCCTTGGTCAAGACCAATCCTCACCGCTTTGCCGGGCAGATCGGGCATATGTAGCAAGCCGTTCACAGGATGTTCTCGCCCGCACCCCTTCCGACCGGAAGACGTCCGGGAGACGACCGAAAGATGCCGTAAGCCGTCCGGAAGGTGTCGCCGACGCGTCCGGGCAGGCGCGGCAGACGTCTTGTGACGGCAGGCTACCGAGCGGTAGTGATGGGCACAGTCATTACTGACAGCCCGTCTCACACGCGTCGACCCGACGCGCGTCCTTCCCGACGAGGAGCAGCATGACCGCCACGGTCTCCTTCCCGATCGATTCGCCGCGCGACCCCCGCACCGCCACCGTCGCCTACGAGCGCAAGGGCGCCGGCGAACCGCTTCTCCTCCTGCACGGCATCGGCCACCACCTCCAGGCCTGGCATCCCGTGACGGACATCCTGGCCGCCGAGTTCGACGTCATCGCCGTCGATCTGCCGGGCTTCGGCGCCTCCGAGTCCCTGCCCGCCGGCGTCCCCTACGACCTCGACACCATCGCCCCGGCCCTCGGCGCGCTGTGCTCGGAGCTGGGCGTGGAGCGCCCGCACGTCGCGGGCAACTCGCTCGGCGGCCTGCTCGCCCTGGAGATGGGTCGCGCCGGTCTGGTCCGCTCCGTCACCGCGCTCTCCCCCGCCGGGTTCTGGACGGAGGGCGAGCGGCGCTACGCCTTCACCGTCCTCAAGGCCATGCGCGCGGGCGCCCGGACGCTGCCCCTGCCCCTGCTGGAACGGCTCTCCCGCAGCGCCCTCGGCCGGGCGGCGCTCACCGGCGCCATCTACGCCCACCCCGCGCGCCGGACGCCCGAAGCCGTGGTCGCGGAGACCCTGGCCCTGCGCGGCGCGAGCGGCTTCGAGCAGACGCTGGCGGCGGGTGGCTCCGTACGGTTCACCGAGGACGTGCCGGACGTGCCCGTCACCCTCGCCTGGGGCTCGGGCGACCGGCTGCTGCCGCCCCGCCAGGGAGTGCGCGCCAAGCACACCCTGCCCGGGGCGCGCCTCGTCCGCCTGCCGGGCTGCGGACACGTGCCGATGCACGACGATCCGGCGCTCGTGGCCCGCGTCATCACCGACACCGCGCACGCGGCCGACACGACGCGCGCCACGGACACGGCGCACACCCCGGACACCCGTACGGCGTCAACCATCACCCTCCGATGACCTGCTGACGGCTGTTCATCCGCGGTTCGCGTGGGCGACGCGGCCGGTCCGGTGTGCGGCGGCACACTGGTCCGGCCCACCCCCGCCGGCCCCTGGAGACGCACCGATGGCATCCCTGCCGCACACCCGACGGACCCTGCTGGGCGGTTCGCTCGCCGTCCCCCTCGGCCTCGCCCTGTCCACCGTCTACGCCGCGCCCGCGCTCGCCGCGCCCGCCCGGTCCGCCGCCTTCGTCCGCTCCGGACGCCCGGCCGCGCTCTGGGGCACGCAGTCCGGCGAGATCACCGCCCACTCCGCGACCGTGTGGACGCGCTCCGACCGCCCCGCCCGGATGTACGTCGAGACCTCCCCGAGCGAGTCGTTCCGCTATGGCGTCCGCCGCCACAACGGCCCCTTCCTCGGCCCCGCCACCGACTACACCGGCACCGCGACCCTGCGCGACCTGCCGCCCGGCCGCCAGATCCACTACCGGGTCGTGCTCGCCGACCCCGACGACCCGCGCCGCTCCGGCGAGCCGGTGCGCGGCACCTTCCGCACCACGCCCGTCTCCCGCCGCCACGACGTGCGCTTCCTGTGGTCGGGGGACCTCGCCGGCCAGGGGTGGGGCATCAACCCCGAGCTGGGCGGGTACCGCGTCTTCGAGGAGATGCGCCTGCGCGACCCCGACTTCTTCCTCTTCAGCGGTGACACGATCTACGCCGACGGCCCCATCCAGGCGTCGGTCGCGCTGCCCGACGGCCGCATCTGGCACAACGTGACCACGGAGGAGAAGGCGAAGGTCGCCGAGACACTCGCCGAGTTCCGCGGGAACTTCCGCTACAACCTGCTCGATCGCAACCTGCGCGACTTCCACGCCCAGGTCCCCGTCCTCGCACAGTGGGACGACCACGAGGTGCGCAACAACTGGTACCCGGGCCAGGTGATCGAGGACCCGCGCTACACCGTCAAGGACGTCGACATCCTCGCCGGGCGTGCCCGTCAGGCCTTCGGCGAGTACTTCGCCGTCACCGACCTGCGGGGCGGTCGCGCCGAAGGCCGCATGTACCGGGTGCTGCGCCACGGCCCGCTGCTCGACGTCTTCGTGCTCGACATGCGCACGTACCGCGACGCCAACTCCCCCGGCCGCCGGACCGAGGACCCCATCGGCATCCTCGGCGCGGAACAACTGGCCTGGCTGAAGCGGGAACTCTCGCGCTCCCGCGCCACCTGGAAGGTCATCGCGGCCGACATGCCGCTGGGGATCGTCGTACCCGACGGCGCGACGAACTTCGAGGCCGTCGCCCAAGGGGACCCGGGTGCCCCGCTCGGACGCGAGCTCCAGATCGCCGAACTCCTGCGGCACATCAAGCACCAGCACATCACCGGCACCGTCTGGCTCACCGCAGACGTCCACTACACCGCAGCCAACCACTACGCGCCCGAACGCGCCGCCTTCGGCGACTTCGCGCCGTTCTGGGAGTTCGTGTCGGGTCCCGTCGGCGCGGGCGGCTTCCCGGCCGGTCGGCTCGACGCCACCTTCGGCCCGCGAACGGCGTTCGTCGAGTCGGCGAAGGTCGCCAACATGTCCCCGGCCGAGAACCCGCCGTACTACGGCGAGGTCGACATCGACGGCGCCAGCGGCGAACTCACCGTCCGGTTGCGCCGCCAGGGGGGTGGCGTACTCTTCACGCGGTGCCTCCAACCCGGCCGCGTGGGTCAGCGGTAAGCGGAGGGGTCACCCGGCGAAATCAGCCGGAAAACTGGGTGAAACGGGCCAATCGACACTTAACCAGTCGGTCACAGACCGTTCGTGATCACGCAACACCCCTGGGCCACAGTGGGTTCATGACTGAACGTAACCCCGCCGCAGCCGCCCGTCCCCACCGCCACCACCACTGGCGCCGCGATCTCGTCGAGCTCGCCGCGCTCTTCTGCGCCGTGGCGGTGGCCGACGGCATCGCCAATCTCGTCGTCCACGGCCCGAAGGGCCCGTTCCTGCTCGTCGCCTCGGCCGTGGCGCTCCTGGTCACGGCCGCCTTCCACACCTGGTGGGCCCGCCGGCACAGCCACGCGCCGCCGCCCGCGGAAACGGCGCCCTCCGATCCGGTGCCGCGCGGCGGCGGCGCCACCGCCGACCCCGGCGCGGCCCCCGCCGAGGTCGCCGGCGCCCTGTGGCGGATGCGTACGACGGTGCGCGACGAGCCCGGCAGCCTGGCCGCGCTGTGCACCGCCCTGGCCGGTCACGGCGTGGACATCGTCAACCTCCAGACCCACCCCCTCCCCGAGGGCGGCACGGTCGACGAGTTCCTGCTGCGCGCCCCGCAGGAGCTGATCTCCGCCGACCTGAGCCGGGCCGTGGCCCGCGCCGGCGGCCGGAGCACCTGGATCGAACGCGCCGACGCACACGACCTCGTGGACACCCCCACCCGGGTCCTGGGCCTGGCCACCCGCACCGCCCTGGACGCCGCCGAGCTCCCCCTCGCGCTGCGCCAGTTGCTCGGCCGCTGCACCATCCACTCGATCCCCGCGACCACCCTGTCCGGCCGCCCCAACGCGGGCGCCGACGCCCCCGTCGAGGGGGTCCTGGAGGCCACGGTGATGCGCCTGCGCGACCCCTCGGGCGGCGCGATCACGGTCGAGCGGCCCTACCTGCCGTTCACCCCGACGGAGTTCGCCCGCGCCCGCGCCCTCGTCGAGCTCGACGCCCGCCTCGGCCCCCGCGTCCCGCGCAGCCAGGACGTCCTGACCCTGCCCGAGGGCAACGAGATCACGGTGCGCCGCGCCGACGCCTCCGACCTCGCCGCCGCCCGCGCGATGCACGACCGTTGCTCCGAGCGCACCCTCGGCCTGCGCTACCACGGCCCGGTCGCCGACGCCGACCGCTACCTCGGCCACCTGCTGAGCCCCCGCTTCGGCCGCACCCTCGCCGCCACGACCGCCTCCGGCAAGCTCGTCGCCCTCGGCCACCTGCTGTGGGACGGCGACGAGACCGAGGTGGCCCTGCTCATCGAGGACGACTGGCAGCGCCGCGGCATCGGCTCCGAACTGCTGCGCCGGCTGCTGGCGATGGCCGTCGAGGCCGGTTGCGACAGCGTTTACGCGGTCACCCGGGCATCGAACACCGGCATGGTCGCGGCCATGCGCGGCCTCGGCCTGCCCCTCGACTACCAGATCGAGGAGGGGACCCTCGTCATCACCGCCCGACTCGACGCGACCCCGGTCACCTCGCGCCTGCCCTACGAAGTCCCGCGCGAGCGGCGCGCGTACGAGCCCGGACGCCGCCCGGGGCACTGAGCCCGCCCCGCACGCCCCACACACACCCCCCACACCCCCCACCCCATATACACCCCCGTACGCCCTCCACAGGGGCCCGCGCCCGGCGCGCGGGCCCCTGCGCCGTTGTCAGGAGTCCGAGATCCAATGGTGGTGACGCGGAGGCGCATCGCATACGAAGATGGCCGCATGTCTGAGACCCTCCACAGCACCGACGCCGCCCGCCTGCCCCGCCAGGTGGCCGACGCGTACGTCGACGACCTCATCGCCATCGACCCGATCACGGGCACCTACCTCGGAGTCGCCGCCAGCTCCGGCCGCCTGCCGGACTTCTCCCCCGCCGGTCGGGCGGCCGCCGCCGACCTGTGGCGCAGCACGCTCGCCCGGCTCGACGCCGCCGAGCGGCTGCCCGGCGCGGACAGCGACATCGAGCGCCGCTGCGCCCGCCTGCTGCGCGAGCGCCTGGGCGCCGAACTCGCCGTATACGAGGCAGATGAGGACCTGCGCGCGATCAGCAACATCCACTCCCCCGCGCACAGCGTCCGCGAGGTCTTCACCGTCACCCCGGCCGAGACCGACGAGGACTGGGCCGCGATCGTCGAGCGACTGCGCGCCGTACCGGCCGCCTTCGCCGGGTACCGCGAGAGCCTCGCCCTCGGCCTGGAGCGGGGGCTGCCGGGCGGCCCGCGCCCCACGGCGACGTTCATCGAGCAGCTCACCACCTGGGCCGGCCAGGACGCCGACGGCACCCCGGCCTTCTTCGAGGAGTTCGCGGCCGCCGGCCCGCGGTCGCTGCGCGCCGAGCTGGACGAGGCGGCGGCCGGCGCGACGGCGGCCGTGGTCGCACTGCGCGACTGGGTGCGCGACGTGTACGCCCCGCAGGTCGCCGACGCCCCGAACCAGGTGGGCCGCGAGCGCTACGCCCGCTGGTCGCGCTTCTTCAACGGCACGGACCTGGACCTGGACGAGGCCTATGCCTACGGCTGGAGCGAGTACCACCGGCTGCTCGCCGAGATGAAGGCCGAGGCCGCCAAGATCCTGCCCGGTGAGCCGAACCCGTGGGACGTGCTGCGTCACCTGGACGAGCACGGCACCCACATCGAGGGCGTCGAGGAGGTCCGCGACTGGCTCCAGGGCCTGATGGACGAGGCCATCGAGAACCTCGACGGCACCCACTTCGAACTCGCCGAGCGGGTCAAGCGGGTCGAGTCGATGATCGCCCCGGCGGGCGGGGCCGCGGCTCCGTACTACACCAACCCGTCGGAGGACTTCTCGCGCCCCGGCCGGACCTGGCTGCCGACGATGGGTCAGACCCGCTTCCCCACCTACGACCTGGTCTCCACCTGGTACCACGAGGGCGTTCCGGGCCACCACCTCCAGCTCGCGCAGTGGACGCACGTGGCGGACCAGCTGTCGCGCTACCAGGCCGGCGTGGGTCTCGTCAGCGCGAACGTCGAGGGCTGGGCCCTGTACGCGGAGCGCCTGATGGACGAACTGGGCTACCTCAAGGACGCCGAACAGCGCCTGGGTTACCTCGACTGCCAGATGATGCGCGCCGCGCGCGTGATCGTGGACATCGGCATGCACCTGGAGCTGGAGATCCCGGCGGACTCGCCGTTCCACCCGGGCGAGCGCTGGACCGTCGACCTGGCGCAGGAGTTCTTCGGCCTGCACAGCGGGCGGCCGGCGGACTTCGTCGAGAGCGAGCTGACCCGCTACGTGTCGATGCCCGGCCAGGCGATCGGCTACAAGCTGGGCGAGCGCGCCTGGCTGCTGGGCCGGGACAACGCGCGGGCGGCGCACGGGGACGCGTTCGACCTGAAGGCCTGGCACATGGCCGCGCTGTCGCAGGGCTCGCTGGGGCTGGACGACCTGGTGGACGAGCTCTCCAAGCTCTGACCGGCCTCGCGCCGCCGCCACGACGACGGGCCGGTCGCTCCCCGGAAGGGGGCGGCCGGCCCGTCGGTACGCGCGGGCTTCAGCAGCCGCAGTCGTCCGAGTCGGTGGGGGCGGTCAGCGGGTCGGCCTCGGAGCGCCGCTGCGCGCCCTGCCAGGTCTCGACCTCGAAGCCCTCGCGGATCCAGTACTCGATGCCGCCGAGCATCTCCTTGACCTGGAAGCCCAGTTCGGCGAGGGCGAGGGCGGAGCGGGTGCCACCGTTGCAGCCGGGGCCCCAGCAGTACGTCACCACGGGGACGTTCTTGTCGAGGAGCCGCTCGGCCTGCTCGGGGATCAGGGCGGTGGGCAGGTGGATCGCGCCGGGTACGTGGGCCTGGTCCCAGGACGGGGTGGAGCGGGAGTCGATCAGCTGGAAGCCGAGTTCGGCGCCCTGCTCGCGGTGGGCCTTGAAGGCGGCGGCCACGTCCGAGACGTCCGCGTGGAAGGCCAGGCTCGCGGCGAAGTACGCGGCGGCGGCCGCCGGGCTCGCCGGGGGAACCCGGAGCACGGGGTTGGTGGTCGTGGGGGCGGTGGCCTGGGGCTGCGTCGTCGTCATGGCCAAAAATCTACGAAACGTTGATCACCAGGGGAAGCGGCTTTCCCCGGCCTTCTCCTTGTTCTGCCGGGGAATCCCCTGCTAGACCTGCCCCATGAGCGGATTTCCCACCGACACCCCCCATACTCCGTACACGCCCTACACCCCCGACGCCACCGACTGGCGGATCCTCGCGGCCCTCCAGCAGAACGGCCGTGCCGGCTTCACCGAGTTGGCGCGCACCGTGTCCATGTCCGCGAGCGCCGTCACGGAACGCGTCCGCCGCCTGGAGGAGGCGGGGATCATCACCGGCTACACGGCCGTCGTCGACCACGAGAAGCTGGGCAAGAGCATCCTCGCCCTGGTGCGGCTGCGCTATCCGCACGGCAACTACAAGCCGTTCCACGACTTCCTGGACGCGACCCCGGAGATCCTGGAGGCACACCACGTGACGGGCGACGACTGCTTCGTGCTGAAGGTCGTGGCCCGCTCCATGGTCCACCTGGAGGACCTCACCGGCCGCATCGCCGGACTCGGCCCGGTGACCACCAGCGTCGTCTACTCGTCCCCGCTGGCCCGGCGGCCGATCAGTCCGTGACCCCCGCCGTGCGGTGGCGCACCACCGAGCCGCCGCGCTGTTTGACGATCTCCAACTGGGCCTGGACCCGGGTGCGCAGGTCGCCGACGTGGCTGACGATGCCGACGCTGCGGTCCCGTTCGCGCAGCGAGTCCAGCACGTCGAGCACCTCGTCCAAGGCCTGTTCGTCGAGGCTGCCGAAGCCCTCGTCGATGAAGAGGGTGTCCAGGCGCGTGCCCCCCGCCTCGTCGGTGACCACGTCGGCCAGCCCCAGGGCCAGGGCGAGGGAGGCGAAGAAGGTCTCGCCGCCCGAGAGGGTGGCGGTGTCGCGCTCGCTGCCGGTCCAGGCGTCGACCACGTGCAGGCCGAGGCCGGAACGCCCACGTCCGCCGGCGCGGGCGTCGGAGTGCACGAGCGTGTAGCGGCCCCCCGACATCCGCAGCAGCCGTGCGGTCGCGGCGGCGGCGACCTGTTCCAGCCGGGCGGCCAGGACGTACGACTCCAGGCGCATCCTGCGCTCGTTGTCGGCGGAGGTGCCGGCGGTGAGCCCGGCGAGCCGGGCCACCCGCTCGTACGCCTCGCGCAGCGGGCCCAGGGCGCGCAGTTCCGCTTCCATCTGCCGCGAGAGCCGGTCCAGTTCCGCGCAGCGCAGCCGGGCGGCGTCGACGGTGGAGCCGGCGGTGCGCAGCAGGGCCGCGGCGCGGGCCTCCTCGGCCTCGGCGGCGCGGGGGTCGGCGGGGGGCAGGGCCGCCGCGCGGGCGGTGTCGTGCTCGGCGCGGCGTTCGGCGAGCGTGGCCTCCTCCGCCTGCCAGGCGTCCAGCCGGTGCTGGAGGGCGGTGCGCTCGTACTCGGGCAGGACGGCGTCGGCCGCGGCGTCGACGGAGTCGAATCCGGCCTTGAAGGCGGCGTCGGAGAGCTGCCCGTCGGCCTCCTTCAGGCGGGTGGCGGTGGTCTCGGCGCGGCGCAGGGCCTCGGCGGCGCCGGTGACCATGCGGATGCGGTCCTCCAGGGTGCGGGCGCGGGCCGCGACGCTGGGCGAGTCGCCGCGTACGAGGACCAGTTCCGCTTCCAGGGAGGCCTGCTCCTGGTCGAGGGCCTCGCGGCGGGAGGCGCGGGCGGCGGCCCGCAGTTCGGCGTCGCGCCGGTCGGCGGCGCGCGCGTCGTGCTCGCGTTCGGCGCGGGCGAGGCGTTCGCGGGCGGTGTGCAGTCCGGCGGCGGCCGCGTGGGCGGCGGCGTGGCGTTCGCTCAGGTCGGCGGTGAGGGCGCGCAGTTCGGCGGTGGTGGCCTCGCCCGCGGCGGCCGCGGCCTCCGCCTCGGCCTCCCGCACGGCGGCCAGTCGACGTTCGACGGCGGCGCGGCGTTCCTCGACCTCCTCGAAACGGGCGTGGGCGGCGTCCTCGGCGGCCCGGTCGACGTGCCCGGGGGCGGGCCGCGCCGGCGCGGGGTGTTCGGCCGACCCGCACACCGCGCAGGGCTCGCCGGCGGTCAGGGCCTCGGCCAGTTCGGCGGCGATGCCGCGCAGCCGGGCCTCCTTCAGCTCCAGCCAGCGTTCCCGGGCGCCGGCCGACTCCTCCCGTACGCGGAGCAGTTCGCCGGAGGCGGCTTCGGCCTCGGCGCCGAGGGCGTCACGGCGCAGCGAGGCGGTCAGCTGCATGCGGGCGGGCTCCAGCCGGCCGGCGAGCTGCTCGGCCAGGGTGAGGGCCTGCTGCGCGGTGTCGACCCGTTCCTGGAGGCCGGCGCGGGTGGCCTCCCAGCGGGCGAGCCACTCGGCCGACTCCTGACGCTGCTCCTCGTCGTCCCGGGACTCCCGCTCCAGCGTGGCGCGCTCCCGGCCGATCTCGGCGCTGCGCAGCTCGGCCCGTTGGGCGGCGCCGACGGCCCCGAGGTCCTCGCGCAGCCGCTGCTCCACGGCGGCCAGCTGCTCGGCGCCCGCTCCGGCCAGGGCGGGGGGCAGCGCGGCGCGGGCCATGCTCTCGGCGTGCGCGGCGGTGAGGTGGGCGCCGCCGCGGCCCCGCGCAGTTCCAGGGCGGGGGCCACGAGGGCGCCCCGGCGGGCCCGGTCCAGGAGGTCCCGTACGCGTTCGCGCTCCGGCGCATCGGCGTCGAGCAGGGCGGCCCGGCGGGCGGTCTCGGCGTGCCGGCGCTGGAGCCGGTCGAGTTCCCGCTCCTCCTCGGCGGCCCGCCGGGCGGCGGCGTGGCGCCCTCGACGGCGGCGAGCGCGTACTCGGCGACGGTGAGCCGCTCCGGCCCAGCAGCGGGCGACGGCCGCCCAGGCCCGGACGGCCTCGGCGAGACCGGGCTCGCCGGGCTGGTGGCCGGGCAGCGGCCAGGCCCGCAGGTCGGGGCTGTCGCCGGCGGCCTGGGCGAGGCGCTGGGCGGCGGCGAGCACCTTCTCGTCGCCGGCGCGCACCTTGGCCTCGGCGGCGCGGCGGCGCTCGGCGAGCAGCGTCTCGACGGCGGCGAAGCGGCGGGTGTCGAAGAGCCGCCCGAGGAGCCGGCCGCGTGCTTCGGCGCCGGCGCGCAGGAACTGGGCGAACTCGCCCTGCGGCAGCAGCACCACCTGGCAGAACTGTTCGCGGCTCATGCCGAGGAGCTGCTCGATCTCCTCGCCGATCTCCTGATGGGAGCGGCTGAGCCCGGTCCAGCCGGCGCCGGTGTGCTCGCGCAGCAGGCTCTGCGCCTTGTCCTTGGTGGTTCCGGTGCCGCGTTTCTTGGGGCGGTCCTGTTCGGGGCGCCGGGTGATCTCCAGGCGGCGCCCGCCCGCGGTGAGTTCGAGGGTGACCTCGGTCGGGGTGTCGGGGGCGGCGTGGTCGCTGCGCAGGCTGGTGCCGGGCGACTGGCGCGAGCCCGGGACGGAACCGTAGAGGGCGTAGCAGACGGCGTCGAGGACGGAGGTCTTGCCGGCGCCGGTGGGGCCGTGGAGGAGGAAGATCCCGGCGCCGGAGAGGGCGTCGAAGTCGATCTCCTGGGGTTCCGCGAAGGGGCCGAAGGCGGTGACCTTGAGCCGGTGCAGCCTCATCGGGCGCCTTCCCGGCCGTGGTCCTCGCGCGCGGTCAGGACGCGCACCTCGTCGAAGGCGCCGCGCAGCACGGCGCGCTCGGCTTCGTCGGCGCCGCCGCCGCGTACGTGGGCGACGAAGTCCTCGGCGATCTCCTGGTCGCTGCGGCCCTTCAGGCGCCGGGCGTAGGAGGCGGGGCCGTCCTCCGCGCGCCCTTCGGGCTCGAAGGCGAGGCTCAGGGTGTGCGGGAAGCGGCCGGCGAGGCGGGCCATCGGGTCCTGGGGGCGGACGGCGTCGGTGAGGGTGGCCTCGACCCAGCTGTCCTCGTGGTCGGCGAGCGCGGGGTCGTCGAGGAGCTCTTCGAGGCGGCCGCGCAGGCGGGCGAGCGGCCGGGGGACGGGGGTGTCGATCCGCTCGGCGGTGATCTCCCCGGCGGCTCCGAGCTCGACCAGCCACATCGTCTTGCGGTGGTCGGCCTCGGAGAAGGAGTAGGCGAGCGGGGAACCGGAGTAGCGGACCCGTTCGTTGATCGTCTGGCAGCCGTGGAGGTGGCCGAGGGCGGCGTAGTCCACCCCGTCGAAGACGGAGGCGGGCACGGCCTCGACCCCGCCGACGGCGATGTCGCGCTCGCTGTCGCTGGCCTGTCCGCCGGTGACGAAGGCGTGGGCGAGGACCACGGAACGGGTCCCCGGAGCCCGACCGGCCAGGTCCGCCCGAATCCGGTCCATGGCCGCGCCCAGCACCGCCTCGTGGCTGACCTTCGGCGCCGCGAACTCGTCCTTGACCAGGGCGGGTTCCAGGTACGGCAGCCCGTACAGGGCCACGTCGCCGTGTACGTCGGCCAGCACCACGGGGTCGGCGCAGCCCGCCGGGTCGGTCCTGAGGTGGATCCCGGCCCGGCCGATCAGCCCCGCGCCGACACCGAGGCGGCGGGCCGAGTCGTGGTTCCCGGAGATCATCACGGTGGGCACGCCGAGGTCGGCGAGCCGGTGCAGGGCCCGGTCGAAGAGGTCGACGGCGGGCAGCGGGGGCACGGCGCGGTCGTAGACGTCACCGGCGACGAGGACGGCGTCGACCTCGTGCTCGCGGACGGCCTCGACGAGGTGGTCGACGAAGGCGGACTGGGCCGCGAGCAGGTTCACGCGGTGGAAGGACCGACCCAGGTGCCAGTCGGAGGTGTGCAGGAACTTCACTCGATCGCTCCGACCCGCACGCCCGCTCTCCTTCATGATCCGCACCAGCCCCCGCACCGACCCTTCAGGCTAACCCGTTGCGCGACGGGCCGGGTCCGGGGCGGCGGTGCGACCTTCCCGCGCCCGAACTCCCCGCAGAGTTCGGCTACTTGTCTCAGCCCTCGCCGTACGCCTCGCCGCCGAGCTCGAACGTCGCCGTCCCGGCGGTGACGTCGGCGAGCCAGGCCCGGAAGGTGTCGACGTCCGCCTCGGGGAGGCCGATCTCGATCGCGACGGCCTCGCCGTAGCGCACGTCGAGGACCGCGCGGCCGGTGGCGCGCAGGTCGTTCTGCGTCTTGCCTGCACGCTGGTGGTCGACGGTGACGGTGGCGAGCCGGTAGCGGTGGCGGGTGACGGTCCCGAGGGCGTCGAGGGCCTCGCCGACGGCTCCCCCGTAGGCCCGGATGAGTCCGCCGGCACCGAGCTTCACACCGCCGTAGTAGCGGGTGACGACGGCGACCGCGTAGCGGATGTCGCGCCGGGTCAGCATCTGGAGCATCGGCACGCCGGCGGTGCCGCCGGGCTCGCCGTCGTCGCTCGCCTTCTGCACGGAGGCGTCGGCGCCGATCACGTAGGCGTAGCAGTTGTGCGTGGCGGTGGGGTGCTCCTTGCGGACGCGCGCGATGAACTCCTGCGCCTCCCGCTCGGTCGCGGCGGGCGCGAGGGAACACAGGAAGCGCGAGCGGTTGATCTCCGTCTCGTGCACGCCCTCGCGGGCCACCGTCACGTACTGGTCTGCCTTCACCCGTCCACCCTACGGGCCGCGCCACCGGGAATCGGACAGGCGTCCGTCCGGTTGCACCCGGCGAAGCACCACGACGGGACGCCCGTCGACAGACCAGGGACGACCAGCAGCAGGAGGCGGCGCACGTGTACGGCGACCCGGCAACCATCCGCAAGATCCTCACCGAACTCGGCGACACCTGGGCCGTGGTGGGCCTGTCCAACAACGAGGACCGGGCGGCCTACGGCGTGGCCCGCGTCCTCCAGCGGTTCGGCAAGCGCGTGGTGCCCGTCCACCCGAAGGCCGAGACGGTGCACGGCGAGCAGGGGTACGCCTCGCTCGCGGAGATCCCGTTCAAGGTGGACGTGGTGGACGTGTTCGTGAACAGCTCCCTGGCCGGGGCGGTCGCCGACGAGGCGGTCGCGGCGGGCGCGGACGCGGTGTGGTTCCAGCTGGACGTGATCGACGAGGCCGCCTACGCGCGCACCCGCGAGGCGGGACTCGACATGGTGATGAACCGCTGCCCGGCGATCGAGATCCCCGTCCTGTGACGGACGGTTCCCTGACGGAAGCGCCGTCGGTGCCGTCGGGCGGCCTGGACTGACCTGCGCTGGTGGCGCCCACCGGCCGCACCGTTCACCACACCGACAGCACCGACGGCACCGCACTGCGAGCTGTGGTTCGCCGTCGGCGCCGGCCTCGTCGGACCGGCCGCCATGTTCGGCTTCTACAAGGCGCCGGCCCTGGGCCCGATGGGCGTGATCGTGCCGGTCGGGGTGGGGCCGGCGCTGGGCGAGCGGCCCGGTCTCGGGCGGTTCGCGGACATCGCGGTGGCGGTCGTCGGATCGTCCTCGCGGGCGGTCCCGAGCTGCGCGGGGCCCCCGTACGGCGGCAGGCCGTCGTCCTCACCCTGGTCGCGGCCTTCGGTCTCGGCGCCGTCATGGCCCTGATCTCGGAGGCCTCCACCACCGTGACCGGCCTCTTCCCGGCCCTGTGCGTGCAGCGGGTCACCAACGTCGCCGCGGGCGGCGCCGCCCTGTGGGCGCAGGCCCGGCGCGGGGTCCCGGCCCTGCCGGAGGGCGTCGGGGTCCGCGTCCTGTGGAGCATGCTGCCGGCGCCGGCCTTCGTCGACCTCGCGGACGTGGCGGCGAACGGCACCTGCTCCGTGGCCGCGCGGAGCGGCCCCGTCACGGTGGCCGCCGTCCTGTCGTCGCCGTACCCCGTGGTGACGGCGCTCGCCGCCTTCGCCCTGCTCCGGGAGCGCCTGCGCGGGGTCCGGGCGGCCGCGGGCCGCGCCCTGGCGGGCACGGTCCTGCTCGCCGCCGGCTGGGGTCCCCCGCGCCGCGGGCCTCTCAGACGCCGCTCTGCTCGGCCTCCGCCCACCGCGCCAGCCCCCGCAACTGCTCGGAGGTCACCCCGTCGGGGATCGGCACGGGCGTCGGGGTGCGCAGCGGCGGCTGCCAGCCCGTCTCGGGCTCCCAGCGGCGTACGATCCGGGCCGGCGCCCCCGCCACCACCGCGTGGTCGGGCACCTCGCCCCGTACGACGGACCCGGCGGCCACCACCACGTTGCGCCCCAGCCGGGCTCCGGGGAGTATCACCGCGCCCGTGCCCAGCCAGCAGCCGGGGCCGATCTCCACCGGGGCGCTGCGGGGCCACTGCCGGCCGACGGGCTCGTGCGGGTCGTCGTAGCTGTGGTTGGTGGAGGTGATGTACACCCCCGGGCCGCAGAAGGTGTCGTCGCCGATGCTGATGCGGGTGTCGGCGATGACGTGGCTGCCCCGGCCGAGGACGACGCCGTTGCCCAGCACGAGGACCGGGTCGGGGCCGAGGTCGAGGTCCGGCATCATCCCGGCGGTCAGGGTGACCTGCTCGGCGATGATGCAGTGCGCGCCGAGCCGGATCCACGGCTCGCCGAAGACGGTCCCCTGGGGGAAGGCCAGGCGCGTACCGTCGCCGATCGCGCCGAAGCGCAGGCGCCCCGGCGTGCGCGCGGTGACGGCGCCCGCCCGCTGCATCCAGCGCCAGCCCGCGTGCGCCACGCGGCTCGCGGCCCGAGCGGGCAGATCCGCCAGGGATGAGAACGTGTTCTTATTCTTCGACACCCGGCCACGGTAGTGGGCCGCGCGCCGGACATCCGGACCGCGATCCTGTGATCTTCACCCCATCACCGCCGGTCGGCGGGGCGTGGCCTACGGTGCCACTGGCGCGACAGCGAACACGGAAGAAGAGGCACGAGCATGACCCAACAGGCGAACCACGGCCAGGCCCTCGTCGCGGGCGTCGGCGACCGGTACCCGTCGGTGGACCCGACGGCCTTCACCGCTCCCACCTCGGTCGTCGTCGGCGACGTCACGCTCGGCGCGGGGGCGAGCGTCTGGTACTCGGCGGTGCTGCGCGCCGACTGCGGCCCGATCACGCTCGGCGCTGACAGCAACGTGCAGGACAACTGCACCCTGCACGTGGACCCCGGCTTCCCGGTCTCCATCGGCGAGCGGGTGTCCATCGGCCACAACGCCGTCGTGCACGGCTGCACCGTCGAGGACGACTGCCTGATCGGGATGGGCGCGACCGTGCTGAACGGCGCCGTGATCGGCGCGGGTTCGCTGGTCGCCGCCCAGGCCCTGGTCCCGCAGGGCATGGTGGTCCCGCCCGGTTCCCTGGTCGCCGGGGTGCCGGCGAAGGTCCGCCGGCCCCTCACCGACGAGGAACGCGAGGGGATCAAGGCCAACGCCGCCATGTACACGGAGCTGGCCGAGCAGCACCGGGCGTCGGTGGGCCCGCGGGGCTGAGGCCCGGTGACGGATCACGGGCGGGGCCGGAGCGCCCCGCCCGTCCCGAACCCCGGCCCGGACCCGAGCCCGGACCGGGTCAGTCCGCGACGGCGACCGGCTCCGCCACCGGCTCGGCCGCCTCGCGGGCCGCTGCCGCCGCCTTCTTCATCCGGCCGCGCAGCACCAGCGTCACCGTGAGACCGAGCAGCACGGCCAGCACGAGCGCCAGCCAGGAGAACCGCTTGAGCCACGGCTCCGCGACGATCCCGACCGAGTAGATGACCGCCGTGGTGCCGCCGGCCCACAGGATCCCGCCGAAGATGTTCGCGACCAGGAACCGCCAGTACGGCATGCGCAGCACACCCGCCAGCGGCCCGGCGAAGATCCGCAGCAGCGCGACGAACCGGCCGAAGAAGACGGCCCACATGCCCCACTTGTCGAAGGAGCGCTCCGCGAGCGCCACCTGGTCGGGCCCGAAGTGCTTCGGGAAGCGCCGCCCGAGCTTCTCCAGGAGCGGCTTGCCGCCCCGGCGTCCGATGGCGTAGCCGATGGAGTCCCCGATGATCGCACCGGCGATCGCGCAGAGGCCCAGGACCACCGGGTCGATCTCGCCGTGCTGGGAGGCCAGTAGCGCGGAGCTGACGAGGATGATCTCGCCCGGCAGGGGGATGCCGAGGCTCTCCAGTCCGATCACCAGCCCCACCAGGAGGTAGACACTGATCGCCGGAATCGTCTCCAGCCATTCCTGGATGTGCACCGGTACGTCCTCCCGAGTCGTCATCCGACGCGCCCCCGTGACACGCCGAACGGGCAGCCTATCCGCTCCTCAGTCGCTCCTCAGCCGCTCCTCACCGCAGTCTTCGCCCGCAGGGGCGGCTCCCGTGAGGAACGACCGGCGAACACGTCGCGACGGCCGCGGCCGCGCGCCCACGCCTGTCGCTCCGCGTCCCGGTACGACGGCGCCCGCGCGTCCACGTCCACGCTGACCCGCCGCTCCTGCCCGGCGGCGAAGGTGAGTCGCCGGTAGCCCGCCAGGGCGCGCACCGGCTGCGCCACGGCCGCGTCCGGCGACGGCCCGACGTACACCCGCGCCACCTCGGCGTCTTCGCGGCGGCCGGTGTGTTGCGCACGGTGAACTCCACACGCAGGCCCCGCGTCGGTCCCGTACGGCGAGACTCTCGTGGGCCCAGGTGGTGTACGAGAGCCCGTGCCGGCGCGGGTCGGCGGCCGCCGGGTGCGCGCGCTCGTCGGCCGGGTGGGTCTGGGTGAGGCGGCCGCCCGGGTCCACGTCCCCGAAGAGCAGGTCGGCCGTCGCGCCGGCTCCCTCCTGGCCCGGGTAGTACGTCTGGAGGACGGCTCCGGTGCGCGCGAGCCGGGGCATGGTGGTGCTCGACGAGGTCTTGAGCGCGACCGACGTGCGGGGGCCGGCGGCGGCGACGGCCTCGATGAGCGCGGGCTGTCCGCCCGGCAGGCCGAGGGAGGCCCGTTCGCCGGCGGCGCCGGAGTCCTCGTAGGCGAACAGCACCACGGAGCGGGCCTCCCGTCTGGACACGGCCTCGCTCATGGGCGCTCCCTGCGGCGGGAGCGGCCCCGCGCCGGACCGCTCCCCCGCCCACTGTGCGCCGTGGACCCCCGGTCGTCGGGGGGACGCGCCCTCGGGGCGCCGCAGGTTCAGCCCTGCGGCGGCTGCCGGTCGGTATCGACGCCGCGCCGGCGGGTTTCGCGCGGTAGCCCCCGCCGGGACGACGACGGGGGCGGGGGCGTACGTCCGGACCCGGACAGGCCTTACGCGTTGGGGCGCAGGGTCCAGACGACGACCATCTCGCCGGTCACGGCCTCGTCCTCGCGCTGGATGGCGATGGTGACGGGGAACTCGGGGCGGCCGCCCGCGTCGAGTTCGGCGACGACCTCGGCGGCCGGGCGGCCGAGGGTGGCGGTGGCGGTCACGACGCCCTTGGCGAGCTTCTTGTAGCCGATCTCGGCCTTGACGGCGAGCGGGACGGCGCGCGAGAGCTGGTCGCCGAAGGCGGCCAGGACGATGGCGCCGCTGGCGGACTCGGCGAGGGTGAACATGGCCCCGGCGTGCGGGCCGCCGACGTGGTTGTGGAAGTCGGGCTGGTCCGGCAGCCGGACGACGGCGCGCTCCGGGGTCGTCTCCAGGAACTCAAGCTTCAGGGTGCGGGCCATCGGGACGGTCTGGGCGAGCAGTTCGCCCACGTTCATCTGTTCTGCGCTCATGGAACGCGAGGTTACCCGCGAGTAGATGCGGTTGACCAGACCCGGGCGAGGGGGCGGCCGTCGCTCCCCCACCCCGCTCCCACTATCGTTACCGGCCATGTGGCCAGGACAGCAGCAGCCGCCCGGGGGCGAGCAGAACCCCCAGGACGCGCATCAGAACCCGTACCAGCAGCAGCCGGGGCAGGCGCCGAACCCGTACCAGCAGCAGCCGCCGCAGCAGGGATTCGGACAGCAGCCCGGCTACGGGTACCCGCAGGCCGGTTACCAGACCCCGCCCCCGGTCCAGCCGTGGGGACAACCCCAGCAGCCTCCGCAGCCCCCGGGCGGCCGGAGCCCGTACGCGACGAAGACCGTGGCCATCGTGGCCGCGTCCGCCGTCGTCGTGACGGCGGCCGTCACCGGAGCCTTCGTCCTCACCCGGGACGACGACAAGGGCGCCCAGGCGAACGACAAGCCGCCCGCCACCGCCCCCATGACGCCCGCCTCCTCCCCGCCGGCCGACGCCCCGAGCGGCAACCCGCGCTCGGGCGAAGCCCCCAAGCCGGTGGTCCCGGGCTGGAAGGTGGTCATCAACACCAAGTACGGCGTGGCCTACGACGTACCGCCGGAGTGGAACGTCAACGGCTCCGGAGTCTCCCTCTTCTTCGAGGACGAGGCGAAGGGCGACGGCTCGCCCGTCATCACCATGTCCGGTACGGCCACGCTCAAGAGCGAATGGTGCGCGGTCGACAAGGACAAGGACGGCGACCAGGAGAAGTTCTCGCTCGCCGACACCGGCGTCAAGGGCGGCCAGGGCGCCAAGGACACCGCCCAGCTCGCGACCGACAACACCGGCAGCTGGGTGTGGGCCGGCTTCGCGCAGAAGGAGCCGAAGGGCACGGTCAAGGTGACCGAGCCCAAGGAGTTCACGACCTCCTCCGGCCTCAAGGGCCACACGGTGATCGCGACCGCTCCGAACGTGAAGAAGGAGCACAAGTGCGCCACCGACGGCAAGGCGGTCGGCTTCGGCTTCAAGAACGCCGTCGGTGACTTCGCCAGCTTCACGCTGATCACGGCGGCGGGCGTCAAGGAAGAGGTCCAGGCCGACGTGTACGACAAGGTCCTCAGCTCCATCAGGCTGTCCGAGGGCTAGCATCCCGCCCCATCTCGGGCCGATTATCCGTTTTGATTCTCGGCCCGGGGCGGGGATAGTCCGTGGGTGAGCACTCCCCCCACCCTCCCGTCCTCCGGCACACGTCTCCGCCGACCCGCCTGGGCCGGCCGCAACTACACGCTGCTGACGGGCGCCGCCGTGATCACCCAACTCGGCAGCCACGGCGCGCTCATCGCCGCCGCCTTCGCCGTCCTCGACGCGGGCGGCAGCGGAGGGGACGTCGGGCTCGTCGCCGCCGCCCGTACGCTGCCCCTCGTCCTCTTCCTGCTCGTCGGCGGCGCGCTCGCCGACCGATTGCCGCGCCACCACGTGATGGTCGCGGCCAACGCGCTCAACTGCGTCTCCCAGGCCGTCTTCGCCGTCCTCGTCCTGACCGGCGACCCACAGCTGTGGCAGATGATGCTGCTCACCGCGCTCTGCGGCACCGGTACCGCCTTCTTCAGCCCGGCCGCCGAGGGCATGCTCCTCTCCAGCGTCTCGGGCGAGCACGCGAACCGTGCCTTCGCCCTCTTCCGGATGTCCATGAGCGGCGCCGGTGTCGGCGGCGCCGCGCTCGGCGGCGCGATGATCGCCGCGATGGGGCCGGGCTGGGTCCTGGCCGTGGACGCGCTGGCCTTCGCCGTCGCCGGCGGCCTGCGCGCCTTCCTGAGGGTCGACGAGGTCCCCGACCGGGCCCCCGGCGGCGGTCTGCTGGCCGACCTGCGCGAGGGCTGGGTGGAGTTCCGCAGTCGCCCCTGGCTGTGGAGCATCGTCCTGCAGTTCTCCGTGGTCGTCGCCGTGGTCGGCGCGGCCGAGGCCGTGTACGGGCCGCTCGTGGCCCGCGAGCACCTCGGCGGGCCCGCCCCCTGGGGGGTGGCGCTCGCCTTCTTCGGGGTGGGCACCATCCTCGGGGCGGTGCTGATGATGGTGTGGAAACCGCGCCGCCTGCTGCTGGTCGGCACCCTGTGCGTCTTCCCGCTGGCCCTGCCGTCGGCGGCGCTGGCGGTACCGCTGCCCGTGTGGGGGCTGTGCGCGGTGATGTTCGTCAGCGGCGCCGCCGTCGAGGTCTTCGGCGTCAACTGGATGAGCACGATGCACCAGGAGATCCCCGAGGACAAGTTCTCCCGGGTCTCCGCCTACGACTGGTTCGGCTCGGTGTCCATGCTGCCGGTGGCCACGGCGCTGGCCGGCCCGGCCGAGGCCGCCTTCGGCCGCTCCCAGGCCCTGTGGGGCTGCGCGGCGCTCGTGGTGCTCGGCACCGCCGCGGTGCTGTTCGTCCCGGACGTACGCCGCATGGCCCGCAAGCCCCCCGCCCCGGTGACCGGCTCCCCGAAGCCCGCGCCCGTCGACACCCCCCAGCCCCTCACCCCAGGCTGAACGCCCCCTGGGGCGGCTGCGGCGAGGGCACCGCTTCGGCGTCCGTCACCGGCCGGGCCCCGCGCGTGAAGCGGGCCAGCGCCTCCCCCGACTCCACCCGGGCCGGGAACGCGTCGGCGGCGCACCGCCGGGCCAGCGCGGCCAGCGGCAGCGGCGCGTCCGAGGCCAGCAGCACCGCGTTGCCGAAGCGGCGCCCGCGCAGCACCCCGGGCTCGGCGATCAGCGCCAGCTCCGCGAAGGCGGCGCCGAAGTTGGCCAGCTGTGCCTTCAGGAAGCCGAACGGCGCCCCGTCGGCCAGGTTCGCCGCGTACAGCCCGCCGGGCCGCAGCACCCGCGCGGCCTGGCGCGCGTACTCGACGGAGGTCAGCTGCGCCGGCACCCGCGAGCCCCCGAACACGTCGGCGACCAGTACGTCGGCGCCGGCCGGCGGGGCCGCCTCCAGCCAGGCGCGGGCGTCGGCGGCGCACACGGTCACGTCGGCCCCGGCCGGCAGCGGCAGGTGCTCCGCCACCAGTTCCACCAGCGGCGCGTCGAACTCCACCACCGTCTGGCGCGAGCCCGGCCGGGTCGCCGCCGCGTAGCGCGGCAGGGTCAGCGCGCCACCGCCCAGGTGCAGCAGGTCCAGGGCGGTGCCCGGCTCCGCCGCGCTGTCGAGGACGTGCGCGAGGCGGCGTGCGTACTCGAACTCCAGGTGCTCCGGCTCGTCGAGGTCCACGTAGGACTGCGGGGCCCCGTCGACGGTCAGCAGCCAGGCCCGCTCCCGGTCCACGTCCGGCATCAGCTTGGCGGTGCCCTGGTCCACGTCCCGGATCACCGGGATCTGTTCGTCGCTCACCCCACCATTGTCAGGCCGGTGCGTGGTCAGGCGGTCAGCCCGACCAGACGGCCGTCGCCTCGGCCACGTGCGCGGCGGCCTGCGCCAGCCCCGCCCGTGCCGCGGGGGCCCGCCGGGCCGGGTCGAGGATGTTGCGCCCGAAGGCCTTGCGGGCCTCCGGCGACGGGGTGATCAGCAGCACCCGCGCCCCCTCGGCCCGCAGCCGTTCGGCCTCGGACGCCGGCGAGGGCAGCTTGGCGGCGCCCATGGCCATCGGGGCGACGATCACCACGCGCCGGTATCCGGCGGCGAGGTCGGCGTTGGCCCCGGAGCGGACGCCGCCGTCGATGTACCGGCGGCCGTCGACGGTCACCGGCGGCCACACCCCGGGCACGGCGCAGCTCGCCGCGACGGCGTCCACCAGCCCGGCGGCGCCGTCCCGTTCGAAGGCGGCCAGTTCGCCGGTCAGCGCGTCGACGGCGGTGACGACGAGCCGCCGCTCGGGCCACTCGTCCGAGAGCAGCCGGGCCGCCAGGATCGCGCGCCGCTCCGCCTCCGGTGCGGTGTCGGCGGCCAGCGCGAAGGCGCCGACCCGCCGCCGGTAGGCGATGGCGTCGCGGGAGCGGAGCATCGCCATGGCGTACCTGGCGAAGACGCCCGCGCCCAGGCGGGCCGCGACCTCCCCCGTGGCGTCGGCGAGCTGGCGTTCGTACAGCTCGCGCGGGGTGAGCAGCCCGGAGGCGAGCTGGGCGCCGATGACGGAGCCCGCGGAGGTGCCGACGACGAGGTCGGCGGTGGTCACATCGACGCCCGCCTCGGCGAGCCCGTACAGGATCCCGGCCTCCCAGCCGACTCCGGTCAGTCCTCCGCCGCCGAGTACCAGTGCCGTCTCGCCGCCCATCGTCCCCGCCCCCCCTCGTGCACGCCCGTGTGGTGACGGCAGTCTGACGCAGCCCTCCCGCCGTCACCACACCGGCCCCGCTCCGGCACTGCGACAGCGGCACCGCGGCCTCTTGGGCGGCCTTGCCCGCCGTGTTGTTCGTCACGGTCCGCCGGCCCGCCACGCCCCGAGCGGCGGGAACCGACGTCGGCCACCGGGCGTTCCCCCGGGTGAGGCGCGGATTACGGCGGCGCTCCATATGTGTCGGTTAGTCTCCCGGGATGTCCCTCCTCCTCGCGCCGTGGACCCGGCTGTCGCTCCTCGTCGTGCTGCTGGTCGCGGCCGGGGTGTGCGTGCTGTTCTACGAGCCCCAGCGGCTGCTGTCCGACGGCTGGCCGACGGGCCTGCCGGTCGGGGCGGCGGTGCTGCTGTTCGCGGGCGCGTACGGGCTGTGCACGGCCGCGTTCGTGCCGCGCCCGCTGCTCAACCTCGCGGCGGGCGCGCTGTTCGGCTCGCAGTTGGGGGTGCCGGCGGCGGTCGGCGGTACCGTCGTGGGCGCGGCGATCGCCTTCGGCCTGGGGCGCGGCATGGGCCAGGAGGCCCTGCGTCCGTATCTGCGCGGGCGCTGGCTGACGGCGGCGGACTCCCAGCTCAGCCGGCACGGATTCCGCTCCGTGCTCGCCGTGCGGATCTTCCCCGGGGTTCCGTTCGCGGCGGCCAACTACCTGGCGTCGGTCTCCCGTTGCGGCTGGCTGCCCTTCCTGTCGGCGACGGCGCTGGGCACGGTCCCGAACACCGCCGCCTACGTGATCGCGGGCGCGAGCGCGTCCTCCCCCGGATCGCCCGCGTTCCTGGCCTCGTTCGGCTTCATCGCCGTCTCCGGGGCGGTCGCGGCGGCCGTCGCCTGGCGCAGGCGGCACCGTCTGGCACCGGCCCCCGCGGGCCCGTCGGACGGCATGCACCCCCCTGTGGTCACGGTCGCTCCGCACGGGCCCTAGCATCGGGGGCGAACTGCCCGACGATCACAAGGACGAGCGCACCCCGACATGAGCTGGTTCGAATCCCTAATCCTCGGTCTCGTCCAGGGGCTTACGGAGTTCCTCCCGATCTCCTCCAGTGCCCACCTGCGCCTGACCGCGGCGTTCGCCGGCTGGCACGACCCCGGAGCGGCCTTCACGGCCATCACGCAGATCGGCACCGAGGCCGCCGTCCTCATCTACTTCCGCAAGGACATCGCGCGGATCGTCTCCGCCTGGTTCCGCTCGCTGTTCAACAAGTCGCTGCGCTCGGACCACGACGCCCAGATGGGCTGGCTGGTGATCGTCGGCTCGATCCCGATCGGTGTCCTGGGCTTCACGCTGAAGGATCAGATCGTGGGTCCGGCCCGGGACCTGCGGCTGACGGCGACCATGCTGATCGTGATGGGTGTGGTCCTCGGTTTCGCCGACTGGCTGGCCTCGCGCGACGAGGAGGGCGGCCGGCACCGGGTGGTGAAGCAGCGCAAGACGCTCAAGGAGCTGGGCGTCAAGGACGGTCTGATCTTCGGTGCCTGCCAGGCGATGGCCCTGATCCCGGGCGTCTCGCGGTCCGGGGCGACGATCTCCGGTGGTCTGCTGCTCGGCTTCACCCGTGAGGCGGCGGCCCGTTACTCCTTCCTCCTGGCCATCCCGGCGGTGCTCGCCTCGGGCGCCTTCGAGATCAAGGACGTGATCGAGACCCCGGGGCACATCACCTGGGGGCCGACGATCTTCGCGACGGTCATCGCCTTCCTCGTCGGCTACGCCGTCATCGCCTGGTTCATGAAGTTCATCTCGAACAAGAGCTTCATGCCGTTCGTGATCTACCGCATCCTGCTGGGCATCGCCCTGTTCGTGCTGATCGGCATGGGCGTCCTCAGCCCCCACGCCGGCGAGTCCGGCTCCTAGTACGCGACGCGGGCGACGTGGGCGAGGTAGGCCACGCAGGGCCCTTCCCTCACCGTTTCGCGTGAACAGGAGGCCGTCCGGGAACGTTCCCGGGCGGCCTCCTCGTCGTTGTGTCAGAGGTACGGCACGACAGCAGGGGGTGTCCCACATGAGCCGCGTGGTACTGGAGCGTTTCCCCGCCGGAGGTCCGAGGGGAAGCCGGCCCGCCGAGGAGTACGCCGCGCAGCGCCTGAGCGAGGGCGTTGCGGCGGAGGTGGTGATGGACCTGGCCAGTGACGCGTTCCTGGTCGTGGTCAGACAGCGGGAGGTGCGTTCCGGACACTGATCGCCCGCCCGGACGCCAGGTCTCCGCACGCCCCTTCACCTCGGGGCCCCGGGCCCCCACACTGGGCCGATGACGCAGCGTGTGGATCTCGCGACGGTAATGGACCGGCTGGCCATCGACGAGCTGATCTCGGGATACGCGGCAGCCGTCGACGACGGGGACTGGGCTGCCTACCGCGCCCTGTTCACCCCCTCCGGGCGCGCCGACTACAGCGCGGCGGGCGGCGTCGCGGGGCCCGCCCGGGAGGTCGCCGACTGGCTCGCGACGGCCATGGAGCTGTTCCCCGTACGCCAGCACCTGATCGTCAACCGCCGGGTGCGGCTGGAGGACCGGGGCGGCTACCCGGGCGACGCGGCCGAGGTGTTGGCCGACTTCCTCAATCCGATGCGTCTGCGCGCCCCGGAGGACCGCCCGGAGGGCGGCCCGGCGGCCGAGCCGGCCACGACGCCCAACTTCGTGGCCGCGGGCCGCTACACGTTCACGCTCGCCCGCACCCCCGACGGCTGGCGCCTGACCGGGGTCACCGTCCACGAGAAGTGGCGGCACCTGGCGCTCTGAGCGCCGCACCGGAACCGGTCCCACACTGGAAGCGGAGGCGCGTCATGGGCACACGACGGACCCGGGGGTGGCGTGCGGCGGCCGCGACGGCCGCCGGGGCGCTGCCCTGCCTCGCCCTCCCCGCCCCCGGCCTGTGGTGGTTCGCCTACGTCGCCCTCGTGCCCTGGATGCTGCTGCTGCGCACCGCCCCCACCGCGCGGCGCGCGGCGCTGGAGGGCTGGCTCGGCGGAGCGGGCTTCATCGTGGCGGTGCACCACTGGCTGCTGCCGAGCCTGCACGTGTTCCTGATCCCGGTGGCCGCCCTGCTGGGGCTGCTGTGGATCCCGTTCGCGCTGTTGGTGCGGGAGCTGTTGGGCGGGATACCGACGGCGGGTCGGGCGGGGGCCGCGCTGACGTTGGTGCCGGCGGGGTGGCTGGTGTCGGAGCTGGCCCGGTCGTGGCAGGGGTTGGGCGGGCCGTGGGGGCTGCTGGGGGCCGGTCAGTGGGACGTGGCCCCCGCGCTGCGGGTGGCCTCGGTGGGCGGGGTGTGGCTGGTGAGCCTGCTGGTGGTGGCGGTGAACTGCGCGGTGGTGCTGCTGGTCGCGGTGCCGGGAGCGCGGGGCCCCGCCACGGCGGGACTGGCGGGCTGTGCGGTGCTGGCGGGGGCGGTGTGGCTGTGGGCGCCGCGGCCCGAGGTGACGGGGGCGCTGCGGGTGGCCGTCGTACAGCCGGGGCCGGTGGCGGGGGCGGAGAGCACGGAGCGGCGCTTCGAGGTCGGTGAGCGGCTGACCCGGACGCTGGTGGGCAGCCGGCCGGACCTGGTGGTGTGGGGCGAGAGCAGTGTCGGCACGGACCTGGCGGCGCGGCCGGACCTGGCGCGCCGGCTGGCCGCCCTCGCCCGGGAGGTCGGGGCTCCGGTGCTGGTCAACGTGGACGCGCGCCGCTCGGACCAGCCGGGCATATACAAGAGTTCGGTGCTGGTCGGCCCCGAGGGCCCGACCGGTGACCGGTACGACAAGATGCGGCTGGTCCCCTTCGGGGAGTACGTGCCCGCCCGCGCGCTGATGGGCTGGGCCACCTCGGTGGGTCGGGCGGCGGACGAGGACCGGATGCGCGGCGCCGCCCCGGTGGTGATGGACCTGCCCTACGGGCTGCGGGTGGGGCCGCTGGTGTGCTTCGAGTCCGCCTTCCCCGACATGAGCCGCCACCTGGTCCGGGCGGGCGCGGACATGCTCGTGGCCCAGTCGGCGACCTCCACCTTCCAGGACAGCTGGGCGCCGGCCCAGCACGCCTCGCTCGCCGCCCTGCGCGCCGCCGAGACGGGCCGTCCGGTGGTGCACGCCACCCTGACCGGCGTCAGCACCGTGTTCGGCCCGTCGGGCGAGCGGATCGGTGCGGCGCTGCCCACCTCGGCGAGTACGGCCGCCGTCTACGAGGTGCCCGGGGCCCGCGGTACCACCGTGTTCGCACGCTTCGGGAACTGGCCGGCGGGGGCCGCCCTGACCGCGCTCGTCCTGTACGGCGCGGCCCGGGGCGTGCGGACGGTCAGGGTCGCGGCGAGGCCTGCTCCAGGGCCGTCAGCACCACCCGCTCGCACAGCTCGTGGGTGAGGAGCGCGTCCCGGGCGCTGAGCGTCGTACCGGCTTCGACGGCCTCCAGGAAGGTGTCGACGACCTGCTCGATGCCGCGCTGGCGGGCGACCGACACCCAGTCCCCGCGCCGCCGTACGGTCGGCTGGCCCCGGTGGTCGATGACCTCGGCGAGGTTGACGACCTGCCGCTTGGCGTCCTGCCCCGAGACCTCCAGGATCTCCTCGCTGGAGCCCGACAGGCGGTTCATGACGCCGAGCGCGGTGAAGCCCTCCCCGGACATCTGGAGCACCACCTGATGCATCAATCCCTCGCGCACCACGGCCCGGACGTCGATGTGGTCCGCTTCGCCGGGCAGCAGGAAGCGCAGGGTGTCGACGACGTGGATGAAGTCGTCGAGGACCAGGGTGCGCGGGTCCTCGGGCAGCCCGACCCGGTTCTTCTGCAGGATGATCAGCTCGCGCGGGTGCTCGACGCACTGCGCGTAGCCGGGCGCGTGGCGGCGGTTGAAGCCCACGCAGAGGGAGACCCCGCGCTCCTCGGCCAGCTCCACCAAGCGCCGGGAGTCGGCGAGTTCGTAGGCCAGCGGCTTGTCCACGTACGTCGCCACGCCCGCCTCCACCAGCCGCTCCACGATCTCCGGGTGGGCGGTGGTCGGGGCGTGCACGAAGGCGGCGTCGAGGCCCTGGTCGAGCAGCGCGTCGAGCGAGGCGTGCAGGCGCTCGGCCGGGATGTGGTGGCGGGCTCCGATCCGCTCCAGGGTGGCGGGAGTACGGGTCTGCAGGTGCAGTTCGACTCCGGGGCGGGTGGTGAGGACGGGCAGGTACGCCTTCTGCGCGATGTCGCCGAGTCCGATGACGCCGACCTTCACCGGGAACCTCCTGGTCTGTGCCGAGTGGGTCCCCGCAGCTTAATCCCTGGTGGGAGGCGTCCCGTTCGATCAGGATGGAGCCATGACCTCTGATGGATCACACCGCCCCGAACCCTCCACGACCGCCGGCGAACGGGAGATGCTGGACGGCTGGCTGGACTACCACCGTTCGACCCTGGCCTGGAAGTGCGAGGGGCTCACGGACGAGCAGGTGCGGCTGACGTCGCTCAAGCCCTCGGGACTGAGCCTGTTGGGGCTCGTACGGCACATGGCGGAGGTGGAGCGGTACTGGTTCCGGGAGATCACCCTCGGCGAGGACCTGCCGGAGCTGTACAGCTCCCGGGAGAACGTGGACGGGGACTTCGAGTTCACGGACGCGGACACCTGGGCCGACGCCCGGCGGGTGTGGGAGACCGAGGTGGAGCTGGCGCGGCAGGCCGTCGCGGGCCGCTCCCTCGACAGCGTGTCGGACGCCGCGAGCCACCACCGGGGCGAGGTGTTCAACCTCCGCTGGGTCTACACCCACATGATCGAGGAGTACGCGCGCCACAACGGCCACGCCGACCTGCTGCGCGAGCACGTCGACGGCGTCACGGGCGAGTGACGTGAGGGGAGGGGCGGTGTCCGCCGGACATCCCCCTCCCGTCACCCGTGCGGGGTGAATATGGGCTCCGGGTTTTCCCAACGGGGATCTCGCCCAGCAGAGTTGCGCGGGTGCATTCCACCCGAACCTCCACGAAACTGCTCCTCGGCATGGCCTGCGCCGTCTCGGCCGTCTCCGGCTGCGTGCAGGTGACGCCCGCGCCCACGCATCCGGCGGGAGCGCCCGCGGCCGGCGCGCCCCCGCAGCACGAGCCGCGCGGGGGCCCTGGGGCCGCCGCGGTGGTCGTCCAGTCGCCCGCGCTGGAAGCGCTGGGGGCCCTACGGGCGCTCCCCGGGGACTCCGGCCCGGCGACCGCGCCGACGACGGCCTCCCGGCGGGCCACGACGCACACCACGGGCCAGGCGCCGGCGGGGCCCGGGGAGGCCTCTCCCCCGGTCCCGGACATCCCGGAGCCACGACGGCCCGCCGCGCGGCCCCCAGGGGGCTCCGGAGGCGTTCCGGAGGCCGTAGGGCGTGAGGCGCGGGTGCCGCGCGAGCTGACGCGGGAGCTTCCGGTTCGGCCGGCCGACGTGTGCGCCTTGGGGCGGCGGCACGGGCGCTGGCACCCGGACAGCCCGGAGGCCCGTATCTGCGCGGGCGTCCGCGACGGCTGAGCCCCTCAGGGGTGCGGTGGCCCGCTACGGCGACTGTTCCGGGAAGGGCCTGGGCGGCGGCCCCTCCCCCTGCCCCGGCTCCGCCGCGAGGCGGCGCTCCAGTCGGGCGATGGCGGCCCGCACCCCGTTCCCGTACCCGTCGTCGGCCAGCGCCTCGGTGGCCGCCCGTGCGCGGGCGAGGTGCAGGCGGGCCGCCTCGGGCCGGCGCAGCTTGACGTAGTCGGCGGCCAGGCTGAGGTGCAGCGACGGGTAGAACACGCGCACGGCCCGGTACGGCTCGGCGCCTCCCGGCGGCGGTCTCTCCGCGAGCCGCTCTTCCAGCCCCTCGGCGGCGATCAGGGCCCGCAGGTCCCACGCCAGCTCGTCGGCGGGGTCGTCCTGGGCGTCGGCGAGGTAGTGCGCCAGGGTGCAGCGGTGCAGGGAGTCACCGTCCTCGTCGAGCTCGGCCCACAACTCGGCGAGCCGGTTGCGGGCCTCCTCGCGGTCACCGGCGTGCAGCAGGATGACCGCCTGGCCGATCCTGGTCATGACGGCGTCCTCGGACGCCTCCCGCTGCTCCGTCAACGCGGCCTCCGACTCGCTCCGCCGGACCTTCGCGGTCCGGTCAGCACGAAGCTAACCGGAGGCGGCGGCTTCGACGCCGAGGCGCGGTGTGGCGTCAGCCCAGGTCCGGGATCCGCCAGTCAATCGGCTCATGGCCCTGGGCGGCGACGGCCTCGTTGATCTGGGTGAAGGGGCGGGAGCCGAAGAACTTCTTCGCCGACAGCGGGGAGGGGTGGGCGCCCTTGACGATGACGTGCCGCTCGGTGTCGATCAGCGGGATCTTCTTCTGGGCGTAGGCGCCCCAGAGCACGAAGACGACCGGGTCGGGCCGCTCGGAGACGGCGCGGATGACGGCGTCGGTGAACTTCTCCCAGCCCTTGCCCTTGTGCGAGTTGGGCTCGGCCTCGCGAACGGTGAGGACCGCGTTGAGCAGCAGGACGCCCTGCAGGGCCCACGGCATCAGGTAGCCGTTGTCGGGGACGGGGAGGCCGAGCTCCTCCTTCATCTCCTTGTAGATGTTGCGCAGCGAGGGCGGGGTCTTGACCCCGGGCCGCACGGAGAAGCACAGGCCGTGGCCCTGGCCGGCGCCGTGGTACGGGTCCTGGCCGAGGACGAGCACCTTGACCTTGTCGAACGGCGTGGCCTCCAGGGCCGCGAACACCTGCTCGCGGGGCGGGTAGACCGGCCCGTTGGCCCGCTCCTTCTCGACGAACTCCAGGAGTTCCTTGAAGTAGGGCTGCTCCAGCTCCCCGCCGACAGCGGGGAGCCAGGACTCGGGCAGCATCTGGGTCACGTCGACAACCTCCGGTACAAGTTCGTGCAACTGCTCTGAACCTACCCGGGGCCACTGACAACGCCGCGACCCGGCCGGCGTCGGGCGCCGGCCGGCGCCGTCACCAGCTGGTCTTGCGGTACAGCTCCCACATCTGCATGGCGGTCTGCGGGTCGAGGGCCCGCTCGGCGCCGGCGATGTCCTCGCGAGCGCCGACGTAGAGCTTGCCCTGCCACAGGGGCAGCAGGCGGACGTCCTGGGCGAAGATCTGCTGGGCCGTCTCGAATTCCCGGATGCCCAGCGACCGGTCGCCCTCGCGGCGCGACTTGGGCAGCAGCTCGTTCATGATCTGCGGCGGCTCGTACGGGGTGCCGACCGCGTTCTCCTTGCCGACGAACGGCGCGATGAAGTTGTCGGGGTCCGGGAAGTCCGGGAACCAGCCGCGGCCGAAGACCGGGTACTGGCCGCCCTTGTAGCCGTCCTGGAAGGCGACCCAGGGCTGGCCGCGCAGAGTGATCTTGAAGAGGCCGCTCTCGTCGAGCTGGCGCTTGATCTCGGTGAACTCGTCGGCGGTGGAGGCGCCGTAGCGGTCGGTGGTGTACCAGAAGGTCAGATCCACCGGCAGGGGGACCCCGGCGGTCTTGAGGATCTTCCTGGCCTTCTCGACGTCGGCGTTGCCGTAGAGGTCGAAGAAGGGCGTCTTGTGGCCCACGACGCCCTTGGGAACCATCGAGTAGAGCGGCTCGGCGGTGCCCTGGTAGACCTTCGAGACGATCGCGCCCCGGTCGATGACCTGGGCGATCGCCTGGCGCACGGCCGGCTTGGCGACCTGCGGGTCGTTCGGGTTGAAGACCAGGTAGCGGATCTCGGCGCCGACGTTCTCCACGACCTGCACGCCGAGGTTGTGCGAGGCGGGCGTCTGGAGGTCCTTGATCTCCGCGGCGGAGAGCCCTCGGTAGGTGGCGTCGATCTCCTTGTCCTTGAGGGCCGCGACCATCTTCTTGGAGTCGGAGAAGTAGCGGATCGTCACGCCGTCGTTGCGGCGGTTGGCGAAGCCGGCGTAGGTCTCGTTGCGGCCGAGGACCGCCTCGGAGCCCTGCTCGTACGAGGTGAGGACGTAGGGGCCGGAGCCGGTGATCTTCCCGTCGTTGCGGATCTTGTCGGCGGGGTAGTCCTTCGGCGCGACCAGGGAGGCGGCCGGCGAGCCCAGCACGTACGGGAAGGTCGCGTCGGGGGTCTTCAGGTGGAAGACGACCGTGAGCGGGTCCGGGGTCTCGATCTTCTCCAGCGTCCCGAAGAGGCCCGCGGGGCCGACCTTGTGGTTGATCTTCTTGATGCGGTCGAGGGAGTGCTTGACCGCCTTGGAGTCGAGCGCCTCGCCGTTGGAGAACTTCAGGCCCTTGCGCAGGGTGCAGCGGTAGGACTCGTTGGCCGCGTCGGTGAACTCGCAGTTCTGCGCGGCGTCGGGCTGGGGCTTGGTGCTGCCCGTCGGGAAGGCCAGGAGGGTCTGGTAGACGTTGCGGTACAGCTCCCAGGAGCCGTCCCAGGCCGCGGCCGGATCGAGGGTGCTGGGGGCACTGGTCGTGCCGACGACGATCCGCTTCGCGCTGTCGCCGCTGTCGTCCGAGAACAGACCGCACCCGGAGAGCAGGGATATGGACGCAACGGCCGCAGCGATCTGCAGGCATCTGGTCCGGTTGAACACGTGCACGCTCCTCGATCAGCCAGGGGTGCGGCAGACCCTACCGCAGTGCATCACAAATCCAATGGATAGGTTTCGTGAGGCACTTGACCGATTTAGGACGCATTAGGTACGCATTTGCCTCCCGTCGGGAGGCAAATGCGTCCGGTTATCGGTCAGTGCACTCCGGCATTGAGGAACATTCCCCCATCGACCACCAGAGTTTGTCCCGTGATCCATTCCGCTTGTGCAGATGTCAGGAATGCGGCGGCTCCGCCGATGTCCTCCGGGACGCCGAGCCGGCCGAGCGGGTAGGCGGCCGCGGCCTCCTGCTCCCGGCCCTCGTAGAGCGCCTGCGCGAAGCGGGTCTTCACCACGGCCGGCGCGATCGCGTTCACCCGCACGCCCGGCGCCATCTCGTGCGCGAGCTGGAGGGTGAGGTTGACCATGGCCGCCTTGCTCATCCCGTACGCGCCGATGAAGGGCGAGGCGGAGATCCCGGCGATGGAGGCGATGTTCACGATCGCCCCGCCGTTCTCCTTCTGCCAGGCGTGCCAGGTCCGCTGCGCGAAGCCGAGCGCGGAGATCACGTTCGTCTCGAACACCTTGCGCGCGACCCCGAGGTCGAGGTCCGCGATCGGCCCGAAGACCGGATTGGTGCCCGCGTTGTTGATCAGGAAGTCGACGCGGCCGAAGGCCTCCATCGTCCGTTCCACGGCGACGGCCTGGTGGGCCTCGTCGTGCGCCTTGCCCGCGACGCCGATCACCCGGTCCGCGCCGAGCCGCTCCACGGCCTCCTTGAGCGCCTCCTCGTTGCGCCCGGTGATGCACACCCGGTCGCCCCGCGCGACGAGCGCCTCGGCCACGCCGTAGCCGATGCCCCGGCTCGCCCCGGTGACCAGCGCGACCTTGCCGCTGTCGGCCCTGTCGCCGCTGTCGATGACGTTCTCGTCCGTCATGCTGTACGTCCTGTCTCTCGTGGACCGCGATCGTTCGTCAGTTGAGCGGGCCGCCGGCCACGTACATGACCTGGCCCGAGACGAAGCCCGCGGCGTCGCCCGTGAAGAAGGCGATGGCGTTGGCGATGTCCTCGGGGCGGCCGACGCGCTGTACGGGGATCTGGGTGGCGGCCGCCTGCTGGAACTCCTCGAAGCCCATGCCGACGCGGGCGGCGGTCTGCGCGGTCATCTCGGTGACGATGAAGCCCGGGGCGACGGCGTTGGCGGTGACGCCGAACTTGCCGAGCTCGATGGCGAGGGTCTTGGTGAAGCCCTGCAAGCCGGCCTTGGCGGCGGCGTAGTTGGCCTGGCCGCGGTTGCCGAGCGCCGAGCTGCTGGAGAGGTTCACGACGCGGCCAAACTTGGCCTCCACCATGTACTTCTGACAGGCCCGCGCCATCAGGAACGCACCGCGCAGGTGGACGTTCATGACCGTGTCCCAGTCGCTGTCGCTCATCTTGAAGAGCAGGTTGTCGCGGAGCACGCCCGCGTTGTTGACCAGGATGGTCGGAGCGCCGAGCGTGCTCGCGACCCGCTCGACGGCCGCCTCCACCTGCGCGGCGTCGGAGACGTCGCAGCCGACGGCCAGGGCCTTGCCGCCGGCCGCCGTGATCGCCTCCACGGTGTCCTTGCAGGCCGCCTCGTCGAGGTCGAGTACGGCGACGGCGCGGCCCTCGGCCGCCAGGCGGACGGCCGTGGCCGCGCCGATGCCACGGGCCGCCCCGGTCACGATCGCGACGCGCTGCTCGGTGGTGGACATGCTGGATCTCCTCGCCCTTGAGAAACGGCCGCCCGAGGTGAGCAACCGCTTAGTAGCTTCAGCTGAGGAGACGCTAGGAGCCGTGGCACCCCGTGTCAACGGGACCCGGGTCGGGCGGGCCGTTCACCCGGCCGGCACCAGCCGCCCGGCGCGAGGATCAGCGGACCAACAGGTCCAACAGGCGTTCCACCTCCGCCTCCGGGTCCGCCGTCAGCCCCGTGTGGACCGGACCCGGCTGCACCACCGTGCTGCGCGGGGCGATCAGCCAGCGGAACCTGCGCCCCGCGTCGTCGCCCGCCGCCTGCCCGGCCGACTCGCCGCCGGCGCACAGCCCCTCGACCCCGCGCAGCGCGGCCCGGACCCCGGCCACGTCGGCCGTCGGGTCGAGGGCGAGGAGCTTCGCCTCGTCGAGATGGGTGCGCGCGGCCACGTAGGAGTGCGCCCGGCAGTAGACGATGACGCCGGCGTTGAAACACTCGCCGCGTTCCATCCGGGGCACCACGCGCACCAGCGCGTACTCGAACACGTCCCGCTTGGTCACTCGCTGTCGCTCTTCTTCTTGTTCGGCTGGGGGGCGAGGCGCTCGGCGAGCCACCCCGGCGGACCGGAACGGGGCCGGACCTCGGCCTCCATCGTGATCCTCTCGTGGATCGTCGCCGCGCGCGGCAGCAGGGCGTCGACGTAGGCGCGTCGGACCGCGTCGGTGGTCTCGAAGCCCGGCTCGTCGACGAGCCACTCGTCGGGGACGTCGGCGGTGACCTCGGTCAGCAGTTCCTCGGTCACCAGCGGCGCCAGCTCGGCCGCGGCGGCCGCGATGTCGGGGCCCACGGGGGCCAGGGCGTGGTCGGAGGCGTTGTAGGGCTTGGCGGCGGCGGCCTGGGCGGTGGGCCAGTTGTGGTGCCAGATCATGGTGGCGCCGTGGTCGATGAGCCACAGGTCCCCGTGCCAGACCAGCATGTTCGGGTTGCGCCAGGACCGGTCGACGTTGTTGATCAGCGCGTCGAACCAGACCACGCGCCCCGCCTCGACCGGGTCCGCCTCGTAGGCGAGCGGGTCGAAGCCGATCGAGCCGGGCAGGTAGTCCATGCCGAGGTTCAGGCCGCCGCTGGCCTTCAGCAGCTCCTGGACCTCCTCGTCGGGCTCGGCAAGCCCGATGACGGGGTCGAGCTGCATCTGCACCAGCCGAGGCACGCGCAGGCCGAGGCGCTGGGCGAGACGCCCGCAGACGACTTCGGCGACCAGGGTCTTGCGGCCCTGACCGGCTCCGGTGAATTTCATGACGTAGGTCCCGAGGTCGTCGGCCTCGACGATCCCCGGCAGCGAGCCGCCCTCACGCAAGGGCGTGACATAGCGGGTGGCGATCACTTCTGTAAGCATTTTCCGAGGGTATCCATTCATCAAACCTTGCAATCAAAGGGACACGCCCTCCTCTTGTGTCACCCGCCGGCCTGACAGACGAGCACCGAGGAGCTCCCCCGCCAGAGTATGCGTCGTGATCGTCACGCCCTATCGAGATTCCTTGGGTACGGCAGGAATCTCCGTTTCTCCCGGTTTCTCCCGCCGGATCCGGGCACGCGCCTCGTGAACCCCTGACACACCCTTCCCAGGGAGAGACCATGACCAACGAGAAGTCCGAGACCACCGCGGAGGCGGGCGACACGATTCTGCCGGGCAGGCCCGGCCCCCTCCCCGCGCCGCTGGCCGAGCCCACGCGGCCCGTGGAGCCCCTGCCGCCCAAGCCGGACCAGGAGGGCCCCGAGACCGTGAGTCCGACCGGGCAGGCGACCGGCGCCGACCAGGCGCGCGTGGCGCAGAGCGGCGCGTACCTGACCACCGCCCAGGGCGCACGGCTGTACGACACCGACCACTCGCTGAAGGCGGGTGAGCGGGGGCCGGTCCTGCTCCAGGACCACCACCTGCGCGAGAAGATCACCCACTTCGACCACGAGCGGATCCCCGAGCGGGTCGTCCACGCCCGTGGCGCGGCGGCCCACGGCGTCTTCATGGGCTACGGAGCCGCCGGCGAGGTGTCGAAGGCCGCCTTCCTCGCCAAGGACGTCGAGACACCCGTGTTCGTACGCTTCTCCACCGTCCTGGGTTCGCGCGGCTCGGCGGACACCGTGCGAGACACCCGCGGGTTCGCGACGAAGTTCTACACCGAAGAGGGCACCTTCGACCTCGTCGGCAACAACATCCCGGTGTTCTTCATCCAGGACGCGGTGAAGTTCCCCGACGTCATCCACGCCGGCAAGCCGCACCCCGACCGGGAGATACCGCAGGCGCAGAGCGCGCACGACACCTTCTGGGACTTCGTCTCCCTGCACACCGAGGCCACCCACCACACCCTGTGGAACATGTCCGACCGGGGCATCCCGCGCTCCTACCGCATGATGGAGGGCTTCGGGGTCCACACCTTCCGCATGGTCAACGCCGCCGGCGAGAGCGTGCTGGTGAAGTTCCACTGGAAGCCGAAGCTCGGCGTGCACTCGCTGGCCTGGGAAGAGGCGCAGCTCATCGGCGGGATGGACCCCGACTTCCACCGCCGGGACCTGTTCGACGCCATCGAGGCGGGCGCCTTCCCGCAGTGGGAACTGGGCATCCAGGTCTTCCCCGACACCCCGGAGCAGACCTTCGAGGGCATCGACCTCCTCGACCCGACGAAGATCGTTCCGGAGGAGCTGTCGCCGGTCCAGCCCATCGGGCTGATGACGCTGAACGCCAACACCAAGAACTACTTCGCCGAGACCGAGCAGGTCGCCTTCCACCCCGGCCACCTCGTCCCCGGCATCGACGTCACCGACGACCCGCTCCTCGCCGGCCGGCTCTTCTCCTACCTCGACACGCAGATCAGCCGGCTCGGCGGCCCCAACTTCGGCCAGATCCCGATCAACCGGCCGCAGACCCCCGTCAACGACATGCTCCGCGACGGCATGCACCAGACCGCCGTGCACACGGGCGTCGCCCCGTACCGTCCCAACAGCCTGGACGGCGGCTGCCCCTTCCTCGCCGGAGCGGACACCGCCGCGTTCGTCGAGACGCCCGTGGCCGTCCCCGCCGCGAGCAAGGTCCGTGCGGCGTCCGCCTCGTTCTCGGACCACTTCACCCAACCGCGCATGTTCTGGCTCAGCATGACCCCGCCGGAGCGCGAACACATCATCGCCGCCTACACCTTCGAACTGAACAAGTGCCGGGAACCGGCCGTCAAGGAACGCACCCTGAAGGTCCTGGCGAACATCGACCCGGAGCTGTGCTCCGCCGTCGCCGAGGGGCTCGGGCTGCCGGCCCCCGAAGCCACCGTGCCGCTCGTCGCGGTCGACCCCAGCCCCGCCCTCTCGCAGCTGGGCCGGGCCTGGCCGACCGACGGCCGCGTGATCGGCATCGTGGCCGACGCCGCCGCCGACCTCGTCGGCGTACGGAGCGTGCGGCAGGCGGTCCTGGACACGGGGATGACGCCCCTCGTCATCGGACCGACCGGAGGAACGCTCGACGCCGACGGCGACCCGGTCCCCGTGCAGCGGACCTATGCCACCGCCCGCTCCGTCGAGTTCGACGCCCTGTTGTTCGCCGGTGCTCCCGCCGCCGGCGCCGACGCCCACGGCGCTCGGGACGCCAAGGCGGGGGCACCCGGGCCGCAGCCCCTCGACCCCCGGGTCCTGCTCCTGCTGACCGAGGCGTACCGGCACGGCAAGGCCCTCGGGGGCTGGAACGGCGCACACCGGCTGCTCGAAGCCACCGGCATCGACCGGGAAGGAGCCGGGGTCGTGGTGGACGAGGACGCGGTCGCGGTCGCGGACGCCGTCACCGCCGCCCTGACGGAGCACCGGGCCTGGGACAGGTTCCCGGCCGAGGCCTGACCCCGGCGCGGCGGCGGGCTCCGGCGGCCCCCGGCGCCCGCCGCCGCCGGGGGCCGGCTTCACACCGGCCGGGCGAAGGAGGGCGTCGGCCGCCCGGGTATCCGTCGTACGGGCGAGGGGCCGAGGGCCGGGGGGCGGGGGGCGGCCAGGCCGTTACGCCGGCCAGGTACCCGTCAACCTGCGCACGCCCGCGGCTCCGCCCCGGTCGACAGCCGCCTTCACGGCGGCGAAGACCGCCCCCTGCAGGGCGGCGGCCGGCAGGATCTCACGCCAGGTCCGGGACTCGTCCAGCGCGTCCGGGGCGTCGTCGGTCCGGCCGATCACCCGCCACAGCTGCTTGAACAGCAGCCCGGACGCCATCCCGCTGACCGCTCCCAGGGCCAGCCCGACCGGCCTGTACATGATCTTGGCCTTGTTCACGCTGCCTCCTCGGACGTGGGCCGACCCGGTGTCCTGGCGCCTGCCCCTGCCGGGCCCGGCAAAACACCGGGCCGCGGTCGCGAGGAGACCGTTTCCCCCGCACCCGCGCGGGCAGACGATCCAGCCTGTGACCCAGGAACCCTCCGAAAGGCGGACCACCATGCCGGACCTCTCATCCTCCCTCCCGCTGTCCGCCGGCGCGGCCGGCGCGGGCCTGTTGGCCGTGGGCGTCGTGGTAGCCCTCCTCCTGATCGCGGCCGTCTGGTGGGGCATCCGGCGCCGCGCCGCCCAGCCCCCGCCCTCCGGCGCCCCCTCCGGGCCCGCGGCCCGGCGGCCCCACCGTGTCGAGCAGCACCGCGAGGCCGATCCCGAGGCGTTCCCGGGCGGCGGCGAAAGGCTGTCCCCGCACGAGATGAAGGGCTACGGGAACCTCGGCTCCCGGCGCGCGGGCGGCGACGCGGCCGACCGGTGACACGACCCGCCGCGCCGGTCCGCCCCCGACCCCGTAGGCCGGCCGGGGTCAGCGCGCGGGGTCCCAGCGCTCCAGCAGCGCTTCGGTCGTGGTGATGGTCGCCACGAGCGCGAGCGAGTTGCGGATCACCTCGGCGGTGCAGGAGGCGGGCACCCCGGCGATGGCGTCGGCCGGGACCACCACGTCGTAGCCCAGGTTCACGGCGTCGAAGACGGTGTTCGGGATGGCGATGTTCGAGGAGACGCCGGTCACGACGAGGGTGCGGACGCCGAGGTTGCGCAGCAGGGCGTCCAGGTCGGTGCCGGCCATCGGGGAGAGCCCGTGCAGGCGCCGGACCACGAGGTCCTCGGCGGCGACGGCGATGGGAGCCGCGACCTCCACCGCCCGGCTTCCTGTCAGCTGGCGCACGGGCAGCCTCCCGGCGGCCCGGAACAGGCGCGCGTTGCTGTTCGCCCCCCGCCCGTCGGGCCGTCGTTCCGCCACCGCGTGCAGGACCTGTACGCCGACCCCGCGCGCGGCGTCGACCAGTGCGGCCACCCGCGCCAGCATGCCGGAGTCGCGGGCCTCCTTGGCCAGTTCGGGCAGGGCGCTCTCCTCGCCGACGACGCCGTTTTGGCACTCGACGGTGAGCAGCGCGGTGGTGGCGGCTTCGAGTGCGTCGGGTTCCGGCATGGCTCCCCCTGGCGTGGTGACGGAAGAGCCCGCATGATTCCTGACACACAGTCAGATGTGAAGGGGCGCGGAACCGATGGACGACACGCAGCCGAACGACACGCAGCCGGCCGACACACACCCTCACGAGGCACCGACACGGACGGCCCAGCGGCGGGGCCGGCGCGTCATGATGACCGACGCGGAGGTGGATTCCTTCCTGCGCGAGCAGCGCACCTGCCGGGTGGCCACCGTCTCCCCCGACGGCCGTCCGCACGTGGGCGCCCTGTGGTTCGCCTGGGACGGCGCCTCGCTGTGGCTGTACTCGATCACGCGCAGCCGCCGCTGGTCCGACCTGCGCAAGGACCCGCGGATTTCGGTCGTCGTGGACGCCGGGGAGTCGTACGACGAACTGCGCGGGGTGGAGCTGTCCGGCCGCGCCGTCTTCGTGGGCGAGGCCCCGCGCACCGGGGAGGAGCCGTGCCCGGAGCTGGACGAGCCGGAACGGCTCTTCCCCGTGAAGAACTTCGGGATCCCGACGATGCCGCACGACGGCCGCCACGCCTGGATCCGGCTCACACCGGAGTCGATCGTCTCCTGGGACTTCCGCAAGTTGTAGGCCGACGGGCCGCCCTCAGACCCGCGCCGCCGCCCCGCGCAGCGCCTCCACGGCGGCGCGGATCGAGGGCCGGCGGCCCGCGTCCGCCCGCCACACCACGTACACGTGGCGGCGTACGGTGTCGCACACGGGCAGCAGCCGCACGCCGGCCGGCACCGGCCCACGCCCCAGCCGGGGGGTGACGCACACCCCCAGACCGGCTTCCACGAAGGCCAGTTGGGTGTGGTGCTCCTCGGCGATGTGCGCGATGCGCGGCTCGATGCCGGTGCCGCGCAGGGTGAACACCAGCCACTCGTGGCAGAACTGGCCCTCGTTCCAGGAGATCCAGTCGTCGTCGGCGAACTCGGCCAGGGAGATCTGCGTCCGGTCGGCCAGCGGGTGATCGGCCGGCACGGCGATGTCCACGGCGTCGTCGAGGAGGTGGGCGCGGGTCAGCTCGGCGGGCACCGGCATCCGCTTGTTGTACCAGTCGATGGCCAGGGCCAGGTCCAGGTCCCCGCGCACGACCGCCGCCATGCTCTCCTCCGGCGCCCGCTCCCGCACGAGGACCCGCAGTTCGGGATGGTCGGCGCGCAGCGCGGTCAACGCGCCGGGCAGCAGGCCGCGCATGGCGGTGGGGAAGGAGCCGATCCGCAACTCCCCAACGGCGCGGCCCCGCTGGGCCTCGACGTCGGCCTGGGCGAGCTCGACCTGGGAGATGATCCGGGCGGCGTGGTCGGCCAGCAGCCGGCCCGCGTCCGTCAGCCGCACCCCGCGCCCGTTCTTGGTCAGCAGCGGCTGGCCGACCTCCCGCTCCAACTTGGCCATCTGCTGGGAGACGGCGGACGTGGTCACATGGAGGCCGCCCGCCGCGCCACTGACCGAACCGTGGCGGGCGAGGGCGTCCAGCGTGCGCAGGCGCTCCAGGTTCAACATGTAAGCGATGCTACGCCGTCACCGGCAGCAAGTCTCGCTTGTCCTACGAGGTCACGCGCAGCAGAGTGGATCACATGAGCGCCCCCGCCCCCTCCCTCCCGAAAGCCCCCGCCCCCTCTCTCCCCGACACCAGCCCCACCACCCCCACCCGCCGCCTCGACTGGCGGCTGCGCTTCGCCCTCCTCTCCGTCGTGTGGGGCTTCAGCTTCCTCCTGATCAAGGTGGGCACCGATGCGTTCGCCCCCTTCCAGGTGGCCCTCGGCCGGGTCCTCTTCGGCGCCCTGGCCCTGCTGGCGGTGCTGGCGGTACGCCGGGAGCCGCTCCCCCGGGGCCTGCGCACCTGGGGTCACCTCACGGTGGCGGCGCTCCTGCTGAACACCGCCCCGTTCTCGCTCTTCGCCTACGCCGAGCTGTCCATCCCGTCGAGCCTGGCCGGGATCTGCAACGCCACCTCCCCCCTGTGGGGGATGGCGCTCTCGCTGGTCGCCCTCTCGGAGGACCGCCCCACCCGGCGCCGCTTCGCGGGCCTCGGCATCGGCTTCCTGGGCGTCCTGACCGTCCTCGGCGCCTGGCAGGGCTTCTCCGGCATCGACGCCCGGGGCACCGCGCTCGCCCTGCTGGCCTCGCTCTGCTACCCCATCGGCTGGATCTACGTCCGCCGCACGCTGGCCGGCGCCCCCGGCTCCCCGGTGGCGCTGACCGGGGCGCAGCTCATGGTCTCGACCGTCCAGCTGGCCGTCGTCAGCGTCCTGTTCACCTCGGCGCCGGCCGCGTTCCCGCTGTGGCCCACCCTCGCCGTGGTGGCGCTCGGCGCGCTCGGCACGGGGATGGCGCTGCAGATGCAGTACGGGTTGGTGACGGAGGTCGGGCCGACCACCGCGCAGATGGTCACCTACTTCATCCCGGTGATCGCCACCACGGCGGGCGTCCTGGTCCTCGGCGAGCAGCTGCACTGGAACACGCCGGTCGGCGCGGTCATCGTCCTGGCGGGCGCGGCCCTGACGCAGTCCCGCCCGGGGCCGCGCAAGGCCGCCTGACGCGGGGATCGCGAACGGCGGGGGCCCGCCCGGTCAGTCGAAGCGTCCCCCCGCCACCGGCCGTACCGCCGCCGCGACGGCGTCGGCCAGCGGTTCCACCTCCGCCGGGGCCAGCCCCGAGATCGTGATCCGTACGCCGGACCCCGACTCCACGCGGAACCTGGCCCCGGCCGTGACCCCCCAGCCCGCCGCCAGCAGCCGCGTGACCACCGCCGTCTCGTCGCCGACGGGGATCCACACGTTCATCCCGCTCCGCCCGTGGGCCGCCACCCCGCGCGCCGCGAGCGCCGCGATCAGGCCGTCCCGGCGACGCCCGTACGCGCCCGCGACCGCCGACGCGTCCACCGCCCCGGAGCTCCACAGCTCGACGACCGCGTACTGGAGCAGCCGGCTCACCCAGCCCGGTCCCAGCCGCTGCCGGCCCCGGACCCGGTCGAGGGTCACCGCGTCCCCGGTGAGCACCGCGAGCCGCAGGTCCGGCCCGTACGCCTTGGCCGTGGAGCGGATCAGCGCCCAGTGGTGGGTGGTTCCGCCCACGGGGTGCAGCGGCAGGTCCACGATCCCGTGCCCGTGGTCGTCGTCCACCACCAGCACCCCGGGGTGCTCGGCGAGCAGCTCCCGCAGCCGCCCCGCCCGCGCGGCGCTCACGGCGGCGCCGGTCGGGTTCTGCGCGCGGGCCGTCACGATGAGGGCGCGCGCCCCGGCCGCGAGGGCGTGTGCGACCGCCTCGGGCCGGGGCCCCTCGTCGTCCACGGCGACCGGGATCGGGGTGAACCCCATGGCCGGGACCAGGTCGAGCACACTGCTCCAGCCCGGGTCCTCGACCGCCACCGCGTCCCCCGGTCGCAGGTGCGCGGCCAGTACCCGTTCGATGCCGTCCGCCGCGCCGGAGGTCACCGCGATGGCGTCGGCGCGTACGCCGTCCCGCGCGAAGCCCTCGCGGGCGAGCCGTTCGAGGTCCGCGACGACCGGGGCCTCACCGTAGAGCGGGGGCGCCTGCGCGTACCGCAGGGCGGCCGCGCGCAGCGGCCCGTCCAGCGAGGGCAGCAGGGTCAGGTCGGGATTGCCCTGGGTGAGGTCGCGCACGTCGGCCGGCACCGCCGTCCGCATGGCGTCGCGCGGTGTGGTGGCGGGCCGGGCGAGCACGCGGCTGCCGCGTCGCCCGTCGGTCCGGATGACGCCGCGCTCACGCAGGGTCCGGTACGCGGCGGCGACGGTGTTGGCGTTCACCCCCAGCTCGACGGCCAGCTCGCGCATCGGCGGCAACAGCCGGTCGGGCGGGAGCGCGCCGGAGGCGACGCCGTTCTCGATGCTCGCCGCGATGTCGGATGCGCGACGCCCTGTGATCCGATAGTCTCCTAGCACAAAGCTCATTATGCACTAATGCAATGGAGTTCGCACCGTGACCGTCACACAGACCCCCTCCGCCACCGCCCCCGCCGCGTACGAGCCGACCGACCGCACCGTCCCGACCCGCTCCCGCGACCGGGCCCGCTACGACCGCGAGACCGTGCACGCGATACTCGACCAGGCCTATGTCTGCCACCTCGGCTTCGTGCGCGACGGCGCCCCCGTGGTCCTGCCGACCCTCTTCGGCCGGGTCGGCGAGCGGCTCTACATCCACGGCTCCACCGGCTCGCGCCCGCTGCTGGCCGCCGGGAAGGCCGACCCGGGTCTGCCCGTCTGTCTGACCGTGACGCACGTCGACGGCCTGGTGCTGGCCCGCTCGGCCTTCCACCACTCGATGAACTACCGCTCGGTGGTCGTGCACGGCACCGCCTACCAGGTCACCGACGCGGAAGAGTGCCGCATGGCGCTCGACGCCCTCGTCGACCACGTGGTGCCCGGCCGCTCCGCCGACTCCCGGCCCGCGAACGCCAAGGAGTTGGCGGCCACGGCCGTGATCCGCCTGGACCTCGACGAGGTGTCCGCGAAGATCCGCACCGGCGGCCCGAACGACGACGCCGAGGACCTGGGGCTGCCCTTCTGGTCGGGCGTGATCCCGGTCGCGCCGGCGTACGGGACCCCCGTCCCGGCCGCCGACCTGACCCCCGGCGTCGCCCTGCCCGACTACCTCGCCGCGCTGTGAGGCTCGGGGGCGGCCTCGCCCCCGAGCTCCCCGAGGTCCCCGAGCCCGCCGAGCTCCCCGAGCTCCCCGGCCGCGCCGCCGCCGTCGCCCGACTCCGCGCGGCCCAACGGCCCACGGACCTCGGCCGCGATGAGCGCGCCCACCGCCGACAGCAGCAGTACGGTGCCCAGCGCCACGGCGCCGGTCAGCCGCTCCCCGAGCAGCCCGACGGCGATCACGGCCGCGCTCACCGGCTCGATCAGCATGATCACCGACACGGTCGCGGCCCGTACCGACGCCGCCCCCGTGAAGTACAACGCGTACGCCAGGGCCGTGGGCACCACGGCCACGTACACCAGCAGCCCGAGCACCCACCCCGGCTCCTCCAGGTGCGGCAGCAGCCCCTCCACCAGCGCGAGCGGCAACAGGCACACCGTACCGACCCCCGTCGACCACGCGGTGGTCACGAGCGGGTCCCCGCCCTCCCCGCGCCGCCCGAGCCACCTGGCCCGCAGCGTCATCCCCGCGTAGCCGGCGGCCGACAGCAGCGCCCAGCCGACCCCGAGCGGCCGCACCTCGGCCTCCCCGCCGCCCAGCACCAGGACGGCCAGGCCGGCCAGTGCACCGCCGACGGCGGCGACCCCGCCCCGGCCCGGGCGTTCGCGCATCCAGTACCGGCCGCCGAGCGCGATCAGTACGGGCCCCGCCCCTAGGGTGACCACGGTGGCGACCGTCAGGCCGGTCTCCCGCACGGCGCCGAAGTAGGCGGCCTGGAACAGCGTGAACAAGAGCCCGGTGCCGAGCAGCGATGGCGCCGACGGGCGGCGTACGGCAGCCGCCCGCCGCACCGCCGAGGGCCGGCGTACGGCGAGCACCGCGAGCAGCACCACCAGCCCGCCTGCGCACCGCCAGAAGGTGAGGGCGAGGGGGCCCAGACCACTGGAGGAGAAGAGGAGGGAGGCGGCCGCCCCGGCGGTGCCCCAGGCGGCCCCGGCGACGACGAGGTACAGCAGACTGCGCCCGATGGCGGGCGAATGGTTCGACACGTGTGTCTCCGCGCGTGCGTGAAGGATGAGGAGGAAGGTCATCTCTTCGCGGGCAGCGCGGACCCACCCGGGGGCTCCCCGGGCCGGGTCACTCGTGCGTGGTGCAGGCCGCCCGCGCTAGGCGGCGGGAGGGGGAAGCACGGTCGAAGGCATGGACAGCACCCTACGCCGGAGCCTTCTCGCGGTCGACTTCCGCGGGGGTCGGGGCCGGCGTCCGCTCGGGCCGCGAGGACTGGGCGATGAACGCACCGCCGAGCACCAGCGCGCCACCCAGGATCTGCGGGGCCGAGAGGTGCTCGCCGAGCAGGATCCACGCCAGCACGGTGGCGATGACCGCCTCCAGGCAGGCCACCACACCGGCCACCTGCGGGGAGAGCTTGCGCACCGAGACGACCCCGGTCAGGTACGCGAACACGGTCGCGACCAGCACCACCCAGCCGAGCAGGGCCAGGGCCGGGACGTCGACGTCGCCCAGCGGCGCGTCGCCGCCCAACACCGCCCAGTCCATCCGCCACGGCCGCGCGATCACGGTCATCACGGCGGCGCCGATGAGCATGCCGTAGGCGATCACGCCCAGCGGGTCGGGCGCGTCCTCGCCGTCCGCGCCCTGGTCGGCGAAGACGAAGTAGAAGGCCTGGCAGCAGGCGGCGCAGAGACCGAGCAGCACGCCGAGCGGGTCCAGGCTCAGCCCGGCCCAGATCTCGACCACACAGGCCAGGCCGACGACGGCCACCGCCGCACCGGCCGCCGCCGCCCTGGTGACCGGCTTGCGCTGGACGAAGCGGATCCAACCGAGCAGCAGGGCGGGGCCGAGGTACTCCAGCAGCAGGGCGACGCCGACGGGGATCCGGGACAGGGACGCGAAGTAGAACGCCTGGACGCCCGCGACGGCGACCAGCCCGAAGCCGGCGAGCAGCAGGGGTTTGCGCAGCAGCAGGCCGCGGTGACGCCAGGCCAGCGGGGAGAGCACCAGCGCCGCTCCGGCCACCCTCAACCACACGACGTGGAGCGGGTCCAAACCCGCCTCGATCAGCGGCTTCGCCGCGACACCGGAACCACCGAACGCACACGCCGAGACGAGGGCGAGGCCCAGTCCGGCATTCTTCCCTGACGCTTGCATCGGGCCATCATGACAGCACATGTCAGGAGCGTCATCGGGGTGACACCTGTTGAGACACACCCGAGATCCATCCGACGCCGACCCGGCCGCCGACCATGGATCTGACAGGCCGTCAGTCTTGAATGTTCCGGCCACCGGGGCTACGTTCCGCCGCACGTACCCGACGAGAAGGGGTGGACGCATGGCTGAAGTCACCGCGGAATCACGCATCGAGGCGCCCGCCGCGAAGCTGTGGGACCGACTGACCGACTGGGACGCGTACGGGCAGTGGAGCATGACCCACACCGACTTCCCCAAGGGCGGTCCGCAGAGCCTGGCCGTCGGCACCACCTTCTCCGAGAACATGAAGATGATGGGTTTTCCCGCCGAGGTCCTCTGGACGGTCTCGGAGCTGGAGGAGGGGCGCCTCTTCGCGATCACCGGGAAGGGCCCGATGGGCGTGGCCGTCCTGACCCGGTACACGCTGACCCCGGACGGCGCCGCCACGACGGTCCGCATCGACGGGGAGTTCACCGGCGCGGCCGTCTCCCTGATGGCGGGCAAGCTGAAGGACTCGGCGACCGCCGCGCTGAACGAGTCCCTGCGCAAGCTGGCCGCACTGGTCGCCTGAGATCCGTCGGCCCTGACGCCGACGGCGGTGCCCCGCGTGATTCCTCGCGGGGCACCGCCGTTCTTCCGTCGGCCGACCGACTCAGTGCTCGTCGGCCAGGATCAGGTAGAGCTTCTTGCGGGCGTCGTTGATCACCGCGAGCGCCTTCTCGCGCTGCTCGGGCGAGCCGGTCTTGAAGACCTGCCCGAAGGCCTCCATCAGGCCGACCCCGGCGGTGCGGATCTCGTGCATCGCCTCGAAGTCGAAGCCGCGACCGGCGTCCGCCCAGGGGGCGTCCGGACCCGATGCGGCCTCGGACCGGCCGGCGTCGGTGAGCGTGAACAGCTTCTTGCCGCCGTCGCTCTCGTTGGTGATGAGCCCCTCGTCCTCCAGCAGCTGGAGGGTCGGGTAGACGGAGCCGGGGCTGGGCTTCCAGGCCCCGCCGCTGCGCTCGCCGATCTCCTGGATCATCTCGTAGCCGTGCATCGGCCGGTCCGCGAGCAGCGCCAGGATCGAGGCGCGCACGTCGCCCCGCCGGGCCCGACCGCGCGGCCCCCCGCGTCCACCCCGCCCGCCGAAGGGGCCGCCGCCGAAGCCCGGCCCGAACGGCCCGAAGGCGGCGCGCAGCCCCCTGAACTCCTCCCGACGGTCCGGCCCGCAGTGGCCGTGACCCCGTCCGTGTTCATGTCCGTGGCCGTGCTGTCCATGTGAACGCATCACTGCGCTCCTTTCGTCATCGCTCGTCATGTGTGGTCGTCACTGTCTTGACTCCTTCACTATCGTTGACCCATCGCGATGCGTCAACGATATATCGGAACCTATTACCGATAGGATCGCCGACATGGCACTGCGACCCGCTCACGTGAACATCAAGGCTCTCGACGGCTCGGCGGTCGGCCGGTTCTGGGCGCAGGCGCTCGGCTGGAGTGCGTTTCGGCCCGGCGTGACCACCTACGTGGGACCCGGCGGCGACCTCGTCTGGCCCGACCCGGTCGTCCTCGGCCTCGGCTTCGTCCCCGTGCCGGAAGCCAAGACGGCGGCGAAGAACCGCATGCACCTGGACCTCGCCACCACCTCCGCGTCCCATCAGACGGAGTGGGTCGCGCACCTCATCGCGCTCGGCGCGACGCCCGTCGACATCGGCCAGGGCGACGTGCCGTGGACGGTCCTCGCCGACCCGGAGGGCAACGAGTTCTGCGTCCTGGAGCCCCGGGAGACCTACCGGGACACCGGGCCGATCGCCGCGGTGGTGGTCGACTGCGCGGACCCGCGGGCCATGGCCCGGTTCTGGGGCGAGGCGATCGACTGGACCGTGCACCGGGTGACCGACGACCTCGCGGTGCTCCGCTCCGCCAAGGGCGTCGGCCCGTACCTGGAGTTCGTCCGCACGCCCGACGTGAAGACCGCGCCGGACCGCGTCCACCTCGACCTACTGCCGTACCCCGGTGACGACAAGGAGGCGGAGGTCGCCCGACTGCGGACCCTCGGCGCCACCGACCTCGACCTCGGTCAGGACGACGTCCCCTGGACCTGCCTGACCGACCCGGAAGACCACGAGTTCTGCGTCCTGGCGGCGTCATGACCTACCGATTCACCTTGCGCGTCACCGTCTGAATCAGGCATCAGGCCAGTCGTCCCGGATTGGCCTTTGTTCACGATCAGGACGCCGCCCTACGGTCGCCCCATGCGCATCCGAATCGTCGACGCCTTCACCGACCGCCCGTTCCAGGGGAACCCCGCCGGGGTCCTGCTCCTCGACGCCTTTCCCGACGACGCCTGGCTCCAGCGGGTCGCGGCCGAGGTGAACCTCTCCGAGACCGCCTTCGCGCACCCGCTGCCGCCCGGCGGCGACGCCGACTGGGCCCTGCGCTGGTTCACCCCCACCGCCGAGGTGGACATGTGCGGCCACGGCACCCTCGCCACCGCCCACGTCCTGCGCGAGGCCGACCTCGCGCGGGGCACGGTCCGCTTCGCCGCGCGCTGCGGCGTCCTCATCACACGGGCCGCCGAGGACGGCACGATCACCATGGACTTCCCGACGTCCGAGCTGACCCCCATCGAGGCGCCCCCCGAGGTCGGCCGCGCCCTCGGCGCCGAGATCGTCTCTGTCCACGACACCTCGGCCCACATCGGCGACCTCCTCGTCGAGCTCGCCGACGAGGCGACCGTACGGAACCTGCGGCCCGACCACGCGGCCCTGCGCGCCCACTCACGCCGCGGCGTGATCGTCACCGCGCCCGCCGAGGATCCCGCGCGCGGCTACGACTTCGTCTCCCGCGGCTTCTTCCCGGCCGTCGGCATCGACGAGGACCCCGTCACGGGCAGCGCCCACACCGCGCTCGCCCCGTTCTGGGCGGCCCGCCTGGGCCGCACGCGGATGACGGGCCTCCAGGGCGGCGCCCGTCAGGGCCTGGTGGAGGTCGAGCCGGCCGGCGACCGTACGCTCCTGACCGGACGCGCCGTCACCGTCATCGACGGCGAACTGCTGACCGCCCCCTGAGCCGGCCGGAGGCCTACGGCGTCGGCAGCCAGCCCACCTTCCCCGCGAGCAGCGCGTACCCGGCGAACGCCACGATGTCGAGCAGCGCGTGGGCGACGACCAGCGGCCCCACCCGGCCCCAGCGCCGGTAGGCGAGGACGAAGACGGCGCCCATCACCACGTTGCCGATGAACCCGCCGATGCCCTGGTAGAGGTGGTACGAGCCGCGCAGCACCGAACTGGCGACCAGCGCGGCCGTCGGCGACCAGCCCAGCCCGTCCAGTCTGCGCAGCAGGTAGGCCAGCACGATGACCTCCTCCACCACGGAGTTCTGCACCGCGGAGAGGATCAGTACGGGGAACTTCCACCACACGTCGGGCAGCGACTCGGGCACCACCGTGAGGTTGAAGCCGCCGGCCCTGGCCGCCAGGTAGAAGGCCAGGCCGGCGCTCCCGATGCCGGCGGCGACCAGCGCGCCCCGGCCCAGGTCCCAGCCCGGCCGGGTGCGGTCGAAGCCGAGCACCCGCAGCCCCGGCGCCCCCTCCCGCGTCAGCAGGTGGGCGACCAGCAGGACGGGCACCAGCGCACTCGCGATCCCGAAGAGCTGCCACGCCAGGTCCAACCAGGGCCGGCCCGGCGCGTAGGACCCGTTCAGCGTGGCGGCCTGGTCCTTGAGACCGCCCGGCTTGGTGAGCGAGCCGATGAAGCTGATCAGCGCGGAGACCCCGCTCGCGCCCAGTGACAGGGCGAGGACGAGCAGCGTCTCGGTGCGCAGCGCGCCCCGCCGCCGCTCCTCCCGCAGCTCCACGACCACCGGCTCCGGCTCCGCCCGCACGTATGACTCCCGTCCGCTCATCCCTCTGTGACCACCCCATACTGCCCGCTCGGCGGCCGGGGAGGTGCGACGGGGCGGTACGACCGGGGCGGCGGACGGGCAGGTGCGACGGGCAGGCGCGAGGGATGCGCCCACAGGAGCCGGACCGCTCAGCGCCGGGCGGCGGCCGGAGCCTCGGCCTCCTGTTCCTCGATGCCCACCGGCCACGTGTGCACCGGGTCGCCCTTGTGCATCAGCTCGCTGTAGCGGCGGGTGGTCGCGGCCAGCGCGGCGTCCCGTTCCAGCCCGCCGGCCAGGGTCCGGTGATAGGTGTCCACCTGCCAGGTCGCCCCGTTCACCCGGCGCCGGCAGCGTTCCTCGATGATCCCGAGGTAGTGGTCCCGGTCGGCGGGTTCGATGCCCCAGGCGTCGAGTCCGGCCGCGGCCATCGGCAGCAGCTCGTCGAGCACCAGCCGGACCGCCGGTACGCTGACCAGCCCCCCGGCCCGGCCCTTGCGCGGCCAGCGCAGCCGCGCGTCGATCCCGTACCGGCAGGCCGCGTCGAAGTTGGCCTCCGCCTCCGCGAACCGCATCCGGGTCCACACCGGGCGCTGCTCGTCCGCGAGGGTGCGTACGAGGCCGTAGTAGAACGCCGCGTTGGCGACGACGTCGGCGACGGTCGGCCCGGCCGGCAGCACCCGGTTCTCCACCCGCAGGTGCGGAACCCCGTCGGCGACCCCGTAGACGGGCCGGTTCCAGCGGTAGACCGTGCCGTTGTGCAGCACCAGTTCCTGGAGGCCGGGCACCCCGCCCTCGGCGAGCACCCGCAGCGGCTCCTCCTCGTCGCAGATCGGCAGCAGCGAGGGGAACCAGCGCACGTTCTCGGCGAACAGCTCGTACGCGGAGTCCACCCACCGCTCCCCGAACCAGGTCCGCGGCCGCACCCCCTGCGCCCGCAACTCGGGCGGACGCGTGTCGGTGGCCTGGGTGAACAGCGGCGGCCGCGACTCCCGCCACAGCTCCCGCCCGAACAGGAACGGCGAGTTGGCGCCCACCGCTATCTGTACGGCCGTCACCGCCTGCGCCGCGTTCCACACGTCGGAGAACCGCGCCGGCGTGACCTGGAGGTGGAGCTGTACGGAGGTACAGGCGGCCTCCGGCACGATGGACCCGGTGCTCCAGGTGAGCCGCTCGACGCCGTCGATGTCGAGCGTGAAGTCCTCCCCGCGCATCATCAGGATCTGCTCGTTCAGCAGGGAGTAGCGGTCCACCGCCGAGAGGTTGGCCAGGGCCAGGTCCTCACGGGAGATGGTCGGCAGGATCCCGATCATCACCACGCCCGCGTCGATCTGCGCCGCCTGTCGGTGCGCGTAGTGCAGACCCGCGCTCAGTTCCTCCGCGAGCTGGTCGAATACCCGGCCGCCGAGCCGGTGCGGAAGGACGTTGACCTCCAGGTTGAACATTCCGAGTTCGGTCTGGAAATCGGGGCTCGCTATCCGCTCCAGCACCTGCGCATTCACCATGCGCGGCAAACCGTCGGAGCCGGCGAGATTCAGCTCGATCTCCAGTCCCATCATGTTCTTGGGACGATCGAACCTCTTCTCGGCCAGAAGCCGCTCCAGTCCCTCCAGGCACTCGTGAAGCTTCCTCCGATACCGTTGCCGATCGGACAGGTCGAATCCGCCTGCCACGACCTTCTCCCCCATCGAAGCGTCCCTCCTCGAGTGGCCCGGCCGTTGCACCCAGGCGCGCGTACGGTCGATGATGCCCAGGCCACGTGATCCATAACGCCGAGGCGACCGGTCCGCCGGGGAGCGCGCGCCGGCATGGCCGGATGACCGCTTCGGCACATTCACCTGGCAAGCCGCCTTCCGCAAATTCAGCGTCGCTTTTGCCGATTTCCGATAACCGGCGCTTTCCAGCCGAGCCGCCTTCCGGTAACCTTCCAGGTCAGCGCGGCTTGTTCGCGCGAAACCGGCACGAATAGCACGACAGTGGGACCGGAAGACGCCTTGTCGACAATGGCGGGGACAGCTAGCCGAAACACTGTGTGAACACGTGTCGTATAAACTCCGCAGACGAGGCAGAGAGTTGGCGCGCGGCCATTGCCCCAATGCCCACCTCTGACCCCAGAATGCGACAGCGCCGTCCCGCACCTTCCCCTGCACCACAGGTCTCCCAAGTGAGAGGCGACCCACCATGCCGCTGCATGTCCCCCCGGCACCCGCGCCCGCCCTGCGCAGCGTCCTCACGGCACTCCGTTCTCCCACCGCCGTCCACGAGGCACACACCCCGACCCTGCGCGCGGTCCAGGGCCCGACCACCGCCGAACTCCCGCTGCCGGTCCACGTGCTCGACCGGCTGGGCCTGTCGGGCGTCGGAGGCGACGGCAGGCCGCCGCGCACCCGGCTCACGGCCTGGCGGTTCCTGATCCGCAGCGGCGACCGCTTCGTGGCGGCGGCCGACACACGCCTGACCGCGGACGGCTGGACCTTCTCCCACTTCTTCGAGGGCCCCTACGTGGCGGCCACCGAACGCGCCCTGCGCCAGGCGGAGTCGCTCGCCACGAGCTACCAGCCGCGCCTGCTGTCCGTACCGGAGCTGTACATGCTGACCCTGTGGCTGCACGGGGCGGTCGGGGCCGACGCCGCCGCGGGCCTGCCCGCCGCCACCGACCTGCTGGTACCGCTGGCCCCCGCCCCGCCCGGGATCGCCCCGTACCGCCCCCACCCGGTGTCCGAGCTGCTTCCGGTACTGACCCACCGGCTGACCCCGCCGGCCCCGCCGACCCCGCCCGCCCCGCCGACCCTGGCCGCCCCGGCGGCGTGAACGCCCCCACCCATCCGGCCCATCCGGCCTAGTCCGCTCGGGTCATCAACGAACCATCCGAAATGACAGGGGAGTTGGCCTGAACCGCCCGCACGGGTGATGCGTCCTCAATCCATGAGGACAGCTGCCGGGAAATACCTGCGAAGCAGCCGTCGTGGGGGAAGACTGAGGACATCCTCCCCGCAGGTGCGGGGACGACCCAGGGGGACGGCCATGAATCACGCATCGAGCCGTAGCGAACAGACCACACCGCAGCGAAAGAACGCATCCATGTGCCAGCACCAGCCTGCCTGCCCGTCATCAGAGTCCGCCGACCGGGAGGCCGCGCGCCCGGTGGCCAACCACCCGGAACAGGGCTGGAGCCTGCTGTGCAACGGCGTCCTGCTCTTCGAGGACACCGGTGAGCTGCTGCCGGACGGCCAGATCATCGCCCCGCACCGCCCGCTCGCGGCGGCGTAGCCGATCGGACCGACCGGAAGCACCACACCACACGCAAGGGGCCGGCCCCGGAGCGCAAGCTCCGGAACCGGCCCCTTCACCATGCGGTCCCGTCAGGACGGCATCCCGTCAGAACGGCATCCCGTCAGGACGGTCAGTTGTCGTACTCGTCCAGCGGCGGGCAGGAGCACACCAGGTTGCGGTCGCCGAAGGCGCCGTCGATCCGGCGCACCGGCGGCCAGTACTTCTCGGCCGCGTTCATGCCACCGGGGAAGACCGCGTCCTCACGGCTGTACGGGTGGTTCCACTCGCCGCCGAGGGCCGCCGCCGTGTGCGGGGCGTTGGCCAGCGGGTTGTCCTCCAGCGGCCACTCGCCGCTCGCGACCCGCTCGATCTCGCCGCGGATGGCGATCATCGCGTCGCAGAAACGATCGATCTCGGCGAGGTCCTCGGACTCCGTCGGCTCGATCATCAGCGTGCCGGCGACCGGGAACGACATGGTCGGCGCGTGGAAGCCGTAGTCGATCAGGCGCTTGGCGATGTCGTCGACGCTGACGCCCGTCGCCTTCGACAGGGGGCGCAGGTCGATGATGCACTCGTGCGCGACCAGGTTCCCCGGGCCGGTGTAGAGCACCGGGTAGTGCGGCTCCAGCCGCTTGGCGATGTAGTTGGCGCCGAGCACGGCCACCTGGGTGGCGCGCTTGAGGCCCTCGCCACCCATCAGGCGGACGTACGACCAGGAGATCGGCAGGATGCCCGCCGAACCCCACGGGGCGGCCGAGATCGGACCGACGCCCGTCTCCGGGCCCGCCGTCGGCTGGAGCGGGTGGTTCGGCAGGTACGGGGCCAGGTGCGCCCGGACGCCGACCGGGCCGACGCCCGGACCGCCGCCGCCGTGCGGGATGCAGAAGGTCTTGTGCAGGTTCAGGTGCGAGACGTCGCCGCCGAAGTGACCCGGCTTGGCCAGACCCACCAGGGCGTTCAGGTTCGCGCCGTCCACGTAGACCTGGCCGCCGGCCTCGTGCACCTGCGCGCAGATGTCCGCGACGTGCTCCTCGAACACACCGTGCGTCGACGGGTAGGTGATCATCAGCACGGCGAGCTCGTCGCGGTACTGCTCGATCTTGGCGCGCAGGTCGTCCGCGTCCACCTCGCCGTCGTCGGCCGTCTTGACGACGACGACCTTCATGCCTGCCATCACGGCGCTCGCGGCGTTGGTGCCGTGCGCGGAGGACGGGATGAGGCAGACGGTGCGCTGCTCGTCACCGTTGGCCCGGTGGTAGGCGCGGACGGCCAGCAGACCGGCCAGCTCGCCCTGGGAGCCGGCGTTCGGCTGGATGGAGACCTTGTCGTAGCCGGTGACCTCGCAGAGACGTTCCTCCAGCTCGGTGATGAGCGTGAGGTACCCCTCGGCCTGCTCGACCGGGGCGAACGGGTGCACCTGACCGAACTCGGGCCAGGTGACCGGCTCCATCTCGGTGGTCGCGTTGAGCTTCATGGTGCAGGAGCCCAGCGGGATCATGCCGCGGTCCAGCGCGTAGTCCTTGTCCGCGAGCCTGCGCAGGTAGCGCAGCATCGCGGTCTCGCTGCGGTGCTGGTGGAAGACCGGGTGCCCCAGGTACGCGTCCGAGCGCAGCAGGCCCTCGGGCAGCGTGTCGGCGACCGACGCGTCCAGCGCCTCGATGTCGGCGGTGACGCCGAAGGCCGCCCAGACGGCCTCGACGTGGGCGCGCAGGGTGGTCTCGTCGCAGGAGACGGAGACGTGGTCGGCGTCGACGCGGAAGAGGTTGACGCCGCCCTCGCGGGCCGCGGCGACGACCTCGTCGGCCTTGCCGGGCACACGGACGGTGAGCGTGTCGAAGAACGAGCCGTGCACGACCTCGACCCCGCCCGCCGTCAGGCCCGCGGCGAGGAGGGCGGCGTAGCGGTGGGTCCGACGGGCGATCGTCCGCAGGCCGTCGGGGCCGTGGTAGACGGCGTACATGCCGGCCATGACGGCGAGCAGCACCTGGGCGGTGCAGATGTTGCTGGTGGCCTTCTCGCGGCGGATGTGCTGCTCGCGGGTCTGGAGCGCCAGGCGGTACGCCTTGTTGCCGTCCGCGTCCACGGAGACGCCGACGAGGCGGCCCGGCAGGGAGCGGGCGTGCTTGTCCTGGACGGCCATGTAACCGGCGTGCGGGCCGCCGAAGCCCATGGGCACGCCGAAGCGCTGGGTGGTGCCGACGGCGATGTCCGCGCCGAGGGAGCCGGGGGAGGCCAGCAGGGTCAGGGCGAGCAGGTCGGCGGAGACGGCGACGATCGCGCCGAGCTCGTGCGCCTGGTCGATGACCGTCTTGATCTCGCGCACCGCGCCGGAGGCGCCGGGGTACTGGATCAGGACGCCGTAGACGCCGCGCTCGGCGATCTCGGCCGGGATGCCGGCGGAGAGGTCGGCGACGACGACCTCGATGCCGATCGGCTCGGCGCGGGTCTCGATGACGGCGATGGTCTGCGGCAGGGCGTCGGCGTCGACGAGGAAGACGTTGCCCTTGGCCTTGCCGACCCGGCGGGCCAGCGTCATGGCCTCGGCGGCCGCGGTGCCCTCGTCGAGCAGGGAGGCACCGGAGGTCGGCAGACCGGTCAGGTCGGCGACGACGGTCTGGAAGTTCAGCAGCGCCTCCAGCCGGCCCTGCGAGATCTCCGGCTGGTAGGGCGTGTACGCCGTGTACCAGGCCGGGTTCTCCATGACGTTGCGCAGGATGACCGGCGGGGTGAAGGTCCCGTAGTAGCCGAGGCCGATCATGGAGGTGAGGACCTGGTTGCGGTCCGCGAGCGAGCGCAGCTCGGCGAGCACCTCGGCCTCGGTGCGCGCGTCGGGCAGGTCGAGCGCGTCGGCGGTCTTGATCACATCCGGTACCGCGGCGGCGGTGAGTTCGTCCAGGGAGCCGTAGCCCACGTGGGCGAGCATCTTTGCCTGCGCCTCGGCGTCCGGGCCGATGTGACGCTGCTCGAAGGGGATGCCTCGCTCCAGCTGAGAGAGCGGAATGCGGTTGGCGGTCATGACGGAGGCCTCCTGGTCGTATGACCTGCGAGGGGCACCACGGCGCGGGCACCCGGACGGCCTCCCCCTCTGTCATCTCAACCTGAGAGCTTCGCCGGGTCCCACGGGGGTCACCCGTGCGCTCCGGCTTTCACCGTCGGTGAGGTGCGGAACCGGCGACTGCGTACCCGGTACCCGCCCCTGCTTTCCAGAGTGGCCTCGTCACGTGCGGTACGTATGCCTGAGAGATTCCGGGGAGGATTTGCTCCTTCGGCGCCTCCGTCGAGCTCATTCGGAGGACTCTCCCGCACAGGGTCAACAGCCGTTACCCAGCCTACCAGCGAGGATCTGGGACCTCCCTCGACTGGCCCCCCATCCCGATATGCCCTTCTGTAGTCATTACGGATGAGTTGTGACCCACATGCGACCAGACGGAGGGACCGTGCAGACCGACATCGATCCGCGCAGCCTGATCGGCCGCAAGGCATTCGACCGCAACGGTGCCAAGATCGGCACCGTGGACGAGGTCTACCTCGACGATGCCACGGGAGTACCGGAATGGGCCGCCGTCCGCACCGGGCTCTTCGGCCGGGACGCCTTCGTCCCCCTGGAGCCCAGCGAGGTGGTGGGCGAGACCCTCCGCGTCCCCTTCGATCGTTCCCTGATCAAGGACGCCCCCGACTTCGGGGTCGGCCGCCACCTCTCCCCCGAGCAGGAACTCCAGCTCTACCACCACTACGGGCTGGACGTGACCCTCCCCGACGAGTTCCACCACCCGCCCACCCCGCCGGACCGCCGAAAGCGCGAGCCGCGCTAGGGCGGCGCCCCCTGGTCGTTTCCCCCGCGTCCTACGAGGGGCAGCGGCTCGGAGGACTCCAGCTCGGGGTCGTCCACCCGGAAGGTGCGTACCCGGCCGGGCGGCGATCCGGGCTGCTCGAACCGTACGGTGACCCGCCCGACCCCGCTGCCCTGCACCCAGCCGGGCCCGTACACGGCATGCCGTACGTCGCTCCCCGCCGGCCAGTGCCGCGCGGAGGCCGCCTCCGGCTCCCCGCCCGCCTCCCGGTCCGCACCGGCCTCGGACGCCGCCTCCCCGGCCTCTGCGGCCTCTCCCGGCTCCCCCGTCTCCTCGGGCTCCTGCGCCGTCTCCGCGGCCGTCTGCCCGCCTCCGAGCGCCTGGGCGAACAGGTCCTCCTGGGTGTAGTCGGCGAGGCCCGTCACGCCGACGCCCAGCAGCCGTACCCCGCCCGTGGTGTCGACCCCCTCCAGCAGCCGTGACGCCGCCTCCCGGACGACCGCGGGGTCGTCGGTGGGCCCCCGCAGGGTCTCGGAGCGGGTCAGCGTCGAGAAGTCGTAGCGGCGCACCTTCAAGACGATGGTCCGCCCCGAGTGCCCGGAGGCCCGCAGCCGGACCACGCACCGGTCGGCGAGCCGCTGCACCTCGCCGCGGATCCGCACGCGGTCGTGCAGGTCCACGTCGAAGGTGTCCTCGACGGACACGGACTTCGCGTCGCGCTCCGCCACCACCGGCCGGTCGTCCAGACCGAGCGCCATCCGGTGGAGCCCGACGCCGTGGGCCCGGCCGACCAGGCGCACCAGCTCGTCCTCACCGGCCTCGACCAGCTCCCCCACGGTCGTGATGCCGGCCCGCCGCAGGTGCTCCCCGGTGGCCGGTCCCACCCCGGGCAGGGTCCGTACCGACATCGGGGCGAGCAGCTCCCGCTCGGTGCCGGGCTCGATCAGCAGCAGCCCGTCCGGCTTGGCCTCCTCGGAAGCCACCTTGGCCAGCATCTTCGACCCCGCCAGCCCCACCGAGCCACTGAGCCCGGTCAGGGCCGCGATGTCGGCCCGCAGCCGCTCACCGGTGGCGCGGGCGCTCGCGGCGTCGAAGGCCCGGCCGCCCGCCTCCAGGTCCACGAAGGCCTCGTCCAGGCTGAGGGGCTCCACGAGCGGCGACAGCTCCCGCAGCAGGCCCATGACGAGGTCGCTGACCTGCCGGTAGAGGGTGAAGCGGGGGAAGACGTACGCGCCGTTCGGACACAGCCTGCGCGCCTGCGCCATCGGCATCGCCGAGTGCACGCCGAACCGCCTGGCTTCGTAGGAGGCGGTGGCGACCACCCCGCGCGGCCCCAGCCCGCCGACGATCACGGCCTTCCCCCGCAGACTGGGCTTGGACGCCTGCTCCACGGCAGCGTAGAAGGCATCCATGTCCAGATGGAGGATGGTCGGCGCGTTTCTCACACCCCGATGCTGCCCTACGCCTCTGACAAGGGGCCGCAGCCCCGAGACTCAGCCGGCCCGGTTGCGGCGGGCCGCCAGCTCGTCGGCCGGGTTGTGGCCGATCACGGCCTCGCCGGTGTCCACGCGCTCCCCGTGCAGCTGCGACAGCGCGCTCTCGACGTCGCGCCACACCACGCCCACGGCGATGCCGAAGACGCCCTGCCCGCCCTGGAGGAGGCTGACCACCTGGTCCGGGGAGGTGCATTCGTACACGGTCGCGCCGTCACTCATGAGCGTCATGCGTTCGAGGTCGGAGAAGCCCCGGTCACGCAGGTGCTGGACGGTGGTGCGGATGTTCTGGAGCGCCACACCCGTGTCGAGGAAGCGCTTCACGATCTTGAGGACGACCACGTCGCGGAAGCTGTACAGCCGCTGCGTGCCCGACCCGTACGCCGCTCTCACGCTCGGCTCGACCAGCCCGGTGCGGGCCCAGTAGTCGAGCTGGCGGTAGGTGATGCCGGCCGCGGCGCACGCCGTGGGCCCGCGGTAGCCGACCTGCTCGGGCGCCGCGTCGTCGCTCACCGGTCCGACCGGTGTCGACGCCGGCTGACGGTGCGCGGGACCCGCCGCGCCGCCGTGCATCGGGTACGGCCCGCCGTCACTCCGCGCGGGGGTGCCCCCGGTCGTACCGTCGCCCGTGATCCTCACGCCGACCCTCCGTCCTTGACCTGCCACCTTGAAGGTAGGCAGTGACCAGGGGTGCGTCAACGATCGCCACACTCGGCACGCCGAGTGATAATCACCCTGAGAGTGGTTTCCCGTACCCCATTGCGGGGAAAGGCTACTCGAATGGGCTGAAAGTTCCGGGAGGACGACGCGGCCCGCGTTTCACGACGGGCCGGCTCCCCTGGCCCCACGGCCACGGTGCGCCGCCGCTACTGGGGCCCCGTACCGAAGTCCTCCGGCGAGATCTGGTCGAGGAACTCACGGAACTTCTCCACCTCGTCCTCCTGCTCGTCGGGGATGGCGATTCCGGCGTCGTCCAGCACGCCGTCACTGCCGTAGATCGGCGTCCCCGTCCGCAGGGCCAGCGCTATGGCGTCCGACGGCCTCGCGCTCACCTCGACCCCACTGGCGAAGACCAGCTCCGCGTAGAAGACGCCCTCCCGCAGATCCGTGATGCGGACCTCGGTGAGCTCCTCACCGACCGCCTCCAGCACGTCCTTGAACAGGTCGTGCGTCAGCGGGCGGGCAGGGGCCATGCCCTGCTGCGCGAAGGCAATGGCGGTCGCCTCCCCAGGTCCGATCCAGATGGGGAGGTACCGGTCGCCTCCCACTTCACGCAGGAGCACGATCGGTTGGTTGGAGGGCATTTCCACCCGGACACCCACAACGTCGAGCTCGTTCACACAGCAACCCTAGGACCTGCCCGGCAGGTTTGGGTAGTCGGGGCCCCACCACGCGCCGTCCGGTCAGTGCAACCGGACCCCGAGAGCGGTCTGGACCAAAGCCTCGTGGAGGCGTACGCACAGCCCCGCGAGCTCCCTGGTCGTGGCTTCCGCGTGCGTCCGGGTCTGCGGATTGCGGTGCCGGCGCAGCGGTGCGACGACCTGTTCCACCAGACCGGCCTCGCGGTCCGCGGCCGCTTTCATAGCGCGCAGATGGCGGGGTTCGAGCCCGAATCGACCGAGATCCGCGATCAGGCGGGCCACGGTGACCGCCTCCGCGTCGAATCCACCGCCCGGGGCCTCGCAGATGAGCCCGTACGACTCCCACTCCACGAGCCGTACCTCGTCCACCTCCGCGGCGGCGATCAGCTCGGCGCGCCCCACCCGGGCCACGGCGGGCCGCTCGCCCTCCCCGTGGAGCGGGGACGGCACGGCCGGGTCCACGGACTCCCCGGGCACGGCGGGGGCCGGGATACGGATCTGCTCGCCGCGGTCCAGTGCGTCGAGCTGCTCGCGGATGACCTTCAACGGCAGGTAGTGATCACGCTGCAGACGCAGGATGCGGCCGAGCCGCTCCACGTCCTCGGTGCTGAACTTGCGGTACCCGGAGGGCGTGCGCCGGGGCTCGACGAGCCCCTCCGCCTCCAGGAAGCGGATCTTCGAGATCGTGACCTCGGGAAACTCCTCGCGCAGCGTGGTCAGCACCGTACCGATGCTGACCAGGCGTGCGGCCGAGGCGGCGGGGCCGGCGGTGCCGCCGTGAGGGGCACCACCGGTCGGGGTACGCAGCATGGAACTTTCCCTCCGGGTGCCCCCGGACGGAGTCCGGGGGAGGGTCAGATGCTCCGCAGGCTCGCGTAGAAGACCAGCCGGTACTTGCCGATCTGCACCTCGTCGCCGTTGTGCAGGGCGACGGAGTCGATGGGCTCACGGTTGACGTACGTGCCGTTGAGGCTGCCCACGTCGGAGACGGTGAAGCCGCCCTCCGGGCCCCTGCGGAACTCGACATGCAGCCGGGAGACGGTGACGTCGTCCAGGAAGATGTCGCTCTGCGGGTGGCGCCCCGCCGTGGTCAGCTCGCCGTCCAGCAGGAAGCGGCTGCCGGAGTTGGGGCCGCGCCGAACGATCAGCAGCGCGGAACCGGGCGGCAGCGCCTCCACCGCGGCCTGGGCCTCGGGGGACAGCGAGGACGGCACATGCTGTCCGGACGCCTCGGCCTCGTAGGCCTCCAGGCCCGAGATCGAGATGGTGGACGTGGTCTCCGAGGCACGCTCCGGCGTCAGACCCGGCCGCAGCGGCGCTCCGCAGTTGGAGCAGAACCGGCTGGCCGCATCGCTGCGGTGCCCGCACCTGCTGCAGACCTGCACGGCCGACATGGACGGCTCCTCGCGCCGCGGCTGCCCCGCGGAGGCATTGGTGGCGTACGGGTCGGGAGTAAACCCTCCACCCGCAGTTGAGGTTGATGGTTCACCGAAACCTATGCGTCCGGAACCGGCGGGGTCAACACTCGACGCGCCCTGCGCGCCCGAATTGTCGCCCGCGCCGGCCACCTCGTCCCGGAAGAGCGGTCGGTCGCCCTGACCTTCCGCTTCTCCCTGTCCCGCACGGTGGCGCGCGCCACCGCTTTCCTCGCGGTTCTTCTTGCCGAACAACTTCTCAAACAACTTCACGGGCGATTCCCCTTGACCGAAACAGACCCGCCCGTGGGGCAGGACGAACTCTGCATGCACACACCTGCCGACCCGGACATACTCACAACGTCCGTAACCACCAGACAGTTTCCACCACGCACCGCGACTTCGGTGCGTCGACCCCCCGCAGGCGTCCGCCCGCGTGAGCCGGTCCACATCCCGCCCCGCCTCACGGCGATGACGACCGAGCGTAGTCAGGCTGCTTCGCAGCCCGCAAGGCATCCACAACGATCTTCGCCGACCGTGTGACGGTCACGCCCGCCTGTTCCTTCTCCAACGTCTGCACGACACCGCCCGGGATGTTGAGCGCGGGCTCCAGATCCTGCGGCTTGCCGATGACCTTGAACTCATAGGGCTGTGTGATCTTCTTACCGTCGATCCCGATCCCACCGCCCTCGTCCGAGAAGTACGACCCCGCCACGACGCGCACGCCGTTGATCTGGATCGCCTCGGCCCCGGCCGCCCGCAGCTCCTGCAACGTGTCCAGCAGCTGGTCGGACCGCACCTGACCCTTCGGGTCGGTGATCCGCAACGTGATCCCCGGCCCCTGCGCAGCTACCGTACCGGCCAGGATGCCCAGTTGGCGCTCCTTCTCCACGGTCTGCCGCCGCGCCTCCTCGGCCTGGTCGGAGCTGTTCTCCAGCTCCTTGCGCTGCGCGTCCAGCTGCTGCTTCTCGTCCTCCAGGCGCTTGGTGCGCCCGTCCAGCTCGTCCAGGATCCGTACGAGGTCCTCCTGACGGGCCCCGCGCAGGGGCGCGCTGGAGTCGCTGTTGGACCGGACCTGGATCGCCAGCCCGAGGCCCAGGACGAACAGCAGCAACGCGACGATCAGTTGGGCCCGGCTCAGCCGCGGCGGCCACAGACCGGCCGCCAGCCGCTGCCGACCCGTCCGCGGCGGCTCCACGTGATCGACGGGCTCCACGGGCTTCCCTGGCCGCCCGGACGGGGTGTTGTCCGCATTCATCGGCCTCACGCCCTGAAGACGTGCCGGCGGATGGCCGCGGCGTTGGAGAAGATCCGGATGCCGAGGACGACGACCACGCCCGTCGACAGCTGCGAGCCGACGCCCAGCTTGTCACCGAGGAAGACGATCAGCGCGGCCACGACCACGTTCGACAGGAACGACACCACGAAGACCTTGTCGACGAAGATCCCGTCCAGCATCGCGCGCAGCCCCCCGAACACCGCGTCCAACGCGGCGACCACGGCGATCGGCAGATACGGCTCCACCACGGCCGGCACTTCGGGCCGCACCAGCAGCCCGACCACCACTCCGGCCACGAGGCCCAGTACCGCGATCACGATGCACCCTTCTTCGGCTCTGCCGCTGTGGCAGTTCGTACGGTCAGGCTGGAGGCGGCCGGCAACTTCAGCTCGTCCACCGCGGACAGGTTGGCACGGATCCCGTAGCTCTCCTGCAACACGTGCAGGTACTGCCCGTCCAGCGAGTCCTGGAAGGTGGTGCCGAGCCGCTTCTTGTCCCCGATCGCGAGGACCTCGTAAGGCGGCACCAGAGGCCTGTTGTCGACCAGTATCGCGTCACCGGCTGCCCTGATCGCCGACAGCGCCGTCAGCCGCTGCCCGTTGATCGAGATCGCCTCGGCGCCCGACTGCCAGAGCCCGTTGACGATCCTCTGCATGTCCCGGTCGCGCAACCGGCCGGTGTCCGAGAACCCGCTGCTCTCGCGTGGTCCCCCACCACTGGAGGAAGATCCCTTCGCGTCGTCCACTTCCAACCTGACGCCGGGACCGCGCACCTCGGTTGCACCGGACAGCGAAGCCACCAGCTGCCCCTGCCCACCACCCTGCTGCCTGAGCACGGCACGCTGCCGGTCGGCGACCTCCGAACGCAGCCGGTCGACGTCCCGCTCCAGCCCGTCGGCGTGCGCGTCGGCCCGCTCCACCCGCTCGATCAGCTCCTGGCGCTCCTTGGCCAGCACCGGCGCCGCCACCCGCGCCTGGGCGGCACCCAACGTGACCACCATCGCCGCCAGGACCAGCCCTGCGGCCAGCGCCAGCTTGGCCTTCAGGGTGCGCGGCAAACCCGCCGTACCGTCCGCCTCACGCCGCGCAGTCGCTTCCGCATAGCCCTCGTCGAGGCTGTGGTCCATCACATGGGTCAGCAGCGACATGGAGGCGTCCGGGCGCGCGGGCGGACCGGCAGAACTCCGGTTGTGGGGCGGCTGCGACATGTCCCACATCGTCGCATGTCGGCACCGCCCGTACCCAATGCGTCCGTACGGCGGGCCGGGACGGGGTCACTCCCCGCACCCGGCCCGCCGGACATCTCCTACGGGGCACTCGGCCCCCTCACCGCCGTCAGTGCTGCCCGGCGCCGTCCACGACCGCCGCCCACTCATCGAGCAGCGCCTGCGCGGACGCGTCGTCGGGGCCCTCCGCCCACAGGTGCGTGACCGCCTCCGCCGGGTCCGGCAGGACCAGCGCCCACCGCCCGTCGGCCTCGACCACGCGCACCCCGTCGGTGGTGTCGACCTGCCGGTCGCCGGCGGCCTCCACGACCCGCCGCATGACGAGGCCCTTCGCCGCCCACGGCGTCGGCACGTCCCGCTTGATCACGTGGGCGCGCGGGATCCGCGCGTCGATCTGGCTCAGGGTGAGCTGCGTACGCGCCACCAGCCCGATCAACTGCACGAACGCCGCCGACCCGTCGAAGACACTGCTGAACTCGGGAACGATGAACCCGCCCCGACCGTCTCCACCGAAGATGGTCGTCTCCTCACGACCGACCCGGGTGAGGTCGTCCGGCGAGGTCGTCGTCCACTCCACCTGCGTGCCGTGGTAGGCGGCCACCTGCTCGGCCACGCGCGTCGTCGTCACCGGCAGCGCCACCTTGCCGCTGCGCTTCTCGGCGGCCACCAGATCGAGGAGGACGAGCAGCGCCCGGTCGTCCTCGATGATCCGCCCTCGTTCGTCCACGAGGGAGATCCGCTCGCCCACCGGGTCGAACCGCACCCCGAAGGCCGCCCGCGCCGACGCCACGATCTCCCCGAGCCGGACCAGCCCGGCCCGCCGCGACTCCCGGCTCTCCGTCGGCCTGGACTCGTCCAGCCCGGGGTTGATCGTCAGCGCGTCCACCCCGAGCCGGCCGAGCAGGCTCGGCAGGACGAGGCCGGCGCTGCCGTTCGAGGCGTCGACCACGACCTTGAGGCCTGCGTCGGCGATCCCGGTGGTGTCCACCCGCCGCAGCAGCGAGCCCGTGTACGAGTCGAAGACGCTCGACGGGAACTGCAGGTCACCGATCTCCCCGGGGAACGCGCGCCGGTACTCCTGGCGCGCGTACACGCGGTCCAGCTTGCGCTGCTGCGCCTGCGAGAGGTCCGCGCCGCGCTCGTCGAGGAACATGATGTCCACGGAGTCCGGCACCCCGGGCGAGGTCCTGATCATGATGCCGCCGGCGGCCCCGCGGGCCGTCTGCTGGCGCGCCACGGGCAGCGGCACGTTCTCCAGGTCACGGACGTCGATGGCGCTGGCCTGGAGCGCCGAGATGACGGCCCGCTTGAGCGCGCGGGCACCTCGGGAGTGGTCGCGGGCGGTGGTGACGATCGCGCCCTTCTTCAACGTCGTCGCGTAGGCGCCCGCCAGCTTCACCACCAGCTCGGGGGTGATCTCCACGTTCAGGATCCCGGAGACGCCGCGCGCACCGAAGAGGTGCGCCTGGCCCCGGGACTCCCAGATGACGGACGTGTTGACGAACGCGCCGGCCTCGACCGTCTTGAACGGGTACACGCGCACGTTGCCCTGGACGATGGATTCCTCGCCCACCAGGCACTCGTCGCCGATGACCGCGCCGTCCTCGATCCGCGCGGCCCGCATGATGTCGGTGTTCTTGCCGATGACGCAACCGCGCAGGTTGCTGTGCGGCCCGATGTACACGTTGTCGTGGACGACGGCCTTGTGCAGGAAGGCCCCGCTCTTGACGACCACGTTCGACCCGACGACGGTGTGCTCGCGGATCTCGACGCCGGCCTCGACCTTGGCGTAATCCCCGACGTACAGCGGACCGCGCAGCACCGCGTCGGGGCTCACCTCGGCCCCTTCGGCGATCCACACCCCGGGCGAGATCTCGAAGCCGTCCATGTCGACCTGGACCTTGCCTTCGAGTACGTCGGCCTGCGCCTTGACGTAGCTCTCGTGCGTGCCCACGTCCTCCCAGTAGCCCTCGGCCACGTAGCCGTAGATCGGCCGGCCTTCCTTCATCAGCTGCGGGAAGACGTCGCCGGACCAGTCGACGGAGACGTCCGGGTCGACGTAGTTGAAGATTTCCGGCTCCATCACGTAGATGCCGGTGTTGATGGTGTCCGAGAACACCTGCCCCCACGTCGGCTTCTCAAGGAAGCGCTCGACCTTTCCTTCCTCGTCCACGATGGTGATGCCGAATTCCAACGGATTCGGTACCCGTGTGAGGCACACCGTGACGAGTGCGCCCTTCTCCTTGTGGAATTCGATGAGATCGGTGAGATCGAAGTCGGTGAGCGCGTCGCCGGAAATGACGAGGAACGTGTCGTCCTTCAGTGCCTCCTCGGCGTTCTTCACGCTGCCGGCGGTGCCGAGTGGCTTCTCCTCATTGGCATAGGAGAGCTCCATACCGAGCTCCTCGCCGTCACCGAAGTAGTTCTTGACGAGCGACGCCAGGAACTGGACGGTGACGACGGTCTCGCTGAGCCCATGGCGCTTGAGCAGCCTGAGCACATGCTCCATGATCGGCCGGTTCGCCACCGGCAGGAGCGGCTTGGGCATGCTTGAGGTCATGGGGCGAAGCCGCGTACCTTCGCCACCGGCCATCACGACGGCCTTCATGTCGGAAGAGTCCTCCTAGAGAGATGACGGTCCAGCCGACCTCACCCATCTCGGACGGTGACTCCCGCTACTCCTCCGCGTCAGTACCGGCGCCGAGTGAGCTCAATCGGCCGTGGCGTCCGCCTTGAGCAGACGGCGGACTTGCACCACGTAAAGGATTCCTGCCCACCAATAGAGGGTTGTACCCCAACCCGCGAACGCCCATCCGAAAACGGACGCCATCCAGGCGAGCCAACCCGTGCCGTCGCTGAGCAACAGGAGGGGGAACGCGTACATCAGGTTGAAGGTGGCGGCCTTGCCGAGGAAGTTGACCTGGGGCGGCGGATAGCCGTGCCGCCGCAGCATCCACACCATGACCAGCAACATTGCGTCCCGGGCGAGCAGCGCCGCGGTCAGCCACAGCGGCAGGATCTCGCGCCAGGTCAGTCCGAAGAGCGTGGTCAGCACGTAGAGCCGGTCCGCGGCCGGGTCCAACAGACGGCCGAGATTGCTGATCTGATTCCAGCGGCGCGCGAGTTTTCCGTCGAGGTAGTCGCTGATCCCACTGAACATCAGGACGGCCAGAGCCCACCCGTCGTGCCCGGCCAGGATCAGCCAGAGGAACAACGGCACGCCGGCGAGGCGGGCCATGCTCAGGATGTTCGGAATGGTGAAAATTCGGTCAGTCTGGACCCGAGTCTCCTGGACCTCCACCCGGGGGCCTCCACTGTGACTGTAGAAAGTATCGAACCGATGCCTCCTGACCCTACAGGAGTTCGCGACCGGCCCCGGAACGCAGAAAAGCCCCGCACCAGAAGGTGCGGGGCTTTCCCACAATGATTGTTCGGCGGCGTCCTACTCTCCCACAGGGTCCCCCCTGCAGTACCATCGGCGCTGAAAGGCTTAGCTTCCGGGTTCGGAATGTAACCGGGCGTTTCCCTAACGCTATGACCACCGAAACACTATGAAGTTAACCAACCGGGCAATATCACGGTCGTTACTTCAGAACTAACACAGTGGACGCGAGCAACTGAGGACAAGCCCTCGGCCTATTAGTACCAGTCAGCTCCACCCGTTACCGGGCTTCCACATCTGGCCTATCAACCCAGTCGTCTACTGGGAGCCTTACCCTCTCAAGGAGGTGGGAATACTCATCTTGAAGCAGGCTTCCCGCTTAGATGCTTTCAGCGGTTATCCCTCCCGAACGTAGCCAACCAGCCATGCCCTTGGCAGGACAACTGGCACACCAGAGGTTCGTCCGTCCCGGTCCTCTCGTACTAGGGACAGCCCTTCTCAATATTCCTACGCGCACAGCGGATAGGGACCGAACTGTCTCACGACGTTCTAAACCCAGCTCGCGTACCGCTTTAATGGGCGAACAGCCCAACCCTTGGGACCGACTCCAGCCCCAGGATGCGACGAGCCGACATCGAGGTGCCAAACCATCCCGTCGATATGGACTCTTGGGGAAGATCAGCCTGTTATCCCCGGGGTACCTTTTATCCGTTGAGCGACGGCGCTTCCACAAGCCACCGCCGGATCACTAGTCCCGACTTTCGTCCCTGCTCGACCCGTCGGTCTCACAGTCAAGCTCCCTTGTGCACTTACACTCAACACCTGATTGCCAACCAGGCTGAGGGAACCTTTGGGCGCCTCCGTTACCCTTTGGGAGGCAACCGCCCCAGTTAAACTACCCATCAGACACTGTCCCTGATCCGGATCACGGACCGAGGTTAGACATCCAGCACGACCAGAGTGGTATTTCAACGGCGACTCCACCATGACTGGCGTCACGGCTTCAAAGTCTCCCACCTATCCTACACAAGCCGAACCGAACACCAATATCAAACTGTAGTAAAGGTCCCGGGGTCTTTCCGTCCTGCTGCGCGAAACGAGCATCTTTACTCGTAGTGCAATTTCACCGGGCCTATGGTTGAGACAGTCGAGAAGTCGTTACGCCATTCGTGCAGGTCGGAACTTACCCGACAAGGAATTTCGCTACCTTAGGATGGTTATAGTTACCACCGCCGTTTACTGGCGCTTAAGTTCTCAGCTTCGCAACCCCGAAAGGTCACTAACCGGTCCCCTTAACGTTCCAGCACCGGGCAGGCGTCAGTCCGTATACATCGCCTTACGGCTTCGCACGGACCTGTGTTTTTAGTAAACAGTCGCTTCTCGCTGGTCTCTGCGGCCACCCCCAGCTCAAGCAGCAAGTGCTATCACCAGTGATGGCCCCCCTTCTCCCGAAGTTACGGGGGCATTTTGCCGAGTTCCTTAACCATAGTTCACCCGAACGCCTCGGTATTCTCTACCTGACCACCTGAGTCGGTTTAGGGTACGGGCCGCCATGAAACTCGCTAGAGGCTTTTCTCGACAGCATAGGATCATCCACTTCACCACAATCGGCTCGGCATCAGGTCTCAGCCTTGTATGAGGGACGGATTTGCCTACCCTCGGCCTACACCCTTACCCGGGACAACCACCGCCCGGGTTGGACTACCTTCCTGCGTCACCCCATCGCTTACCTACTACCACCTTGGGCGGCGGCTCCACCACTTTCCATTCCCGAAGGGTCCGGAACGGCTTCACGGCCTTAGCATCAGAGGATTCGATATTGGGCGTTTCAAAGCGGGTACCGGAATATCAACCGGTTGTCCATCGACTACGCCTGTCGGCCTCGCCTTAGGTCCCGACTTACCCTGGGCAGATCAGCTTGACCCAGGAACCCTTAGTCAATCGGCGCACACGTTTCTCACGTGTGTATCGCTACTCATGCCTGCATTCTCACTCGTGAACCGTCCACAACTAGCTTCCGCTGCTGCTTCACCCGGCACACGACGCTCCCTACCCATCACAGCGGGCGTTGGCCCTATAGCTGCAATGACACGACTTCGGCGGTACGCTTGAGCCCCGCTACATTGTCGGCGCGGAATCACTTGACCAGTGAGCTATTGCGCACTCTTTCAAGGGTGGCTGCTTCTAAGCCAACCTCCTGGTTGTCTCTGCGACTCCACATCCTTTCCCACTTAGCGTACGCTTAGGGGCCTTAGTCGATGCTCTGGGCTGTTTCCCTCTCGACCATGGAGCTTATCCCCCACAGTCTCACTGCCGTGCTCTCACTTACCGGCATTCGGAGTTTGGCTAAGGTCAGTAACCCGGTAGGGCCCATCGCCTATCCAGTGCTCTACCTCCGGCAAGAAACACACGACGCTGCACCTAAATGCATTTCGGGGAGAACCAGCTATCACGGAGTTTGATTGGCCTTTCACCCCTAACCACAGGTCATCCCCCAGGTTTTCAACCCTGGTGGGTTCGGTCCTCCACGAAGTCTTACCTCCGCTTCAACCTGCCCATGGCTAGATCACTCCGCTTCGGGTCTAGAGCGTGCAACTCAATCGCCCTGTTCGGACTCGCTTTCGCTACGGCTTCCCCACACGGGTTAACCTCGCTACACACCGCTAACTCGCAGGCTCATTCTTCAAAAGGCACGCAGTCACGACCCATTGGGTAAACCCAATGAGCGACGCTCCCACGGCTTGTAGGCACACGGTTTCAGGTACTATTTCACTCCGCTCCCGCGGTACTTTTCACCATTCCCTCACGGTACTATCCGCTATCGGTCACCAGGGAATATTTAGGCTTAGCGGGTGGTCCCGCCAGATTCACACGGGATTTCTCGGGCCCCGTGCTACTTGGGAGATGAGCAAGCAAGCCGCTGATGTTTCGTCTACGGGGTCTTACCTCTACGCCGGACCTTTCGCATGTCCTTCGACTACATCAACGGTTTCTGACTCGCCTCACGGCCGGCAGACCGTGAAAGCTCATTCCCACAACCCCGCATGCGCAACCCCTGCCGGGTCTCACACACATACGGTTTGGCCTCATCCGGTTTCGCTCGCCACTACTCCCGGAATCACGGTTGTTTTCTCTTCCTGAGGGTACTGAGATGTTTCACTTCCCCTCGTTCCCTCCACATGCCCTATGTGTTCAGGCATGGGTGACAGCCCATGACGACTGCCGGGTTTCCCCATTCGGACACCCCCGGATCAAAGCTCAGTTGGCAGCTCCCCGGGGCCTATCGCGGCCTCTCACGTCCTTCATCGGTTCCTGGTGCCAAGGCATCCACCGTGCGCCCTTAAAAACTTGGCCACAGATGCTCGCGTCCACTGTGTAGTTCTCAAGCAACGACCAGCCACCCATCACCCTGCACTCGAAGAGTCCAGGTTCACTGGGGCCGGCATCGCGAAGATAAGACCTTACGGCCGTACCCTCAGACACCCAACAACGTGCCAGGCACGATCCCCCGTCAGTGACTCACTTTCCACGCCGAAGCAGTACTCGTGATCCATCCGGAAAACCGTGCCAAATAATCAACGTTCCACCCATGAGCTGACCGTGCAGAACGTTTGTCTGCAATCGGTACTGTGCTCCTTAGAAAGGAGGTGATCCAGCCGCACCTTCCGGTACGGCTACCTTGTTACGACTTCGTCCCAATCGCCAGTCCCACCTTCGACAGCTCCCTCCCTTACGGGTTGGGCCACCGGCTTCGGGTGTTACCGACTTTCGTGACGTGACGGGCGGTGTGTACAAGGCCCGGGAACGTATTCACCGCAGCAATGCTGATCTGCGATTACTAGCGACTCCGACTTCATGGGGTCGAGTTGCAGACCCCAATCCGAACTGAGACCGGCTTTTTGAGATTCGCTCCACCTCACGGTATCGCAGCTCATTGTACCGGCCATTGTAGCACGTGTGCAGCCCAAGACATAAGGGGCATGATGACTTGACGTCGTCCCCACCTTCCTCCGAGTTGACCCGGCGGTCTCCTGTGAGTCCCCATCACCCCGAAGGGCATGCTGGCAACACAGGACAAGGGTTGCGCTCGTTGCGGACTTAACCCAACATCTCACGACACGAGCTGACGACAGCCATGCACCACCTGTATACCGACCACAAGGGGGGCACTATCTCTAATGCTTTCCGGTATATGTCAAGCCTTGGTAAGGTTCTTCGCGTTGCGTCGAATTAAGCCACATGCTCCGCCGCTTGTGCGGGCCCCCGTCAATTCCTTTGAGTTTTAGCCTTGCGGCCGTACTCCCCAGGCGGGGAACTTAATGCGTTAGCTGCGGCACCGACGACGTGGAATGTCGCCAACACCTAGTTCCCAACGTTTACGGCGTGGACTACCAGGGTATCTAATCCTGTTCGCTCCCCACGCTTTCGCTCCTCAGCGTCAGTAATGGCCCAGAGATCCGCCTTCGCCACCGGTGTTCCTCCTGATATCTGCGCATTTCACCGCTACACCAGGAATTCCGATCTCCCTACCACACTCTAGCTAGCCCGTATCGAATGCAGACCCGAGGTTAAGCCTCGGGCTTTCACATCCGACGTGACAAGCCGCCTACGAGCTCTTTACGCCCAATAATTCCGGACAACGCTTGCGCCCTACGTATTACCGCGGCTGCTGGCACGTAGTTAGCCGGCGCTTCTTCTGCAGGTACCGTCACTTTCGCTTCTTCCCTGCTGAAAGAGGTTTACAACCCGAAGGCCGTCATCCTCACGCGGCGTCGCTGCATCAGGCTTTCGCCCATTGTGCAATATTCCCCACTGCTGCCTCCCGTAGGAGTCTGGGCCGTGTCTCAGTCCCAGTGTGGCCGGTCGCCCTCTCAGGCCGGCTACCCGTCGTCGCCTTGGTAGGCCATTACCCCACCAACAAGCTGATAGGCCGCGGGCTCATCCTTCACCGCCGGAGCTTTCCACCGCAGGAGATGCCTCCCGCAGTCGTATCCGGTATTAGACCCCGTTTCCAGGGCTTGTCCCAGAGTGAAGGGCAGATTGCCCACGTGTTACTCACCCGTTCGCCACTAATCCACCCCGAAGGGCTTCATCGTTCGACTTGCATGTGTTAAGCACGCCGCCAGCGTTCGTCCTGAGCCAGGATCAAACTCTCCATGAATGTTTACCGGTAATCCGGTGCACACACACGTTGAGCGGGCCAGTCATGTCGGAATAAGACCGACTGACCACTGCGTCCTCGCTGTGTTTGGTTGCCTGCCAGTGCCCGAAGGCCTCGCAGGTCTTTTTCAAAGGAACCTCATCCACCGGAGTGGACGGGGTATCAACTTCTGGCGTTGATTTTTGGCACGCTGTTGAGTTCTCAAGGAACGGACGCTTCCTTTGTACTCACCCTCGCGGGTTTTCCTCCGGGCTTTCGTTCTGTGTTCTTGCGTTTCCGACTCTATCAGACTCTTTCGTGTCCGATTTCCTCGGTGCTTTCGAGGTTCTGCGCTTTCACGCTTTCCCTTTCCGGCGATCCCGACTCTATCAGCGTTCTTCAGGCTCTCCGACCACTCGCTTCCTTTGTCTGCCGAAATGGCATACGAAAGAGGGTGGATATTGAAGATCGAGATGGGTGCTGTTCGAGCGAGGAGTCCCGTCCATCCGCTGTTCGCGAGATGTTCACGCGGCACGTCCTGGCGGGAGTCACGAGAGTACCTCGCCGGCGGTGGGCAGGCAAATCGAATCACGCGTATGGTCTAGTCCACCGGTCTAGTCCACTAGTGTCCGTCCCGAAGGGCCAGCCCGGATCGGGATCAACATCGGGCGAACCCGAACATCAAGTGACATATCCTTCTGGCGAGTACGCCGTTCGCGACACGTAGTGACCGGCGACACGAAGCCCCACCCCCTGGGAGGCCCCCATGACCAGCGTGACGTCCCCACTTGCCGGGCGTGCGATCGGACTCGCGGCAGTGCCCGATCCGGTGTTCTCCGGCGCGATGGTGGGACCGGGCACCGCCATTGATCCCGTACGCGAGCCCTCGGAGGCGGTGGCCCCCGTCGACGGTGTGGTCGTCTCCCTTCACCCGCACGCGTACGTCGTCGTCGACGGCGAGGGCCACGGCGTGCTCACGCACCTCGGGATCGACACCGTCCAGCTCAACGGCGAGGGCTTCGAGCTCCTCGTCAACAAGGGCGACACCGTGACCCGCGGCCAGGCCGTCATCCGCTGGAACCCGCAGGCCGTCGAGGACGCCGGCAAGTCGCCGATCTGCCCCGTCGTGGCCCTGGAGGCCACCGCCGACTCCCTCGGTGACGTGAACGAGGACGGGGACGTCAAGGCCGGAGACGTCCTCTTCAGCTGGCAGTGACGCGACCGCCCCACACGGGCGGGTCGGACATCCACCGCGGCGGCTGGGCCCGCCGCTCAATCGGAGACGGGTGAAATGGAGACAACGCTGCGAGGCGTCGGCGTGAGTCACGGTGTGGCGATCGGCGAGGTGCGGCACATGGGCACGGCGGTTCTCGAACCGCCGGCCAAGCAGATCACCGCGGACGAGGCGGAGCGCGAACAGGGGCGCGCTCGTCAGGCCGTGGAGGCGGTGTCGGCCGACCTGATCGCGCGTGGCCAGTTGGCCGGTGGCGAGGCCCAGCACGTGCTGGAGGCGCAGGCGATGATCGCCACGGACCCCGAGCTGATGGCGGACGTGGATCGGCGCATCGCCGTGGGCAGCACCGCCGAACGCGGTGTCTACGACGCCTTCGCCGCCTACCGCGACCTGCTCGCGGGGGCCGGCGAGTACATGGCCGGGCGGGTGGCCGACCTGGACGACGTGCGCAACCGCATCGTCGCGCGGCTGCTGGGCGTGCCGATGCCGGGCGTGCCGGACAGTGACGAGCCGTACGTGCTGATCGCGCGGGACCTGGCCCCCGCCGACACGGCGCTGCTCGACCCCGCGCTGGTGCTCGGTTTCGTCACGGAGGAGGGCGGTCCGACCAGCCACAGCGCGATCCTCGCGCGGGCGCTGGGCGTGCCGGCCATCGTGGCGCTGCCGGGTGCCGGTGAGATCGCCGAGGGGACGGTCATCGCCGTCGACGGCAGCACCGGCGACCTGTTCGTCGAGCCGACGGCCGAGAAGCGGGCCGAGCTGGAGGCCGCGGCCGCCGAGCGGAAGGCGGCGCTGGCCGCCTCCTCCGGTCCGGGTGCGACCTCCGACGGTCACAAGGTGCCGCTGCTGGCCAATGTCGGCGGTCCCGCTGACGTGCCGGCGGCCGTGGAGGCCGGGGCCGAGGGTGTGGGCCTCTTCCGGACCGAGTTCCTCTTCCTGGACGACAGCAAGAAGGCGCCGTCCGAGGAGAAGCAGATCGAGTCGTACCGCAAGGTGCTGGAGGCCTTCCCGGAGGGCCGTGTGGTGGTGCGGGTGCTGGACGCCGGCGCCGACAAGCCGCTGGACTTCCTGACGCCGGGCGACGAGCCGAACCCGGCGCTGGGCGTGCGGGGGCTGCGTACCCTGCTCGACCACCCGGACGTGCTGCGTACGCAGCTCACCGCGCTGGCCAAGGCCGCCGAGGGGCTGCCGGTCTACCTTGAGGTCATGGCCCCGATGGTGGCCGACCGGATCGACGCCAAGGCCTTCGCCGACGCCTGCCGTGAGGCGGGGCTGCGGGCGAAGTTCGGCGCGATGGTGGAGATCCCCTCGGCCGCGCTGCGGGCGCGCTCGATCCTTCAGGAGGTCGAGTTCCTTTCGCTGGGGACCAACGACCTCGCGCAGTACGCCTTCGCCGCCGACCGTCAGGTGGGTGCGGTGTCCCGGCTTCAGGACCCGTGGCAGCCGGCGCTGCTCGACCTGATCGCCATGTCGGCGGAGGCCGCCCGTGCCGAGGGCAAGAGCTGTGGCGTGTGTGGCGAGGCCGCTTCGGACCCGCTGCTGGCGTGCGTACTGACCGGTCTGGGTGTCACCTCCCTGTCGATGGGTGCCGCCTCGATCCCGTACGTGCGGGCGACGCTGGCCAAGTACACGCTGGCCCAGTGTGAGCGCGCGGCCGCGGCCGCGCGCGCCGCCGACACGGCGGAAGAGGCCCGTGTGGCCGCGCAGGCGGTGCTGTCCGGCGAGTAGTCGGGCGGGCGCGTTTCGCCGATCGAGGGGCCTTCGCCGGTGGCGGGGGCCCCTCGGTCGTTCGCGCGCCTACTCCGCCCCGTGGTGGCGGTCCGGCGGCTCGACCTCCCAGCCGGGGCAGTAGGTGACGCCCGGTTCGGGGGGTACGGGCTCGCCGGTGTCGGCGTCCGTGCAGTAGGCGTCGAACACGGCCGCCGCCGTGAGGGGGAGCAGGCGGCCGCGGTCGAGGCGCCAGCCGTGGACGCGGTCCTCGAAGTCCTCGGTGGTGCTGCGCAGGACGAGTCCTCCGGCGCCGCCGAGGGCGAGGCCGGCGGCGAGGACGGTGGTGAAGTCGAGGCCTTCGCGGCCGTCGACGCGCGGTGGGGCCTGTGGTGTGTCGGGGACCTGGGCGTGCAGCACCGCGACGAGTTGTTCGGCGCGGGCCGGGACGCTGCAGACGAGGTGGTGGTGGCCGGGGCCGGCGCCGGCGACGAGGCGGCGGAGCAGTTCGGCGGCCCGTTCGAGGCAGGCGCGGCCGATGTCCTCGCCGCAGTCGGCGCAGGGGCCGGCCGTGCCGAGCAGGCTGGTCGCGTACTCCCAGGTGGCCTGGCGGACGGCTTCGTCGACGAGGAGCGGGAGCAGTTCCTCGATGGGTTGGCCGGTGTAGGGGAGGGCGGCGGCGCTCGCGGCGAGTTCCGCGGTGAAGCGGGTGCGGGTGTCGGAGGTGTCGGGGTCGAGGCCGTGGTCGGCGCAGTAGTCGGCGTACTCGTCGGGGTCGAAGAGGGCGACGGTGGTGTGGATGCCCTGGGCCGCGAGGGAGCGGAGCAGGGCGTCCATGTGGGTCAGGTAGTCGTGATGGTCCTCGAAGGTGAAGCTGCGGTAGTCGCGCATGGCCGCGAAGTCCCCGGCGTCGGCGAGGAGGCCGACGGTGCTGGGGACCTCGCGGCGCAGTTCACGGCGGCGGCGGGAGGCGGTGCTCCCGGAGCGCTTGGCGGTGCGGGACGAGGACGAGGTGGATGGTGTGTCCGGCGTACCGGGCGTGCCCTTCATGGTTCCCCCTGAGTGGTGCGAGCACGGCGATGACTTGCTCACTCAGAGTAATCAGGGGCACTGACAGTCACCCCCGAGTGCGGGCGAGCTCCTCGTAGAAGGCGAGCAGTTCGGGGCGGTCGACGGAGCCGGGGTTGACCGCCTTGGCTACGGGGGTGCCCTGGAGGAGGCGCTTGACGGGGACCTCGATGCGCTTGCCGGTCAGGGTGTGCGGGACGGCCGGGATCTCGATGATCTCGTCGGGGACGTGGCGCGGGGAGAGCTGCTCGCGGATCGTGGTGTTGATCTTCTTGCGGAGTGCGTCGTCCAGGGTGGCGCCGGGGGCGAGGTGGACGAAGAGGGGCATCCAGTAGCCGCCGTTCGCTTCCTCCAGCCCGATGACCAGGGATTCCTTGATCTCGGGGAGGCGTTCGACGGCCTCGTAGATGTCGGCGGAGCCCATGCGGACGCCCTGGCGGTTGAGGGTGGAGTCCGAGCGGCCGTGGATGACGACGGAGCCGTGGTCGGTGATCGTGATCCAGTCCCCGTGGCGCCAGACGCCGGGGAACATCTCGAAGTAGCTCTCCCGGTAGCGGCTGCCGTCCGGGTCGTTCCAGAAGTGGATCGGCATGGAGGGCAGGGGGGCGGCGACGACCAGTTCGCCGACCTCGCCGATCAGGGGCTTGCCGGACGGGTCCCAGGCCTGGAGGTCGGTGGCGAGGGAGGGCGCCTGGAGTTCGCCGATGTGGACGGGCAGCGTGGGGACGCCGCCGGCGAAGCAGCTGCACACGTCCGTGCCGCCGCTGACGGAGGCGATCCAGAGGTCTTCGGCGACCTCGTCGTGGAGCCAGCGGAAGCCGTCGGGCGGCAGGGGCGAGCCGGTGGTGGCGACGCATTTGACGGCGGAGAGGTCGAAGTCGCGGGCCGGGTGGACCTCGGCCTTCTTGCAGGCCATGACGTACGCGGCGGAGGTGCCGTAGAGGGTGGCGCCGGTGCGCTCGGCGATCCGCCACTGGGCTCCGGTGTCGGGGTAGCCGGGGCTGCCGTCGTAGAGGACGACGGTGGTGCCGGTGAGCAGGCCGGAGACGAGGAAGTTCCACATCATCCAGCCGGTGGAGGTGTACCAGAAGAAGCGGTCCTCGGGGCCGAGGTCGCAGTGCAGGCCGAGCTGCTTGAGGTGCTCCAGGAGGATGCCGCCCTGCGACTGGACGATCGCCTTGGGGACGCCGGTCGTGCCGGAGGAGTAGAGGATCCACAGCGGGTGGTCGAACGGGACCGGCTCGAACACGGGCTCGGTGTCGTGGGCGGTCAGCTCGGACCAGGGGCGGGTGCCCTCGGGGGCGGGGGTGCCGAGGAGCGGGATGTGGACGACGGCCTTGAGCGAGGGCAGCTCGGCGCGCAGCTCGGCGACGGTTTCGCGGCGGTCGTGTTCCTTGCCGCCGTAGCGGTAGCCGTCGATGGTGAAGAGGACCACGGGCTCGACCTGCTGGAAACGGTCGAGGACGCTGCGGGCGCCGAAGTCGGGGGCGCAGGAGGTCCAGACGCCGCCGACGGCGGCGGTGGCCAGGAAGGCCACGACGGCCTGGGGGATGTTGGGGAGGTAGCCGCTGACGCGGTCGCCGGGGCGGACGCCGAGGGCGCGCAGTTCGGCGGCGAGGGAGCCGACCTGGCGGCGGAGTTCGGCCCAGGTGACGGGGGTGGGTTCGTGGGTCTCGTCGACGTGGAGGAGGGCGGGCTCGTCGGCGCGGGCGCCGTTCTCGCCGGCGCGCAGGGCGTGCTCGGCGTAGTTGAGGGTGGCTCCGGTGAACCAGCGGGCGCCGGGCATGGCGCGGTCGGCGAGGACGCTCTCGTAGGGGGTGGTGAACCGTACGTCGAACCATGCGGCGAGGGCCTGCCAGAAGACGTCGAGCTCGTCGACGGACCAGCGGTGCAGGGCCGGGTAGCCGCCTTCGGCGGGGGCGCCGTGGTGCTCGGCCGCCCAGGCCTGGAAGGCGGTGACGCGGGCCGCGGCGATCCGGTCGGGGCTCGGGGACCAGAGGGGTTCCGGCTGGAGGGCTGAGGTCATGGGTCGGCTCCCGGTCAGATCTGTGGCTCGCGCTGGTGTGCGTACGGCGCCGCCCCGGCGTCGGTGTGCGCGCGGCGGCTCACAGGGACCATGCCATGTGATCGACATCCGCACCAGAGGAGTCCCGGGAGGTCGCGGTTGATCGTTTTCCGGGTGAACGGCAGTTGAACGCGGCTCTCTCGGGCGGGGTCCGCCGGCAGGGTGAGCGGCATGGACGGTCGTGAACTGGTGCGTGCGGTGAAAGAGATCGGTACGGCGCGGGGGCGGCGGGCCTGGCGCTCGGCCTGGCGCCACCGGCGGGCGGACGCGCGGGGCTCGCGCGCCGGGGCGCGGAGCGGGCGCGCGTGCCGGGGCTGCTGGAGGGGACGCGGGAGCTGCCGGGCGGTGGCGTGCTGCGGTTCGCGCGGTCGGAGCTGGTGGTACGGGTCACCGTGGGCGGGGCGGTGTTCTGGGGCTGGGACGGGGCCGGGCCGGAGCCGTCGTACGCGGTGGTGGGCGCAGGGCCCGAGCCGGATCCGCGGGCGGTGCTGGAGCCGGACACCGGGGGCGGGTGGCGCGTCGTGTCGGAGCGGGTGACGGTGGCGGTGTCGCGGCACGGGGCGGTGGAGGTGCGGACCCCGGGCGGGACGGTGCTGCGGCGGGAGTCGCCGCCGCGCTGGTGGGATCCGGTGGGGCCGGGGGACGCGGCGCAGGGCGCGCCGGCACCGGGGGGTTCGCGGTGGTCGCAGCGGGCGGAGGTGCCGGCGGACGCGCGGTTCTTCGGGCTGGGCGGGCGGGCGTCGGGGCCGCGGCTGCGGGACGGGGAGTACCGGCTGTGGAACACCGACCCGAAGGGCGGGTTCGGGCCGGGGACCGATCCGCTGTACATCACGATGCCGGTGCAGTTGGTGGTCGCGGACGCGGGGACGCACCTGGCGTTCTACGACAACACCTGGGACGGGCGGGTGGTGCTGCGCGAGGGCGAGGAGGGGGCCGGTTCGGGCGCGGACCGGCCGGGGTCGAGCGAGGTGCGCATGGAGGGCGGGCCCGCCCGCTGCTGGGTGCTGACGGGGCCGCCCGCGCGGGTGCTCCAGGGGTGGGCGGGGCTGACGGGGGCGCCGGCGGTGCCGCCGGAGTGGGCGCTCGGCTACCAGCACGCGCGGTGGGGGTTCGGGAGCGCCGCGGAGGTGCGGCGGGTGGTGGACGGGTACCGGGAGCGGGGGCTCGCGCTGTCGGCCGTCCATCTGGACATCGACCACTACGACGGGCACCGGGTGTTCACGGTGGACCGGGCCGCGTTCCCCGATCTACCGGGTCTCGCCGCCGATTTGAACGATGAGGGGGTGCGGCTGGTGTCGATCGTGGACCCGGCGGTGAAGGCGGGGGACGCGCTGCACGCGGCCGGGCTGGCGGTCGGCGAGCGGGGGGCGTTCGTACGGGACGCGCGGGGCGCGGAGGTGCGCGGTGAGGTCTGGCCGGGCGAGTGCGCGTATCCGGACTTCACGGATCCGGCGGTGCGGGAGTGGTGGGGCGGGCTGTACGAGGAGCGGTTCAAGCAGGGTTTCGTCGGGTTCTGGCACGACATGAACGAGCCGGTGTCGTTCGTCCCCTTTGGCGACGCGACGCTGCCGAGGTCGGCGCGGCACGTGCTGGAGGGCGCCGGCGGGGACCACCGCGAGGCCCACAACGTGTACGGGCTGGCGATGGCGCGGGCGGGGTGGGAGGGGTTGGTGCGGCTGCGGCCGGAGGAGCGGCCGTTCCTGTTCTCCCGGTCGGGGTGGGCGGGGATGCAGCGGTACGGGGGCACGTGGTCGGGGGACGTGGAGTCCAGCTGGGCGGGGCTGCGGTCCTCGCTGGCGCTGGTGCTGGGTCTGGGGCTGTGCGGGGTGCCGTACTCCGGCCCGGACGTGGGCGGCTTCGGGGGGTCGCCGTCGGCGGAGCTGTACCTGCGGTGGTTGCAGTTGGGGGCGTACCTGCCGCTGTTCCGGACGCACGCGGCGCTCTGGGCGGGGCGGCGGGAGCCGTGGGAGTTCGGGCCGGAGGTGGAGCGGCGGGCGGCGGAGGTGTTGGCGGAACGGGAGCGCCTGCGGCCGTACTTCGTGACGCTGGCGCACCTGGCGCGGCGTACGGGGGCTCCGTACGTGCGGCCGGTGTGGTGGGGGGCGCCGGAGGACCGGGTGCTGCGGGACTGTGAGGACGCGTTCCTGTTGGGGGACGCGCTGCTGGTGGCGCCGGTGCTGGAGCCGGGGGCGGATCGGCGGGCGGTGCGGTTGCCGGGCGGGCGCTGGTACGACACGGCAACGGAGACGGCGTACGAGGGCACCGGGCAGGTGTTGCTGGACGCGCCGCCGGGGCGGACGCCGGTGCTGGCACGGGCCGGGTCGGTGCTGGCGGTGCGGCGGGCGGACGGGACGGTGGGCCTGGAGGCGTGGGCGCCGGCGCGGGGGCGGACCGGGGGCGGGTTGGTGGTCCGGGATCCGGGGCCGGGGTTCGAGCCGGGCCGGGTCGAGCGGTACACCGTGCGGTGGGTCGGGGACGCGGTGGTGGTCGAGGACGGGGGCGGCGCGGTGGTGGAGGGGGTCGAGGTTCGGGGGCTGCCGTAGGGGCGTCGGGCCGGGGCGTATAGGGCCGCGCCAGACGGGTGCGGCACCCTGCCGGCGACGCCGGTGGGGCGTCGTGGGCCGTGGGGAGCGGGAGTCACTGATGGTGTTGTTGAGCGCGGCGCGGCCGTACACGGTGATCCGGCGGCCCGGTGCGCGCCGTCGGGACCTGGCGCCCGGCGCCGAGGTCGTCGGGGCCTGGCAGGCCCTGACGGTGTGGGCGCTGCTCCTGGTGACGCGGGACGCGGCGGACGGTTCGTCGGTGGCGCTCGCGGTCGGTGCGCCGCTCTGGGCGGCGGCGGGCTTCCTGCACGGGCTGCTGCTGGTCAAGCCCCTGGCGTGGCTGGGCCGTCTGACGGCGCGGCTGTGCGCGTGGCCGGAGCCGGTCGCGCTGACCGTACTGGCCGTGGCGGTGTCGGCGGCGCCGGCGGCGCTGGTCCACTGGTGGCTCGCGGGCCAGGTTGCCCCGCCGGCGCCGGGCTTCGGGCAGCTGTGGGCGCTGACGACGGCGGGGGCGGTGCTGCCGCTGGTGGCGGGGGCGCTGCTGCGGGGGCGCCGTGTCCCGGCGCGGGTGTTGTGGGCCCGGGGTGCGGTGGTCGCGTGCACGACGGTCGGGGTGGTGGCGTTGACGGGGCTGGTGCGGGACCTGCCGCTCTAGGACCGCGGGTAGCGGCCCGCGAACCAGGTCGCGGCGGCTTGGGTGTGGAGGGGGAAGGCCAGGTCGGTGGGGGTGCGCAGGACGTGCCAGCCTGTGGTCTCGTCGGTCGCGGTGGAGGCGGGGAGGGCGGACGTCGGGCGGGTGGGCAGGAGGCCGAAGACGAGGATGTGGCCCGCCGGGGAGCTGAGGACATCGGCCAGGGAGACGTCCTCGGCGGGGGCTTCGATGCCGGTTTCCTCGCGGAGTTCGCGGACGACCGCCTCGCGCCAGTCCTCGCCGAAGTCGATGAAGCCGCCGGGCAGGGCGACGCCGCCCAGGGCGGGTTCGATGGTGCGGGTGATCACCACCAGGCCGGTGCCGTCGGCGTCCTCGACGGGGAGCAGGGCGATGGCCACCGGCAGCGGGTTGCGGTAGGTGACGGCTCCGCAGGCGGCGCACGTACGCGGCCATGAGGCGGTGTCGAACGCGACTCCGCAGGTGGAACAGTGCGCGTTTCCCGTGTCTGGCGGCATGCGGTGATGCTATGCCAAGCGGCATGAGGATGCTGGTGGTTGCGGCGGTGCTGGTCGCCCTGGTCGTGCCGTCGTCGGGGCCGGGGCGGGCGGCGGGGTTCGTGGCGTTGCGTGAGGTGGATCCGAGCATCGGGCAGGACATGCGGTACGCGGGTGCGCGGAACTTCACGGGCGCGGTGGTGGACGGTTACGCGGAGCCGGTGTGCCTGTTGGCCCGGCCGGCGGCCGAGGCGCTGCGTCGGGCGCAGCGGGAGCTGCTGCGGCGGGGGTACGCGTTGAAGGTGTACGACTGTTATCGGCCGCAGCGGGCGGTGGACCGGTTCGTGCGGTGGGCCGGGGAGCCGGATGATCCGGTGGCGAAGGCGGAGTTCTATCCGGACGTCGACAAGAGCCGGCTGATTCCCGAGGGGTACATCGCGCGGAAGTCGGGGCATTCGCGCGGGAGCACCGTCGACCTCACGTTGGTGCGTCCGGCCGGCGGGCGGGAGGTGGACATGGGGACGGCCTTCGACTTCTTCGGGCCGCTCTCGCACACGGACGATCCGACGGTCTCCGCCGAGGCGCGGGCGAACCGGCGGTTGTTGCGCCGGGTGTTGGGCGGGGAGGGGTTCGTGAACCTCCCCGAGGAGTGGTGGCATTTCACCCTCCGGCCCGAGGCCTTTCCCGACACGTACTTCGACTTTCCGGTCTCCGTCGGCTCCGTGCGGCCGTGAAGTGGCTTGCCGAGAACCCGTGTCAGGGCGGGTCTCGCGTGGCAGACTCCCGACCAAAGATTCTGACGAACCGTCAGATGATTGATTCGGGAGGGGCATCGTGGGACGCACACGCACACCCGTCGTGAGCGGGTGGTTCACCGAGGAGGCACCGGACGGCGGCGGTTTCCGCCTGCTCGGCACGCGGTGTTCCGCCTGCACGGCGGTGTTCTTCCCGCGCGAGGACGCGTACTGCCGCAATCCGCGCTGCCCCGGCGGCGAGATGGCCGAGGTGCCGCTGTCCGCGCGGGGTCGGGTCTGGTCCTGCACCGACGGGCGCTACCGGCCGCCCGCCCCGTACGTGTCCGACCCGGCGGCGCCCTGGGAGCCGTACACCCTGGTCGCGGTGGAGCTGGAGGCCGAGGGGATGGTGGTGCTGGGGCAGGCGGCGCCGGGGGTGACGGTCGCGGACCTGGCGGTCGGCAGCGAGGTCGAGGTGGTGCCCGGCGTGCTGTACGAGGACGCCGACACCACCTGGACGACGTGGCGGTTCCGGCCGGTGGGAGGGGCCCGATGAGCGGGGACGTCGCCGTCCTGGGTGCGGGGATGCACCCGTGGGGCAAGTGGGGCCGGAGTTTCGTCGAGTACGGGCGGGCCGCCGCGCGCGCCGCGCTCGCCGACGCCGGCCTGGAGTGGGGCGACGTACGGTCCGTCGTGGGCGCCGACACCGTGCGCGGCGGCTACCCGGGCTACGTCGCCGGCGCCACCTTCGCGCAGGCGCTCGGCTGGCAGGGCGCGCGGGTGACCAGCGTGTACGCGGCCTGCGCCTCCGGGGCCCAGGCCATCGGGGCCGCGCGGGCACAGATCCTGGCGGGGCTCGCGGACGTGGTGCTGGTGGTCGGCGCCGACGCCGCGCCGAAGGGATTCTTCGCCCCGGCCGGCGGCGAGCGGCACGACGACCCCGACTGGCTGCGGTTTCGGGTGCTGGGCGCCACGAACCCGACCTACTTCGGGCTGTACGCGCGCCGCCGCATGGCCCTGCACGGGGACAGCCTGGAGGACTTCGCGCTGGTCAAGGTGAAGAACGCGGCGGCCGGCGCGCTCAACCCGAACGCCCGGTACCGCAAGGAGGTCACCGTCGAGGAGGTCGCGGCGTCGGCGGTGGTCGCCGATCCGCTGCGGCTGCTGGACATCTGCGCCACCTCGGACGGGGGCGCGGCGCTGGTGCTGAGCAGCATGGAGTTCGCGCGGGCGCGGGGGGTGGTCGACCCGGTGCGGATCCGGGCGGTGTCGACGGTGACGCCCACGTATCCCCGTACGGTGTTGGACCTGCCGGACATCGCGACCGATTCCACGGTGGCGGTGGCGGCCGGCGCCGGGTCGTTCCGGGCCTCGATCGCGGACGCCGCGTACGAGGAGGCGGGGCTGGGGCCGACGGACCTGTCGCTGGCCGAGGTGTACGACCTGTCCACGGCGCTGGAGTTGCAGTGGTACGAGGACATCGGCCTGTGCGGTGAGGGCGAGGGGGCCAAGCTCGTACGGGAGGGGGCGACCGCGCTCGGCGGGCGGATCCCCGTCAACCCGAGCGGCGGGCTGGCCTCGTTCGGGGAGGCGGTGCCGGCGCAGGCCATCGCGCAGGTGTGCGAGCTGACGTGGCAGCTGCGCGGTACGGCCGGGGCCCGGCAGGTGCCGGGGGCGCGGGTCGGGATCACCGCGAACCAGGGGCTGTTCGGGCACGGGTCGGCGGTCGTGGCGGTGCGGTGACGGTGGTCGTCGCCGGGGGGTGACGGTGGTCGGAGGCCGGTCGGGGGACGGTGCGCGTGACCGGTGCGCGGGCCGGTGCGGAGCCGTGAACAGGGCCTGCGGTCACGGCCCTTGACGCTCCACGGCGGCGGGTTCACACTCTCCCCACAGTCCCGCTCCGTGACCGGGACCCCGCATCCCCCATGAGAGCCGCGGCCCGTACCCCAGTCGGCGGGGGTACGGGCCGCCTCTCTGTCGGATGCCGTACGCGCGTGGCCGTCAGGCTCGGGCGGCCAGGCCGGCGCGGCGGGCGCGGGCCAGCGACATCGCGTGTTCCACGACCCCCACGAGGACGTCCTTGACGGACTCCCGGTCGCGGGCGTCGCACAGCAGCACCGGCACCTCGGCGTCGAGGTCGAGCGCCTCGCGAACGGTGACCACCGGATGGCGGTCCGCCCCGTCGAAGCAGTTCACGGCGACGACGAAGGGGATCCCGCGCCGCTCGAAGTAGTCGATCGCCGCGAAGCAGTCGGCGAGCCGGCGGGTGTCGGCGAGCACCACGGCGCCCAGCGAGCCCTGGGCCAGCTCGTCCCACAGGAACCAGAAGCGGTCCTGGCCGGGGGTGCCGAAGAGGTAGAGCACCAGGTCCTCGCGCAGCGTGATGCGGCCGAAGTCCATGGCCACGGTGGTGGTGCTCTTGCCCTCCACTCCCCCGGTGTCGTCGATGCCGATACCGGGTTCGGAGAGCCGTTCCTCCGTGCGCAGTGGGCGGATCTCGCTCACCGCGCTGACCAGGGTGGTCTTGCCCACCCCGAAACCGCCCGCGACCAGGATCTTCAGGGTCAGCGGCTCGACCGGCGACACGGCATGCATCGCGCCGGTGCGGCTAGAGCGCCCGAAGGCCATCGATCACCTCACGCAGAATGGATTCGTCGGGCAGTTCGGCCGGCGGGACCGGCCGGGTCACGTGGACCAGTTCGTCGGCGACGAGGTCGCCTATGAGGACCCGGACGACGCCGATGGCGAGGTCCAGGTCCGCCGCGAGCTCCGCGACCGACTGGGGGCGTTCCCGGCACAGCCCGAGGATGTGGGCGTGTTCCGGGGACAGGGTCAGGTCCCAGACCGGATCGTCGGCGGCCGGTTCGGCGACCACCAGCGCGATCAGGTCGAGGCGGTGTTGGCCGGCGTGGCTGGTCCGGCCCCGGGTCATGGCGTAGGGGCGTACGACGGGACCCGCTTCGTCGTCGAACCAGCTCGCGTGGCCGGCCTCGGACGTCGCGTCGTGGCCGTACGCGTCGGCGTCCGGGGCGCCGGGGGTGCCGAGGGGGTGGTCCTGGCCTGGGTCGCTCATGCCGTCCGTCTCACCCTCCGGCGGGCAGCCCGGTGCGCGGGGCGGTCGCCAGGTGGTCGCCGACGCGCTTGACCATCAGCGTCATCTCGTAGGCGACCTGGCCGACGTCGGAGTCGGCGTCGGAGAGCACGGCCAGGCAGCTGCCGTCGCCCGCGGCCATGACGAACAGGAACGCCTCGTCGAGCTCGACGACGGTCTGGCGGACGCGGCCGGATTCGAAGTGCCGGCCGACACCCTTGGCCAGGCTGTGGAAGCCGGAGGCGACGGCGGCCAGGTGCTCGCTGTCCTCGCGGGTGAGGTCCTTGGAGCTGCCGGTGGGCAGGCCGTCGCCGGACAGGACGACCGCCTTGCGGATGCTGCCGACCTTGTCGACGAGCTCGTCGAGGAGCCAGTTGAGCGGGCCGGAGCCGCGGCCCCGGGTGTCGTTTGCGGTCTGCGGTGCGGTCATCGACCGTCCCCCTCGTTCTCGTGCGCGCGGCCGTCGGCGGCGGAGGTGCCGGCCTCGGTCTCGGTCTGCTGCTGTGCGTGCTGGTTACGGCCCGCCGTCCAGCCTCGCTGGAGGGCGGACATACGCGTACGTACGTCCTCCGCGTCGCGGTCGGTGACCGGTTCGGCGGGGGTTTCGGCCGCGGTCGCGGCCGGGGCGTTGCGGAGCTGGGGCGCCAGATTGGCCTGGCGGACCCGGCGGGGCAGGCCGCCGGGGCCCGGCGACGCGGCCGGCTGGGGCGGCGCCGGGGCCTGGGCGGGGCGGTGCGCGGCTCGACGCGGCGGCCGTGCTCGGCGACCAGGGTCGGGGTGGGGCGGCGCCGGGGCAGCGGGACGGCTCCGCCGGCGTGGGGCCGTCGGGGCGGACGGAGTCCGGGCGGGAGCGTTCGGCGCGGACCGGGCCGGTGGGGCCAGCGGCTCCCGCTCGCGGTCGGCGGGGCGGGGCGGCCCGTGCGGACGCCCTCGCCGTCCCGGTCGGCGTCGCGGTGGCGCTCGGCGTGGCGGTCGCCCTTCCAGGCGCCGCGCTCGGGGTGACGGTCGGCGTGGGAACGGTCGCTCGCGCGCAGGCCGAGCAGGGCGCTGCGCGGGATGCCGCCGGGCGGGGTCTCGTCGTCGAGGCTGGCCATGGGCGGGCGACCGCCGACGCCGGTGAGGCCCGCGATGCCTCCGGCGGGCCCGGCCGTGGCGTCGGGGTCCTCCAGCGCGTCGAGGCCGTCGAGGCCCTCCAGGCCGAGGAGGCCGATGGGCCCTCCAGCTCGACGGGGCCGTTCAGGACGCCGGCGGGCAGCGGGCGGGCGGACGCGGCGCCCGGGGCGCCGGCCGGGCGCCGCTCGGGCCGCTTGCCGGCCGGGGCGCCCTTGAGGTTCTTGGCCCCCTTGATGGTGTCGAGCCGCAGGCCGGTGCCGTTGGTGTCGGGGGCGTCCGTCAGCAGCTCCACGGGGAGGAAGACCACCGCGGTGGTGCCTCCGTAGGGGCTGGGCTGGAGGACGACGCGGATGCCGTGGCGGCGGGCGAGGCGGCTGACGACGAAGAGGCCGAGGCGGTCGGTGTCGGACAGCTCGAAGTCGGGGGTCTCGGCGAGGCGCAGGTTCGCGTCGAGGAGGGCCTCGGGGTTCATGCCGAGGCCGCGGTCGTGGATCTCCAGGGTGAAGCCGTTGGCGACGCGTTCGCCGTGGACCTGGACGGCGGTGTGGGGCGGGGAGAAGACGGTGGCGTTCTCCAGGAGTTCGGCGACGAGGTGGGTGACGTCGGCGACGGCCGGGCCCTCGATGCCGATGCGCGCGAGGCGGCGTACCTCGATGCGCTCGTAGTCCTCGACCTCGGCGACGGCGGCCCGTACGACGTCCATCAGCTGGACGGGCTTGCGCCACTGGCGGGAGGGGGCGGCGCCGGAGAGGATCACCAGGCCCTCGGCGTGGCGGCGCATGCGGGTGGTCATGTGGTCGAGTCGGAAGAGGTCGGCGAGTTCCTCGGTGTCCTCGGTGCGCCGTTCCATGGTGTCGAGCAGGGTCAGCTGGCGGTGCAGGAGGACCTGGTTGCGGCGGGCCAGGTTGACGAACACTTCGGAAACGCCGCGACGGAGCTCCGCCTGCTTGACGGCGGCCTCGACGGCGGCGCGCTGGAGGCTGTTGAGGGCCTGGCCGACCTGGCCGACCTCGTCCTTCTCGAACTCCAGGTGGGGTGCCTCGGTCTCCACGTCGACGCTCTCGCCGGCGGCGAGGCGGCGCATCACGCTGGGCAGGCGGACGCCGGAGGCCTCGTGGGCCTCCTTGCGGAGCCGGGAGAGGTCGCGGATCAGGTCGCGGCCGATGCGGACGGACAGCAGGAGGGAGACGGCGAGGGCGATGAAGCCGAGGACGCCGGCGACGGCCGCCTGGATCATGACGCCCATGGCGAGGGGCTCGACGCGCTTTTGGTAGCGGTCGCCGGCGGCCGTGCCCATGTCGGCGAGGGCGGTGAGGACCTTGCCCGCGGCCTCGTCCCACTGGGCGGCGGTGACGGCGCGCTGGTTCTTGCCGGCGCCGCCGGTGATGAACCGTTCCTCCGCGTCGCGCAGCGCCTTGGTCTCGGGGCCGCTCCAGAACTGCTCGAAGCGGCCGCGGTCGTCGGCCGGGAGGATGTCGAGGTTGAACTCGTACAGCAGGCGGCGGTTGGCGGCGAGGTCCGAGACGGTGCGGATGTTGGCGGCGCTGACGTTGCCGGCGGCGAGGGCGGAGGCGATGACGCCGTCGGCGCGCGAGAGGCTCTCGCGGGCGCGGGTGATGCCGACGAGGGCGCGGCCCTGCTTGTCCATCTCCACGTCCTCCAGGGCGTGGAGGTTCATCAGGAACTCGTAGCAGGGGTCGATGAGCCTGCTGTAGAGGTCCAACGCCTGGGTGGGGTCGACGGAGTTGTTGTCGACGGAGTGGCGCAGCGCGGCGATGCCGTGGAAGGCGTCGAGGATGGAGCGCAGGCGCTGGGCGGCCTCGGGGTTGAGCTCCTCGACGACTTCGGGGTCCCGGGCGTTGGCGGTGATCTCGCCGACCATCTTGTCGGTGGCGGTGCGGCTCTTGGCGAGCTCGGTCGAGGCGGCGATCGCGGTGGGGTTGCCGAGCAGGACGAGGGTCTGGCGCCGTTCCTTCTGGATGACGCGGACGACGTCCTCGATGGGGTAGCCGACCTTGCCGATGACGTAGGCGACGTCGAGGAGTTGGACGGCCTCGCGGCCGGTGAGCACCGTGGCGAAGCCCCACAGGGCGGTCAGGGAGACGAGCGGCACCAGGAGCAACGCCACGATCTTCCGGCGGATGGACTTCCCGCGAAAGCGCATGGCCTCCCCAGCCTCCCCCAGCTCAACCCCGTTGTCAGGGTTGCTGTTCCGTCATTTAAACGGCGTGAGCCTACTACTGCCACGCGGCGCCTTCGAAGGCGTGTCCGGACGTTTTCGGCCTGGCCCCTGGACGAAGATCACCCGTTGTCCGATACTTCCGGTCAAGTCCGGCCCGATATGTGGCAGATGACACTTGGTGCGGCCTCGGTGCACGTAGGGGTACGGATGGCTGGAACTCTTCGTTCCGGGGGGTTCGGGAGCGATGTCGATGTCCGGGATTCGGGAATCTCCGGACGTCTTCGCTCGTCTGAGGACATAGGGGTACGCGGGCATGGCGGACGGCGGGGCGGGAAGTGAGCGCACCATGAGGATGTACGCGGAGGACGGCGCGGCGAGCGAGGCGCCGGGGCGGGGGCTGTGGGTGGAGGAGCCGGCCCGCCGGCACCGGATGCCCGATCCCGTGCGGACGGCGGCGGTTCGGGCGGTGTTGGTCGTGGCGGTGACGCTGACGGAGGCGACGATCACGTTCTTCCTGGCCCTGACCGGGTCCTGGCTGGCCTTCCCGATGATGCTCGTGGGCATAGCGGGGACGGTGCTGGCCACCTGGGCGGTGCTGGACGTGCTGATCACCCGGCAGACGTGGAACCAGCGGTACGGGGTCCTGTCGGAGCCGAGCAGCGCCGCGTCCCCCGGCCGGGGAGCGGCCCTGCGCGACCCCCGGGCCCGGACGCCGCACCCCCGGTAGGGGGCGCGGCGGGGTGCGGCGTCCGTGCGGTGCGGAGGTGCGGTGCGGTCGGCAGTGGTGGGGACGGGAGCGGTCAGGGGCGGTCAGGAGCGGCGGAACATGCGGGTCGCCGTGATCTCCCCGTGGATCGGCTCCGAGTCCGGGGACTGCTGCGGCAGACCCGGGCGCAGGTGTTCCTCGACGCTGATGTACTTCAGCCCCGCCCGCAGGTCGGCGTCGTTGCGCAGCCGGATGACGAGCGGGAACTCCGCGAGCGCCGTGGTGTCGAAGAGACCGGTCGTGTAGAGCAGTTGCACGCCGAGCGCGTCCGAGACGGCCCGCTGGAGCTCCAGCAGGTACGTGGCGTTCGCGCGGCCGATCGGGTTGTCCAGGAACAGCGTGCCCGCGTGCCGGTGCTTGTCGCGGCCCCGGTCGTTGCTGCGCAGCGCCGCCATCGTGCAGTAGAGGGCGATGGCCGCGGTGAGCAGCTGCCCGCCGGAGAACACGTCGCCCATCTGGCCGACGGGGACGCGCTCGGCGCGCAGTACGGCGTCCGGCTTGAGGATCTCCACGGCGATCCCCTTGGGTTCCAGGGCCGCCTGGACGCCGCGCAGCAGCAGGGACATGCCGTCGCGGCGGCCCTCGCCGAAGGAGGCGGTGCTGTTCTTCTTCACGGCCGTGCGCGTGGCCTCGTCGATGACCTCGCCGAGCCGTTCGGTCAAGGTGGCCTGGTCGGGCTCCTCGAAGCGGATCCGCAGGAACTCCTGGCCCGACCACTCCCCCAGCCCCTCGGGCAGCTGCGAGAGCCGCTGCGCGGAGCGCAGGGTGGCCAGCGCGGATTCGACGAGCCCGCGCAGCCGGTCGACGATGCTGTCGCGGTTGCGTTCCAGCTGGGCCAGCTCGTCGGTGAGGACCCGCAGGCGCGGTGCGAAGGCGGCCGCCCAGGCCGCGGCGTGCTCGGGCAGGGCGGAGGCGGGCAGTTCGCGGATCTGCTGGCGCGCGGGGGTGCGCACCTGCTCGTAGCGGTTGGCGTTGGCGTGTCGGACGAGGACGTCGCTCGCCTCGCGGACGGCCGTCTCGGCGGCCGACAGGTCGCCGGCGCAGGCGCGCAGGGAGCGGCGGGCCTCGGCGGCGGACTGCCGGGCCTCCTCCAGGGTGCCGGGGTGGGGGGCCGGTTCCTGCTCGTCGTCCGGGTGGGTGTGGTCGCGCAGCAGGTCGCGCAGGAGGGCGGCGGTCTCGTCGAAGCCGCCGGCGCCGTCCTCGGCGGCGCGGTGGGCGCGCAGCAGGTCGGCGTGGGCGGCGCGGGCCGACTCCACGGCGGCGGAGTGCGCGGCGAGCCCGGCGGTGGCGGTGCGCAGCAGGCCCTGGGCCTGCTCCACGTCGGTCGGGACGAGTTCCTCGGGCAGCTCGGTGTGGGCCTCGCCGTCGGCGGGGGCGTGCCGTTCGGCCTCGCCGCGCAGCCGGCCGAGCTGCTCGCTCGCGGCGGAGGCGCGCGATTCCAGCATCTGTACGAGGGCCTCCGCGCGGGCGGCCGCGGCCTGCCGGGAGGGGCCGTCGGCGCCGTCGGTGCCTTCGAGGAGCTGGGCGGCGCGGGTGCGGACCTTGTTGGTGAGGCGGTCGAGTTCGGCGAGGGCGGCGCTCTCGTCGCTTTCGGCGCGGGCCTGTTCGGCGCGCAGGTCGGCGCCGACGCCGACCTTCTCGTAGAGGCGGGAGGCGGCCCGGTAGGCCTCGCGCAGGTCCGGCAGCGGGGCCTTGGGGGCGGTGTCGTCCTCGGGGAGGGCCTCGGGGGCGCCGGCGATCTCGGCGCGTTCGGCGCGCAGGGCGCGGGCGGTGCGGTGGGCGTCGTCGGCGGCGCGCTGGGCGGCGCGGCGGTCCTCGTCGGCGGCGCGGGCGCGATCGAGGCAGGCCTCGGCGCGGGCCTCGGACTCGGCGGCCTCCTCGACGAGTTCCCGTACGCGGGCCTGCCACCCGGCGCGCTCGCGCAGGCGGTGGGCGAGGCCGGCGAGGGCGTCGGCGGCCCGGCGGGCGCGCTGGGCGGTGTCCTGGCGCTCGTCGCGTACGCGGGCGGCGTCGGTGGCGGCCTCGTCGGCCTCGGCGCGGACGGTACGGGCCTCCGCGAGTTCGGCGTCGGCCTCGACGGCGAAGGCGCGGGCGGCCTCGGCGTGCCGGGCCAGCTCGGCGAGCCTGCCGGGCGGGCAGCCGGTGCGCCAGGAGGCGAGGCGGGCGGCCAGCTCGCGGTCGCCGGACAGGCGGGCGGCCAGCTCGCGGATCTCGGTGTCGCGGGCGGTGACGCGGGCGCGCAGGGCCTGGCGTTCCTCGTCGGCGGCGCCCTCGTCGTGCATGGCCGGGTTCGGCGAAACGATGAAAATACCGGACACGGCGGAATCGCCGTCCACGGGCGCGGCCGGTGCCAGCAGGGCGGCGGCGGTGCCGACGGCGACGGTGGAGCGGGGCAGCAGGGCGGCCCCGGAGAGGACCTCGCGGGCCCGGGTGTGGGTCTCGGGGTCGGTGATGACGACGCCGTCGACGAGTTCGGGGCGGGCGGCGAGCACGGCGGCGTGGTCGGCGGGGTCCACGGACTGGGCGAGGTAGCGCCAGCCGGGCAGGGCCGGGATGCCGTGTTCGCCGAGGTACTCGACGGTGGCGAGGACGTCGGGGCCGGGCGGCAGCAGGCCCCCGTCGCCGAGGGCGCCGAGGATGCGGGCGTCGTCGGCGGCGGCGGTGCGCAGCTCGAACAGCTGGCGTTCGGCCGCCGTGACCGCGTCGGTCAGCATCCGGTGCAGGTCGTCGGCGCCGCGGTCGAGGTCGTCGACGGTGAGGGTGCCGGCGGGGGCGGAGCCCGGGGCTGCGGAGTCGGGGGGTCCGCCGGCGGCGCCGACGCGGGCGGCGCCCGGGTACCCGGCGGCGGCTGTGGCCTGCACGGCCACGGCCTGAGCGGAGCCGGTCCGTGCGCCGCCGCGGGGCGCGGGAGGAAGGTATCGGGGCCGAGGGGAGGCCGAGCAGCTCCGCCAGGCGCGGGGCGGCGGCGAGGGAGACGGCCGCACGGTGTTCGGCCTGGTGCGCGGCCTCGGCGGCGTCGGCGGCGTCGCGGCGCGGGCGGCGGTGAGTTCGGCGCGGATTCGGCGGAGGCGGCCTCACGGGCGGCCTCGCCGGCGGCGCGGGCGGCCTCGCGGGCGGCGTCCCAGGCGGCCACGGCCGTCTTCTCGGCGTCGCTCGCGGCCAGGGCGGCGCGGGCCGGGTCGGCGTCGGGGCGGTGTCGTCGAGCCAGCCGGCGCGGACGGCCTCGGCGGTCTCCTGCTCGACCTCCGCGAGGCGGGCGCGCAGGTGCTCGGCCTCGCTGCGGGCGCGCTGGGCGGCGGTCGCGGCGGCGGTGGCGTCGCGGTGGGCGGTCTCGCCGACGGACTGGAGCTCGGCGGAACGCTCCTCCTCCTCCTGGGCGGCCCGCTCACCCTGCTCGGCGGCCGTGTGCAGGGCCCGTACGAGGGCGGCGGCGGCCGTGGCGCGGGCGGCGAGGGCGGGCGCGGCGTCCCGTTCGGCCTCCAGGATCGCGGCGGCGACGCGGGCGGAGCGGTCGGCGGCGGCGCGGTGGCGCAGGACGATCTCGGCGGCCTGCCAGGCGGCGTGCAGGGTGCGCGCTTCGAGGAGTTCGCGGCGCTGGGCGGCGGCGGCCTTGTCGGCGACGGTCAGCGCCAACGAGGCGTGCCGGTAGGCCAGTTCGGCGGAGACGGCGGCGCTGCGGGCGCGCTGCGCCTCGGCGGCGGTGACCTCGTGGGCGGCGCCGGTGACCCGCTGCGCGAGGTCGGCTGCGCGGCCGCGTTCCTCGGCGGCGCGGGCGGACAGCCGCCGGGCGAGGGTGCGCGTACGGCGTTCGGCGCCCGCGTGCACGTCGCGCAGGCGCGAGCGGGTCTCGGCGGCCTCGACGATGCGGGTGAGGAGGTCCACGGAGCCCGCGGTGAAGTCCCGTTCGGCCATCAGCTCGGCGCGGCGGCCGAGCTTGTTGCCGAAGCCGTGGACGAGGTCGGCGAGGCCGTCGGTGTCGCGGGTGTCGGTGACGGCGCGCAGCAGCAGGTCGGTGAAGTCGGAGTCCTTCTTCACGGCGAAGAGGCCGGCGGCCTCGCCCTCGTCGGCGTTCATCTCGCGCTGGTAGCGGAAGAGTTCGGGGTCGAGGCCGAGTTCGGTGAGGTGTTCGTTCCAGCGGTCGTGGATCTCCTCGAAGTACACCTCCAGGTGCGGGTACGCCTTGCCGGCCTCGGTGAGGGCGTCGCGGAAGCCCTTCATCGTGCGGCGGCGGCCCTGCGCTCCCGAGGCCCCTTCGACGGGCGGGCGTACGGAGGTGGCCTCGGCGACGGGCAGGCTGTCCAGGCTCAGACCGGGGCCGGGGCGGAAGGAGTACCAGGCTTCGGCGAACTTGCGGGGGTCGTTGGAGACCTGCCGGCCGCGCCATTCGCTGACCTTGCCGACGACGACGCACTCGCCGGTCTGGGTGTGCTGCCACTCCAGGGCGACGTGGCCGCAGTCGTCGGCGAGCAGGAACTTGCGCAGGACGCCGGAGCTGGCGCCGCCGAGGGTGTTGCGGTGGCCGGGGAGCATCACCGAGAAGATCAGCTTGAGCAGGACGGACTTGCCGCCGCCGTTCTCCAGAAAGAGCACGCCCGCGGGCGCCGGGCGGCGGGGCGGGCCGGTGGGCTCGTCCTCGAAGAACTCCGCCTGGGTGGGCGCCGGGTGGGGCACCGGCTCACCGACTCCGCGCAGGTCGAGCACGGTGTCGGCGTAGCGTGCGCCGGCGGGCCCGATGGAGTAGAGGCGGATCCGGGACAGCTCGTACATGGCGGCGGACTCTCGTTGCTTCTCGGTGCGGAAAGGCGGGTGGCTCAGGCGTGGAACGGCAGGCCGGCGTCGGCCGCGAGCTCCAGGTCGTCGCCCTCGGGCGGCGGCAGGAGGGTGGCGGAGCCGTCGCTGACGGGGACCACGCCGAGTTCCAGGAGTTCGGCCATGGCCGCGCTGCCCGCCATGTCGCGGACCTGGAGCTGGTAGCGGGGGGTGGTGCGGTAGGTGCCGCCCGCCTCGTCGCCGGTGCGCTGGAGGAACCCGGACTCGGTGAGGAAGGCGGCGGCCTTGCCGACGATGCCGGTGGTGGAGCCGGCGAGGCGACGGGCGTCCTTGGTGGCCCCGGTCGCGCTGCGGCGGGCGTAGACGCGCCAGGCTGCCTCCAGGCCGGGGGCGTCGGAGGCCGGGTCGGTGTTCTCGCCGAGTTCCTCGGCGCGCTCCTCCAGGCGGCGGCAGGTCTGCCGGACGAAAGAGTCGACGCCGTTGACGGTGACCCGGCCGATGTAGCCGTCGTCGGCGAGGTCCTCGGGGCGGGGGAAGGCGAGGGCCGCGACGGCGAGGTGGGCGAGGCCGTGCAGGAAGCGGTCGCCGCCGTCGGCGGCGGTGCGGCGGGCGTAGTCGCCCATGCGGACGGCGAAGACGGAGTCCTCGCCGGCGGCGACGGCCATCCCCGCGCGCGGGGACACCTCCAGCACGACGAGGCCGAGGCCGGTGGCGACGGCGTCGGCGAGCCGGCCGAAGGCGGGCTCCTCGCGGTAGCGGCGCAGCAGTTCGGCGTACTCGGCGTCGCGGGCGGGCAGCAGCTTGGGCTGGAGCCCGAAGGAGACCAGGCGGGCCGCGTCGGCGGCGTCGGCGGGCGTGACGCCCCCCGCGGCGGCGGGCGCGACGGACCCCGACGGCGCGTCGGGCTCACTCCACGCGGGGTGCTCGGCGTGGTCGCTCACGGGTGGATCTCCTCGACGGTGCGGTACGGGTTGGTACGGGGCGCGGTGGGCCCGGTGGCGGGGACCGCGATGTGCGGGTCGGCGGCCGGCTCCGCCGCGCCGCGATCCCGCGCGACCGAGCCGGGCACGGCCGGAACGGAGACGCCCGGAACCGGCGCGGCCGGAGTCGGCGCGGCGGGGTGAAGGGCCGGAGGGGGCGGTGGCGGGGTCATGAGGGGTCCGTGCGGGCCGCTGCCATGCCGGCGGCGTCCAGGAGGGCCGTGCCGACGATCAGGTCGGCGCCGCCGAACTCCGGGTCGTCGAGCGGGGTGCCGTCGTCCACCGCGAACAGCAGCCGCTCCTCGCCCTGCCGGTACGCCGTCCCCACCGCCGGGCTCGCCGCGTGCACGGCCAGCAGCGCCACCAGGTACGGCAGGTCCGGATCGGAGCGACGGGCCTGGGCGAGGAGACCCGAGAGCCGGCGCGGGGCGTCGTGCGGGAGGTCCAGGAGCGCCGTCGCCGCCGCGAGTTGTTCCTCGCTGAACCGGCTGTCGTCCGGGGTGGCGATCAGGTCGGGCTCCGGCATCTCCACGCCGAGGTGCTCCCGCTCCAGCGGCGGCGTCAGGAGGATCTCCACGAGGTCCGCGACCCGGACCGACACGGGGCTGCGCAGGCCGGCGCCCGCCGCGAAGAAGGCGTCGGTGACCCGGACGGCCCCTTCGAGGGGCAGCGGCAGCAGGGGCGCCACCAGCTGCCCGTAGAGGTCGATCCCGGAGCGCGGCGCGGGCGCGGCGAAGGCCTGCCGGTCCTGTTCGGCGCGGAACAGCGGGCCGGCGTCGAGCAGTCGGGACTGGAGCTGGGTGTGCCGACGGATGCAGTCCTTGACGATGTCGACGAGCTCGGCGGCCCGCCGCTTGTTGTCGGGGTCCTCGGCCTCGTCGCGCGCCTTGCGGATGTTCGTGAGGATCGCGTTCTCGTGCCGGTAGCGGTCGGCGACGTGGTCGAGGGCCTCGGCGATCATGTCCGGCACCGCCTGGAGCCAGTCCACCGCGCGCACGTTGCGCCGCGTCGCGTCCAGCGTGCGGCGCAGCGTCTCGGCGTACTGGACGGTGCGGTAACGGGCCTGTTCGGCGGCGAGCTGCGCGTCGGCGAGCCGGCCGCGGCTGATGAGGACCTCCAGCTTGACCTCGGCCGCGATCTGGGCGCTGGTGACGTCCGTGTCCAGGGCGCCGACCAGCACGTTGACCGCCTCGTCGGTCGTGCGCAGGTAGACGGCGCCGCCGAAGCCGGGGACCTCCTCGATCAGCTTGAAGTCGTAGTCCCGGCGGACGTACACGCCGTCGGGGCCGAAGGTGCCGTAGATGGCGCGGAAACCCCGGTCCACGCTGCCGACGTTGATGAGGTTCTCCAGCACCCAGCGGGCCACCCGCTCGTGCTCGGCCGTCGGGCGGGACGGGGCCTGCGCCGCGACGCGCGGCAGCAGCCGCGCCACTATCTGCTCGTGGTCGGCGCCCGTGTCGAAGTCCATGTTGAGCGTGACCAGGTCGATCGCGGCCAGCGCGACCTCCGCCATCGCGTACACCCCGTACTCGCCGGCCAGATTGGCCTTGCGTACGTCGAGGTCGTGCAGCGGGGCGGTGCAGGCGAGGGCGCGCAGCCGCCGGGCCAGGCCCTCGTCGGCGGCCGGGCCCGGCGCCGGGGACGGGAGGGTCTTCGCCGGGGCAGGGAGAGTCACGACGGAAAGACTAGGCGGTGACACGGACAACATCCCAAACGGCACGGTTCGGCCGGATCGTCCCCGACGGTCGCCCGGACCGTACGTCCGCGTCGCCGCGCGCTGCTCTACGCTCGCCGCATGGCTTCCATGATCACACCCGCCGCGGCCGCGATCGACCTCAACGCCGACCTGGGCGAGGGCTTCGGCCGGTGGACGCTGACGGACGACGAGGCCCTGCTGTCGGTCGTCACGAGCGCCAACGTCGCCTGCGGCTTCCACGCGGGCGACCCGTCGATCATGCGCCGCGTCTGCGGGATCGCGGCCGAGCGAGGCGTACGGATCGGCGCGCAGGTCTCCTACCGCGACCTGGCGGGCTTCGGACGCCGCTCCATGGACGTGCCGCCCCGCGAACTGGCGGACGAGGTGGCCTACCAGATCGGGGCGCTGGAGGTGTTCGCGCGGGCGGCCGGGTCGCGGGTGTCGTACGTGAAACCGCACGGCGCGCTGTACAACCGCACGGTCCACGACGCGGGCCAGGCCGGCGCCGTCGTCGCCGGGGTCCGGCTCGCCGCCGGGGAGCGCGGGCTGCCGGTGCTCGGTCTGCCCGGCTCGCTGCTGCTGACGGCCGCCGCCGAGGCCGGCTTCGAGCCCGTCGCGGAGGCGTTCGCGGACCGGGCCTACACCCCCGGCGGGACGCTCGTCCCGCGCGCGGAGCCGGGGGCGGTGCTGCACGATCCGGACGCGGTGGTGGCTCGGGCGGTGTCGCTGGCCGCCGAGGGCGCGGTACGGGCCTCCGACGGGTCGCGGATCCCCGTCACGGCGCGCTCCCTGTGCGTGCACGGGGACACTCCGGGCGCGGCGCTGCTCGCCGGCCGGGTCCGGGAGGCGCTGCTCGGCGCCGGGGTGCGGGTGGAGGCCTTCACGTGAGGATGCGGGTGTTGCGGGTGGGGTCCGAGGGGCTGCTGATCGAGGTGGGTTCGGCGGACGAGGTGGCCGCGCTCCACGCCGAGCTGCTGCGCCGCCGCACGGCGGGGGAACTGGCCGGGGTCCGGGACCTCGTACCGGCCGCGCGGACCGTGCTGCTGGACGGCGTACGGGAGCCGGAGGCGCTGGCGGCCCGGATCCCGCGCTGGGAGGTGCCGCCGCTGACCGGGGCCGAGGGGCCGCTCGTCACCGTGCCGGTGCGCTACGACGGCCCCGACCTGGCGGACGTCGCCGACGCGTGGGGGGTCGCGGAGCGGGAGGTGGCGGAGCTGGTCGGCGCCGTGGTCTTCCGGGTGGCCTTCTGCGGGTTCGCGCCCGGCTTCGGCTACCTGACGGGGCTCCCGGAACGCCTCCACCTGCCCCGCCGCGCCACACCCCGTACGGCCGTACCGGCGGGCTCGCTGGCGCTGGCCGGGGAGTACGCCGGGGTCTACCCCCGCTCCTCCCCCGGCGGCTGGCAGCTCATCGGCACCACGGACGCGGTGCTGTGGGACCCGGCGCGGGAGCCGGCCGCGCTGTTCGCGCCGGGGGTTCGGGTGCGGTTCACGCGGGCGGCGGCGTGAACGGCGCCCGGGTGGTGCGCCCGGGGGCGCTGACCACCGTGCAGGACCTCGGCCGCCCCGGGTACGCGCACCTGGGCGTGCCCCGGTCGGGCGCGCTGGACACGGCCGCGCACACCCTGGCCAACCGGCTGCTCGGCAACCCGCCGGAGGCCGCCACGCTGGAGACCACGCTCGACGGGGTGCGGCTGGCCGCCCTCGTGCCGCTGACGGTGGCGGTGACCGGGGCTCCCTGCCCGGTACGGGTCGACGGGCGCCCGGTGGCCTGGGGTGCGCCGGTCCGGCTGCGGGCGGGGGCGGAGCTGGACGTGGGCCGGGCGGAGTCGGGGGTGCGCGGCTATGTCGCGGTGCGGGGTGGGTTCGCCGTCCCGCCGGTCCTGGGCAGTCGCGCGACGGACCTGCTGTCGGGGCTCGGGCCGCCTCCGCTGCGGGCGGGGACGGTACTCCCGGTGGGCCCGCCAGGCCCGGACCCGGTCGCCGGGGCGGACACCCCGCGGGTACCGGGGCCCCCGACGGAGCTGGTGCTCCCGCTGCGGCCGGGGCCGCGGGCCGACTGGTTCACGGAGGCTTCGCTGGCGCGGCTGCTGTCGGCGCGGTACCGGGTGGCGGCGGCGTCCAACCGCATCGGGCTGCGCACGGAGGCGGGTCCGCCGCTGACCCGGGCCCGGGGCGGCGAACTGCCGAGCGAGGGCATGGTCCTGGGCGCGGTGCAGGTCCCTCCGGACGGCCTGCCGGTGGTGTTCCTGGCGGACCACCCCGTCACGGGCGGCTATCCGGTGATCGGCGTCGTCCCCCCGGGCCCCGCCCTGGACGCCGCCGCGCAGGCGAGGCCGGGGCTGCCGGTGCGGTTCGTGGGGGCGGGGCGGTAGGGGCGGTGTGCCACCGCCCCGCCGGACCGGACCTACACCGCCGACTCCGGGGTGATGCGGCTGCGGACCGCCGACTGGACTTCCTCTTCCTCCGCCGGGTCCGTCGCCAGGCGGCGCAGGCGCGGGGCGACGCGGGCGTCGGCCGTCTCGGCGTGGTGGGCGGCGACCTCGCGGGTGGTCTCCTCGCAGTCCCAGAGGCATTCGACGGCGAAGCCGGCGGCGAAGGAGGGGTCCGTCGCGGCCAGGGCGCGGGCGACGCGGCCGCGCAGGTGCGAGGACGCCGTCTCGCGGTAGACGTGGCGCAGCACCGGCGCCGCGCAGCCGATCGAGAGCCGGCCCGCGCCGTCGACCAGGGCGAACAGGCGCACGCTGTCGGGGCCCGCGCCGCGGACGGTGGAGCGGAGGGCTCCGAGGACGAGTGCGGCGTCGTCGGGACCGCCGCGGGCCGCGAGGAGGGCCGCGGCGGCGGCTCCGAGGGCGTCGGGGCGGTGGATCCACAGTCGGGCCCGCTCGACGGCGGCGGGGCCGCACATGCGCTCGTAGGCGGCGACGGCGGGTTCGTCCCCGGCGGCTTCGATGAGGTCCAGGACGGCCGGGTTGTCCGGTTCGGCGAGGACCAGGTGGTGCAGGGCGGTGGCGCGGGCGGCTTCGCCCGAGGCGCCGGCGGCGGCCGCGAGGATGGCGGAGCGGTCCTCGGGGGCGGCGACGGCGGCCAGACAGCGGGCGGCGGGCACGTGCAGCGGGGTGCCGCGGCGCAGCCCGTCGGCGGCCCAGTCGAAGACGGCCTGGACGCCCCAGCCGGGTCGGGGGCCGTTCGGGGTGAGCTGGCGCTGCCAGCGGTCGAAGGAGCCCTGCTGTCGGGCGGCGCGCAGGCGCTCGCCGTGGCGGGGGGACTGCTCCCACAGGGACCAGGGCCGGGGCTCGTAGGCGTCGCGGACGGCGGCGGCCAGCCGCGCCTCGCCCTCCGCCGTGGCGGGGAAGCGGGCGAGGACGGGTTCGGCGAGGGAGCGCAGTCCCTCGTCGTCGTCGCGCAGGGCGAGCTCGTCGAGGGCCCAGGCCCAGTTGGCGCCGGAGGCGGCGTAGCGGCGCAGCAGCATGAGCGCGTCGTCGCGGCCGTACGAGGCCAGGTGTCCGAGGACGGACAGGGCGAGGCCCGTGCGGTGGTCGTCGTCGACGACGAGGTCGTCGGCGCTGAAGAGGTGGGCCTCGATGGCGCCGAGCGGGCCGTCGAGGTCCAGGTACAGGCGGGCGTAGTACAGGGAGCGGTTCTCGACCTGCCAGTCCTGGCGCGGGTCGCGGAGCACGCACTGGTCCAAGGCCGCGAGGGCCTGCGGCCGGGGGGCCGCGAGGGCGTGCAGCGTGCCGTCGCCGCGACCCCGCTGGAGGAGCCCGAGCAGGGTGCCGCTTGGCGCTATGACTGGTTCGAACATGGGAATGGCCTCAAATCAAGCTGGGGACGCAACCGGGAATCGGGATTCACAGGGCCGCGTAACAGCATGTGAGGACGTTCGCCGTCGTGTTCCGCTCGATGTAGACCATTGCCTTCTCACTCTCGTCGGTGCTTCGCGGCCAGGGCGGCCGGTGTGGCGGGTGCGGGGGGATGGACACCCGTTGTGTCCAGCCCGCTCCTGCCCGTCCGTCAAGTTCACGAATCGAATCCGACGCCATGATGACCCAGGCGGTTTGTGTGCCGCGACCACATTTAAGGCCGCCGTGACCAAGCCGTGAGCTCCCGGGCCGGTCCTGGCCCGGTGAAACCGGGCCCCGAAGCGGATTACTCGGCTCCGAAGAGTTCCAGCAGGTCGGCCTTGGCGAACATGCGGGCGGTGTCCACGGCGGAGGGGGTGCCGGCCGTCGGATCGGCGCCGCCGGCGAGCAGGGCGCGGATGACGGCTTCCTCGCCCTTGAACACGGCGCCGGCGAGCGGGGTCTGGCCGCGGTCGTTGGCGCGGTCGGCCTCGGCGCCGCGGGCGAGCAGGGCCGTGACGGTGGCGGCGTGGCCGTGGTAGGCGGCGAGCATGACGAGGGTGTCGCCACGGTCGTTGGTGAGGTTCGCGGGGACGCCGGCGTCGAGGTAAGCGGTCAGCGTCTCGGTCTCGCCCTGTCGGGCGAGGTCGAAGATCTTGGTGGCCAGTTCGATGACGTCCTCGTCGGGGGCGTCGGGAGTTCCCGAAGCGTCCTGGTGCTCGCTCATCGGGCGTTCCGCCTTTCACTCGCTGTGCGTCGGCAAGAGTTTTCCCAGGCCACGGGGGCCGGGGGCGTACGGGACCGCGTCCGTACGGGTGAAGTCGTCAGGGTAGCGCCCGGTCAGGGGCGTGAGGGGGCCCGGTCGACGGGCGCGCCAGTCGACGTGGGCCGGTCAAGTGAAAAACACCGGGGTTCACCCGTATGCACCTTTTATCGCATTGATACTTCCTGTGAGCCTGGAAGAACTGATGGTGACCGTCCCCACCCACCAGGAGCCCTACTCACGAGGAGAACGTCCCATGGTCCTGTCCATCTCAGGTGTCGTCCTGCTCGGCATCATCTGCTTCCTCTTCTTCAAGAAGGACGGGATGAAGCTGACGCACGCCTTCGTCTGCGCGCTGTTCGGCTTCTTCCTCGCCGGCTCCGCCATCGCCCCGAGCATCACGGCGAGCACGGCCAGCCTCGCGAGCCTCCTCGGCGGGATCAAGCTCTAGGGGGTGTCCGCCCACCCACCGTCCGCACCACCACAACTCCAGGAGACGACCGTGGCCCGGCGCCCCTTCCCCCGCATCATCGGCAGCGGCAGCGCGTCGCTCACCCGGGGCCGCGAGCTCGCGCGCACGGCCGCCGACAGTGCCACGGACGTCCTCCATCCCCTCCTCGTCATCGGGCGCGGTCTGCGCGTCCTGGCGGCCCTCGGGCGCCGCAAGTGGGCGGAGACCCCCAAGGACAAGCGCGGCCCGGCGTTCTTCCTGGGCGTCGCGTGCGTCCTCGCGGTGGGGCTCGTCCCGTACGGTCCCCTCGCCGCGCTGATCTCGCTCATGGCGGCGGCGGCCTGGCAGGGCCGCGACCGCACCCCGGTGAAGAGCGGACCCGGCGACGCCGAGACCGAGCGGCTCGGGGCCCTCTACGAGGCCCTCGTGCCGTACTTCTCCATCCCCGAGGACCCGAACCCGCTCTTCGCCCACGGCGGGGACTGGGAGCAGGCCTTCAGCGACTACGCGTTCGACGAGGCGGGCCGCGTCACCCGGCTGCGCATCCGCTACCCGGCCTACTTCACCGACGGGGAGGCCGCGTCCAGGGCACGGATCGAGGCCCTGCTGCACGCGAAGTCCGGGCGCGGGCGGGAGTACCTCTTCGAGTGGGACGAGGAGGGCAACCAACTCGACCTGTCCGTCCTGGCGGCGCTGCCGACGGGGGTCGCCGCGCAGCGCTTCGTGACCTCGCCGGGCGAGACCGTCCTCGGCTTCACCGACCCCGGCGCCGTCCAGCGGACCCTGCCCGTCGTGGAGGGCGAGGAGTCCCGGGACATGCCGCCGGTGATCTGGCGGACCGGCCCCCGCTCCGCCGAGCCGCACCTGCTGGTGGTGGGGCAGCCCGGCAGCGGTACCTCCACCCTGCTGCGTTCGGTGGCCCTCCAGGCGCTGGGGCAGGGCGGTGACGTCCTGATCGTCGAGGGAGGGGCGAGCGGCGAGTACGCCTGCCTGACCGGCCGCGTCGGGGTCCTGGCCGTCGAGTGCGGGCCCACGGGGGCGGAAGCCACCCTGGAGTGGGCGGCGCGGGAGACCGAGCGGCGCCTTATCGCCACGCACCGGGCGCGCGAGGCGGGCCGGCCCGCTCCGGAGGACGCCCGGCGCCCGCTGTGGATCCTGCTGGACCGGCCGAGCGTCCTCGCGCACCTGGCGGCGTCCGAGGGGCGGCCCGACCCCCTGGCGCGGCTCCAGGTGCCGCTGCGGCACGGCCGGGCGGCGTCCCTGACGGTGGTGGTGGCCGAGCAGTTCGACCATCTGGAGCTGCTGCACGAGGCGGTCTGGCAGCACACGCGGGCCCGGGTCGTCCTCGGGCCGGCGACCGGCCGGCAGATCACGGACGTCCTGGGGCTGCCGCCGCACACCACGCCGCCCGCGCAGCTGCCGCCGGGCCGCGGGTACGCCCGGCTCGGCACGGGCGCCGTCCACCGACTCCAGGTGCCCGCGACCCCGGACCCGTACGACGACGCCACGCCGCCCGCGCAGCGTCAGGCGGTGCTGGAGCTGCTGCCGCAGCGGCAGGCCCCGGCCCCGGACGACGGCGAGGGCCACCCGACCCCGTCCAGGCCGCTCCAGGTGTTCCGGGCCCGGCACGGCTCGGGGGAGGCGGAGGCGATGCAGGCGACCTCGATCGACGCCTCGGAGATCCCGGAGGTCCCGGCGGAGGCCCCGTAGCCCGCTCCGGGAGTCCTACGCGACGAACGTGCGCGGCGGCTCCGCCCCGCCGCCGCCCGCTCCGGTGGCCACCAGTCGCGCCGCCGCCGCGAGGCGGGCCGCGGCCTCCTCGGCCACCGGCCCGCCCACCGTGAACGGCAGCCGGACGTACCCCTCGAAGGCGCCGTCCACCCCGAACCGGGGGCCCGAGGGAACGCGTACGCCGACCCGCTCCCCCACCTCGGCGAGCCGGGACCCGGACAGCCCGCCCGCGCGGGCCCACAGGGTGAGCCCGCCGAGCGGGACCTCGAACTCCCAGTCCGGCAGCTCCCGGCGCACCGCCGTGACGAGCGCGTCCCGGTTCTCCCGGGCCTGGTGGCGGCGGATCCCGACGGCCTCCTGCCAGCCCCCGCTGCGCATCAGCCAGTTCACGGCGAGCTGTTCCAGGACGGGGGTGCCGAGGTCGGCGTAGGCGCGGGCGGCGACGAGGCTGCGGATGACGTCCGGGGCCGCGCGGACCCAGCCGATGCGCATCCCCGCCCAGAAGGCCTTGCTGGCGGAGCCGACGGTGATCACGGTGGAGCCGGCCGGATCGAAGGAGCAGACCGGGCGCGGCATGGTCATGTCCGGGTCCAGTTGGAGTTCGGCCATGGTCTCGTCGGCGATCAGGACGGTGCCGGCCGAGCGGGCGGCCTCGACCATGGCGCGGCGCTGCTCCTCGGAGGCGAGGGCGCCGGTCGGGTTGTGGAAGTCGGCGACGACGTAGGCGAGGCGGGGGGCCGCGTCGCGCAGGACCTGGCGCCAGACGTCCATGTCCCAGCCGCTGAGCCCGTCCCCCATGGCGACGGGGACGAGGCGGACGCCGGCGGCGCGCATGAGCTGGAGGATGTTGGCGTAGGAGGGGGATTCGACGGCGATCCGCTCGCCCCGGCCGGCGAAGAGGCTGCAGATGGCGTCTATGGCGCCCATGGCGCCGGTGGTGACCATGATCTGTTCGGGCATGGTCGGGATGCCGCGTTCGGTGTAGCGGTCGGCGAGCATGCGGCGCAGGGCGGGCAGTCCGGCCGGGTAGTCGCCGTGGGTGTGCGCGTACGGCGGCAGTTCCTCCAGAGCGCCCTGGACGGCCTTGGTGAGCCAGGGCTCGGGGGCGGGCAGGGCCGCGCAGCCGAGGTCGATCATCGAGCCGAGGGACTCGGGCGGGAGGGGCTCCAGACCCCGCGCGGGCAGCGGGTTGCCGGCCGGTACGGAGGTCCAGCTGCCGGCGCCGCGGCGGGATTCGAGGAAGCCCTCGCCGCGCAGGGCCTCGTAGGCGGCGGCGACGGTGGTGCGGCTGAGGGAGAGGGCGACGGCCAGCTCGCGTTCGGCGGGCAGGCGGGCGGCGACGGGGACGCGGCCTTCGAGGACGAGCAGGCGGATCCCGTCGGCGAGGGTGCGGTAGGCGGGGGGTTTGCGGGAGCCGGGCGGGCCGGGGCGTTCCTGCTGGGAGGTGATCAGGCGGGCGAGCTGTGCGGCACCGACCGCTGAGGTCCACTGAGCCATGACGTCCGGTCCACCTTCGTCGGATTGGCCTCGGGACCGGGGGTCCGGGGCCGGTATTGGATTGGTTCCGCGAGCCCAGAGTGCCATGGTGTGGTCCGTTCGGACCAGGTGGGTGGGGGCGGAGGGGTGGCGGTGGACACGCGTTCACCTCGCGGCCACGTCGTCGCTCACGTCCCACCGGGTCCAGGGGGCATACTGCCGCCGTGACTCACGTACGCCTGCGCCACCCGTATCTGGACCACCCGGCTCCGATTCCCTTCGCCCATCGGGGTGGGGCCGCGGACGGGCTGGAGAACACCGCCACCGCGTTCCGCCGGGCGGCCGACGCCGGGTACCGGTACTTCGAGACCGACGTGCACGCGACGGCGGACGGCAAGCTCGTCGCCTTCCACGACGCGACGCTGGACCGGGTGACGGACGGGACGGGCCGGATCCGAGAGCTGCCCTGGAGCCGGGTGCGCGAGGCCCGCGTGGGCGGGACGGAGCCGCTGCCGCTCTTCGAGGAGCTGCTGGAGGAGTTCCCCGAGGCCCGCTGGAACGTGGACATCAAGGACGAGTCGGCCCTGATCCCGCTGGTGAACCTGATCGCGCGCACCGGCGTCTGGGGCCGGGTGTGCGTGGGCTCCTTCTCGGAGAGCCGGGTGGCGCGGGCCCAGCGGATCGCCGGCCCCCGCCTGGCGACCTCGTACGGGGTGCGCGGCGTCGTCGGGCTGCGGCTGCGCTCGTACGCCATCCCAGCGGCGCTGCGCGTGGGCGCGGTGGCGGCGCAGGTGCCGGAGACGCAGTCCGGGATCCGGGTGGTCGACCGGCGCTTCGTACGCACCGCGCACCAGCGGGGCCTCCAGGTGCACGTCTGGACCGTGAACGAACCGGAACGTATGGATTCGCTGCTCGACCTGGGTGTCGATGGCATCATGACCGACCGGATCGACATCTTGCGCACGGTCTTGGACCGGCGCGGCGCCTGGGCCTGACCGGCCCGTGGGCGGCGCCGCCCCCGGTGCCACGGCCGGGCGGTTACGGGGACCAGCGAGGGGGCGCTCATGAGTGAGCGGACGGACACGGAAGCGGAGTCCGGCGCGGAGGACGGCAGAACGGCCGCCGCGCGCCGGCGTGAACAGCACGGGTGGTACTTCTACGACTTCGCGTGCTCGGTGTACTCGACGAGCGTGCTGACGGTGTTCCTCGGCCCGTACCTGACGGCGATCGCCAAGGCCGCCGCCGACGCCGAGGGATTCGTCCACCCGCTCGGGATCCCGGTCCGGGCCGGGTCCTTCTTCGCCTACTCGGTGTCGGTCTCGGTGATCGTGGCCGTCCTGATCATGCCGCTGGCCGGGGCGGTCGCCGACCGTACGGGGCGCAAGAAGCCGCTGCTGGCGGTGGCGGCCTACACGGGCGCGGCGGCGACGACCGGAATGTTCTTCCTGGGCGGTGACCGCTACCTGCTGGGCGGGCTGCTGCTGGTCGTCGCGAACGCCTCGCTGTCGGTCTCGATGGTGCTCTACAACGCCTACCTGCCGCAGATCTCCACGCCCGACGAGCGCGACACGGTCTCCTCGCGGGGGTGGGCCTTCGGCTACACCTCGGGCGCCCTGGTGCTGGTGCTGAACCTGGTGCTCTTCCAGGGCCACGAGTCCTTCGGCCTCTCGGAGGGGGCCGCCGTACGGATCTGTCTGGCCTCGGCCGGCTTGTGGTGGGGGGCGTTCACGCTGATCCCGCTGCGCCGGCTGCGCGACCGGGCGGTGGTGCGGGAGCCGGGCGAGGCCGCGGCCGTCAGTGGCTGGCGGCAGCTGGTCGCGACCCTGAAGGACATGCGGCGCTATCCGCTGACGCTGTCGTTCCTGCTGGCCTACCTGATCTACAACGACGGCGTCCAGACCGTGATCTCCCAGGCCTCGGTCTACGGCTCGGAGGAACTGGAGCTGGAGCAGTCGACGCTGATCGTGGCGGTGCTGCTGGTCCAGGTGCTGGCGGTCGCGGGGGCCCTGGGGATGGGCCGACTGGCCCGCTCGTACGGGGCGAAGCGCACCATCCTCGGATCCCTCGCGGCGTGGGCGGTGACGCTGGCCGCCGGGTACTTCCTGCCGGCGCGGACCCCGGTGTGGTTCTTCGCCCTGGCGGCGATGATCGGTCTGGTGTTGGGCGGCAGCCAGGCGTTGTCGCGTTCGCTGTTCTCGCACCTGGTGCCGGCGGGCAAGGAGGCCGAGTACTTCTCCGCGTACGAGATGAGCGACAAGGGCCTGAGCTGGGTGGGACCGCTCGTCTTCGGCCTGACGTATCAAGTCACGGGCAGCTACCGGGACGCGATCATCTCGCTGGTGGTCTTCTTCGCACTGGGTTTCGTGCTCCTCGCCCGGGTGCCGGTGCGGCGCGCGATGGAGGCGGCGGGCAATCCTGTTCCCGAGCGCGTGTGAACGGCACGTCCGAATGGCAGGTTCCGGCCCGCACCCACGAACGAATCCCGAACGAATTTCGACGTTGAAGCAAAGGGCCGGTAGTGTACGCCTTTGGCCTGCCAGGCGGACCGTTACTGCGCGGTGCAGATGCATGGACGTTGGGTGACATCTGCTGCCAGATGTGACAAAACGGGCACTGGTGGGTACAACAAGGGGCGGCACGACGGGCGACGCACGACCCGGAGCGGGAATCTATACCGCCGACCGGACGTTGACCGGATGACGACGACAGCGACACCTGTCCTGTGGGCGACAAGCCCGGGAGGCACGATTCATGAGTGAGCGAGCTCTCCGCGGTACGCGGCTCGTGGTTACCAGCTACGAGACGGACCGCGGCATCGATCTGGCCCCGCGCCAGGCGGTGGAGTACGCATGCCAGAACGGACATCGATTCGAGATGCCGTTCTCGGTAGAGGCAGAGATTCCGCCGGAGTGGGAGTGCAAGGCGTGCGGCGCCATGGCACTCCTGGTTGACGGAGACGGGCCCGAAGAGAAGAAGGGCAAGCCGGCGCGAACGCACTGGGACATGCTCATGGAGCGGCGCACCCGCGAGGAACTGGAGGAGGTGCTGGCCGAGAGGCTGGCCGTCCTGCGTTCCGGCGCCATGAACATTGCCGTGCATCCGCGCGACAGCCGCAAGTCCGCGTAAGCGGCGGACACACAAAAGCCGAGGGGCCCCGCCACAGTTCATGTGGCGGGGCCCCTCGGCTTTCGCCGTACGGAGCCCAGACCGGCTACGGGGCCAGCGGCGGGCGGTAGGTGGTGTCCGGGCCCGAGGGGCCGGCGGGCCGGTCGTCCCGGATGACCTCGCCCTGGACGACCTTGCCGTCGGGGAAGTGGATCCGGGCCTTCGTGTACGCGTCACCGAACCCGCCCGGGGCGGAGGCGGCGGAGGCCGCCATCCTGCGCTCCAGGGCGTGCTCGGCCCGCCGGCCGACGTAGGCGCGTACCGGCGGGAGCAGCAGCAGGAGGCCGACCGCGTCGGAGATCAGGCCGGGCATGATCAGCAGCAGACCGGCCAGCATCGTCGTCGCGTTGCCGGAGCCCTTGGGGGCCTGCGGGGTGGGCGTCTCGCCGGCCATCGCCTGCGCCTGGGCCCGCTGGAAGGACTCGGTGAGGTTCCGGAAGGCCCGACGCCCGGCCCGCTTGATGACCACCACGCCGAGCACGAGCCCGCCGGCCAGCAGCGCCGCGACGGTGACCCCGCCCGCCAGACCCGCGACCTGGCCGAGCAGCCAGATCTCCAGGATCAGCCAGGCGGCGACCGCCAGGGGAACGAAGGTACGGGCGGGCGAACGCCGTCGAGGGGCCGTAGACAGGGGAACACCGGTTGTCATGCCACCCAGTGTGCCCGGTTCGGCGTAAAAACGACCTCAGCCGGAGGTACCGGGCTTCCCCTAAGGGACGGTCCGATCGCCGCGCCTCAGGCGGGGCGCTTGCCGGTGAGCTTGGCGGTGCGCTCCTTCAGACCCCACTGGGTGACCCGCCACAGCGCCTCGACCACGATGTCCTTGCTCATCTTGCTGTCGCCGAGCTCGCGCTCCACGAAGGTGATGGGCACCTCGACGACGCGGAAGCCCTTGCGGACGGCCCGGCGGGCCAGGTCGACCTGGAAGCAGTAGCCCGCCGAGGCGACCTCGTCCAGGCCGAGGCCTTCGAGGGTCTCGCGGCGGAAGGCGCGGTAGCCGCCGGTGACGTCGCGGATCGGCACGTCCAGCATCAGCCGGGAGTAGGTGGAGCCGCCGCGCGAGAGGAACTCGCGGCTCTTGGGCCAGTTGACGACACGGCCGCCCGGCACCCAGCGGGAGCCCAGGACGAGGTCGGCGCCGCCGAGGGCGGTCAGCAGGCGGGGCAGTTCCTCCGGCTGGTGCGAGCCGTCGGCGTCCATCTCCACGAGCACGCCGTAGCCGTGTTCCAGCCCCCAGGCGAAGCCCGCGAGGTAGGCGGCGCCGAGCCCCTCCTTGCCCTTGCGGTGCAGGACGTGGACGTGGTCGTCGCCGGCCGCGAGCTCGTCGGCGAGCTTGCCGGTGCCGTCGGGGCTGTTGTCGTCGGCGACGAGGACGTGCGCCTCGGGTACGGAGGCCCGGACGCGGCCGACGATCAGGCCGATGTTCTCGGCCTCGTTGTACGTCGGAATGATCACCAGGGTGGTACCGAGCGGTCCGTTGGTCCGCTGTCCGCCGTCGCTCACTGGGTCCCCTTGCAGGTTTCTCGCCGGGCCCGCCTCGTACGTCCCGTCACAGCGGGATGATTTTAGAACAGCGATCGGGGCCGGCGGTCCTTCGGGCCGGACCGGCTCCCGCCGGCTGCGGGCGGCCGAAACCGTTGTCTACTGGACCGCCGGGCCCCGATCCGGGGCCACCCTCCCCCGAACTCCTGCGAGCAGGGGGGACCCCCATCCGGCGAAACCTTCCGTCGCCCCCGAGGCGCGGGTGCGCTGAGCGGACGGATCCGTCCGGTACGGACGTCCTTGGTGGACCCGGCCGAACCTATCCGGGTCCGCGCGCCCGTACCGAACCGAGGGCCGGCGGATCACCCCTGTGGCCGTACGAATACCTCCCGGCCGCCGACGACGGTCGCCAGGCACACCGGAAGCTCCCCGCCCGGGGTCAGGTCGGGCAGGCCGGGGGTGCCGGAGCGGGGGTCGGTGGACCAGCGGGCGACCCGGTCGTCGGGGGCCTGCACGACCAGTTCGGCCGTCTGCCAGACCGCGTAGTCGGCGGGCGCGCCCGGGACGAGGACGCCCGCGTCGTCGCGGCCCAGCGCCCGCCAGCCGCCGCGCGTGTGGGCGGTGAAGGCGGCCCGTACGGAGATCCGGTGCTCGGGCGTGCGGTGGAAGGCGGCCGCCCGTACGGTCCCCCACGGGTCGAGGGGGGTGACGGGCGCGTCGGAGCCGAAGGCCAGCGGGACACCGGCCTTGAGCAGGGCGGCGTAGGGGTTGAGGGTGCGGGCGCGCTCGGCGCCGAGCCGGTCGGCGTACATGCCGTCCGGGCCGCCCCAGGCGGCGTCGAAGGCGGGCTGGACGGAGGCCGTCAGGCCCAGCTCGGCGAAGGCGGCGATGGTGTCCGGGGTCATCATCTCCGCGTGCTCGACCCGGTGGCGCGCGGCCCGGATCCGGTCGAGGCCCACCCGGTCGGCGGCGGCGCGGACGCCCTCCACGACGGCGCTGATCGCGGCGTCGCCGATGGCGTGGAAGCCGGCCTGGAGGCCCGCGTCCGTGCAGGCGGCGACGTGCGCGGCGACGTCGGCGGCGTCCAGGTAGGCGGTGCCGGTGTGGTCGGCGTCGGTGTACGGGCCGTGCAGGCACGCGGTGTGGGAGCCGAGGGCGCCGTCCACGAACAGGTCCCCGGCGGCGCCGACCGCGCCGAGTTCCTTGGCCAGGGCCAGGTCACGGTCGGCCCAGTAGCCGAAGACGCGCGGGCCGGGGCGGCCGGCGGCGAGCTCCAGCAGGGCCGCGAAGTCCTCGGCGGAGGAGATGTCCGGTCCCCCGCACTCGTGGATGGAGCCGATCCCGAGGGACGCGGCCCGGTCCAGGGCGGCCGCCTGGGCCTCGGCGCGCTGGGCGGGGGTGATGGCGGCGAGCGCGGCACGGCGTACGGCGTGGTGGTCGTCGCGGGTCAGCGGCTCGTCGCCGGTGGGGCGCACCTGCGGTACGAGGTCCAGCAGTGCGGTGGTGACGACGGCCGAGTGCACGTCGATCCGGCTCAGGTAGAGCGGCCGGCCGCCGGTGGCCCGGTCCAGTTCCGCGCGGCGGGGGGCCCGCCGCTCGGGCCAACGGGCGGCGTCCCAGCCGTGCCCGAGGAGCACCCGGTCGCCGGGGCGGGCCTCGGCGTAGGCCCGTACCCGCTCCAGGGCCTCGGGCAGGGAGCGGGCGTCGGTGAGGTCCAGGCCGGTCAGGGCGAGGCCGGTGGAGGTGGCGTGGACGTGGGCGTCGGTGAAGGCGGGCGTGACGAGCGCCCCGTCGAGGTCGACGACCTCGTCCACGCCCTGCGCGAAGGCGTCGGCGGCGCCTTCGGAGCCGACCCAGGCGACGTGCCCGCGTTCGACGACCATCGCGGTGGCGAAGGGGTCGGCGGGGCTGTGGACCTCGCCGCCGCGCAGGAGGACGGTACGGGTGGGTGGTTCGGGGGCGGTGCGGTCAGTCATGGGGAACAGTCTCGCGCCTCCGGCGGGGGCGGTCCGCCCGGGGGCCCGGACCCCGCGTGGCTAAATCCTGGGCGGGCGGGACTCGTAGGGGGTGGAGAGGACCACGGTCGTACGGGTGGAGACGTGGGCCAGGGCGCGGAGGCGGCCGAGGAGGTCCTCCAGCTCCAGGGGGGTGGCGACGCGGACCTTGAGGATGTAGTTCTCGTCGCCGGCGACGCTGTGGCAGGCCTCGATCTCGGGTACGCCGGCCAGCCGGTCGGCGATGTCGTCCGGGGCGCTGGGATCGAACGGTTTGACCGAGATGAAGGCGGTCAGGGGCAGCCCGACGGCCTCGGGGTCGACCACGGCGGCGTACCCGCGGATCACGCCGCGCTGCTCCAGGCGACGTACTCGCTGGTGAACCGCCGAGGTGGACAGTCCGGTGGCCTTGCCCAGGTCGGTGTAGCTCATCCGCCCGTCCCGTACCAGCAGATCCACGATCTGGCGGTCCAGATCCTCCATTGCGCTCATAGCCGCTCAACCTATTGCCCAAGGCCGCTCCAGGCCCAGCGGTGTCCACGTGGAAGTGGCACCTGCGCCGGGCATGTGACCAAGGCCACAGGCGTGTACGGGCGTATACCCCGGTCTTGTGGTTACTCGTGCCGCGCGGCGGGAAGTGCTTGGTGTGGCCGTGGCCGAAGAACCTGCCCGCCCGGCCCACCCAAGGGGGAATACATCCATGCCGAACACCAAGCGCGCCGGTCGCACCGAACCGGAGCCCCTGGAACCTCTCGACGCGTACGCGGACGACGGGGAGTACCTCGATCAGGCCGACGGCTTCGACGTCCACCACGCGATCTGCCCCGACTGCGGACAGTCGATCGCCCTCGTCGCGGACGAGGAGCACCTTCCGCAGCACGCGCTCTGCCTGACCCCGTGGAACCCGTTCGGGCTCACGGTGTGCGCGGGTACGGGCCGGCCGGTTTCGGACGCCCTGCCTACGGTGGGCGTGCTCCCGTCGGCGGAGCCGCAGCCGGATCTGGAGATCGTGCACCTCACGCTTCCGCAGGGGCTGGACTGGCGTACGCAGCCGTTCTCGCACGTCGGCGGGCCGGGTTCGCGCCCCGTCCGGTTGGCGGCGGACCCGGAGCCGCAGATGAGCCGGCACGCCCAGGCCGCCTGATCCACCGCCACCGGTAGGCGTTACCAGTAGGTGCCCTGCACCATGCCGTCGAGGGCGGCGTGGTGCAGGATCAGGCCGTCCGGATCGGCCGGGATCTCGACCTCCCCGAAGTACGCCTGCCGGTAGGCGATGCGCAGCATCACGATGCCGTGCCGCAGGGCGGCGTAGAGGGTGTGGAACTCCATGTCGCGCGGGGTGTGCCCGGTGAGTTCGGCGTAGCGGCGTTCCAGGTCCTCGCGGCGCAGGAAGTCCGGCAGGCCCGGCTGGCCGAAGCCGACGGTGAGGTCCTGGAAGAAGCGGTGCAGGTAGACGGTCCAGCCGAGGTCGACCTCGCGCGGTGCGCAGGAGGCCATCTCCCAGTCGAGGACGGCGACCGGTTCGAAGCCGTCCGGTTGGTAGATGACGTTGCCGATGCGGGCGTCGCCCCAGTTGAGGACGGGTTCGCCCTCGTCGGCGGGCCAGAGTTCCTCCAGCCGGTCGAAGGCGCGTTCCAGCAGGGGTGAACGGGCGAGCCCCTCGACGACCCACGCGTAGTAGGCGCGCTGCGCTTCGACGTGGCGGCGCAGCGGGCTGCCGTGCCCGTCGGGGAGCAGGAAGCCCGCTTCGCGCACGGGGAAATGATCGTGCAGCCGCGCCAGCAGGGAGATGCTGGCTTCCTGGAGGGTGGCGCGTTCGGCGTCGCTCGCGGCGTGCAGCCAGTTGCCCTCGTAGGTGTACGGCATGACGTCGGGCGGTACGCGGCCCTCGGCGCGGGCCATCACGAAGAAGGGCGCCCCGAGCGGGGTCGGGTCCTCCTCCAGCCAGAGCACGCGCGGCACGGGCAGATCGGTGTGCTCGGCGACCAGGCGCATCACGCGGTGTTGGCGGGCCATGTCGTAGCGGGGGAAGACGGTGTACGCGGCCGGGTCGGCGGCGAGGCGCAGGGCGCAGGCGCGGACGGGGGCGCCCGGGTGCTCGATGTCGAAGAGCAGGGTTTCGCTGGACATGCCGTTGGAGGCGGGCACCGAGGTGCCGACGACCTTCGCGCCGGGCAGTTCACCGTCGAGCCAGGCGGCGAGCCGGCGCCCGAGTTCCTCGGGGTCGCGGGTGGAGGTGCGGGGACGTGGTGCCGTGGCCATGGGAAGCCCCTTTCCTGTCGTCAGCTCGCCACGGAGGCGTAGTCGGTGAACCCGCTGGGGTCGTGGCGGCCGAAGCTGCCGTGCTCGAAGATGCCGTGGCCGATCCGGCCGTCGAGGGTGAAGCGGGCCGCGTGGTCGGTGACGCCGAAGGCGGCCATGGGGTGGGCGGCGGGGTCGGACAGGTCGTAGACGCGACGGTCGATCCAGCCGCGCCCCTGCCAGCTGCCGTGCTGCCAGTCACCGGCGGGCGGATAGCCGGCGCCGACGGCGAGCGGCGAGGAGGCCAGGATCTCGACACCGATCTCCATCGCCTTGCGCGCCGGATCGGTGAGATGGATGACCGCACTCTCCGGGTGACGGGTACCCGACCGGTACCGGATGTCGACATGCGGCCAGCCCAGCTGCACGTCATGACGGCCGGCGCCCTCGGGGAAGACCTGGACCGCCTCGTTCAGCGTCCGGTGCCCGTCGGCGTCCTCCTGGGCGATGACCATGACGAAGCGGTCCTCGAAGCGGACCGGTATCCAGAGCCAGTGGAACCCCTCGGGCCGATGCTCCTCGGCGGCCCGCCCGCCGTCCTCCCCCGGAATGGGCCGCACGCCCCAACTCCGGTCGCGCGTACCGGTCCACTCCCCGGCGGTCAGCTCGAAGGTCTCCCCCTTGGCCCGGATCGTCCCGGTCACGTTCCCCGCCTGAACGAACCGCCGGCCCTCCAACATCAACCGATCGCCGCGCCGTTGGACGTGATGAGGCTCCCAGACGGCGGGGAACTCGGCGGTCCAGGTGATGTCGTACGAGAGCCCGTCGGCGTCATCGGGGTCGCCATCGCATCGCAGACTGATCCGCCTGAGCGGTTCGTCGACGACGATCCTCAGCGGACCGACCGAGAGGTTCATCCGATCATCGGTGAGTGCGTCGGACGCCCGCACGGCCAGAAGTTGATCGCCGATCCGCAGGGTGGCGTAGGCGTCGATGACCCCGGCATTCGGATAGACACCGAGACCGAGGATCAAGACGGCACGACCGGCGTGGTCGAACACGTGGAAGATGCACCGGTCATAGGCGTTCCGGTCGCCCGTGACGAGGTGCTTCATCGACAACGGGGCCTGATGTACGGGGTATTCGTCGAGGGGAACGGGACGGTCCACGGACACGGCAAACCTCCGGGGCTCGGGGCGGGCTACGCGGACATGACGGTACGTCAGATCCACTCCCCGATGCCAGAGCCATGGCACACCCTGACACCCCTGCAGACCGCGCCACCCGCCACCCATGACCCACCCGGCGCGGGCAGTGGGACGGCTCGAACGGATGGGCGCGCGGAGGGAGGGGTTACCCGCCCGTCGGCTCCGCCGTTGGCCGTGCATGACCACCCTCGAAACGTCCACGCCGAGAACGGGGCGTCGACGCCGCCCCGAGCCCTACGGCTTCGAAGAATCGGTTCGCCAACGCACGCCCGACCCGCCCATCTACGGCGCCCTGCTCGCCCACTGGGCCGCCGACGGCCGAACCCTGCCGGGCCGCCGCGACCCCGAGTGGACCCGCGTGGTCTCCACCCCGATCTGGCCGAACGGCCCCCTGTTCAACGCCTGAACGCTCTGATCGCCGTTTGGAGCGGGTAGTGGCCCAAGACAGCCGGCGGCCGCCGAAACACGAGAAGCGCGTGGCGATCCGGTGCGCTTGGGTGCGCCGTAGGACGATGTGGCCGTCCTGGCGGGGAGGCAGGCCGGCCGCCCGGCGCCGAAAGGGGCTTTGAGGTGCCCGGATGCCCGGTGGGCTTGCACCCGACCCCTCGCTCATCGCTGACAGGGCCTGCGGCCGGCCCCCGCCCCGGCACCGGGCGGCGGGTGGGCAACTCCCGCCCCGCACGGGGGAGCGAGGGGGAGATGGCGCGCCCGCGCGGGGCGCGTACCCCTCAGCGTGTCTCCGGGCCCGCCAAGTGGCGGGCGATCACCATGCGCTGGATCTGGTTCGTGCCCTCCACGATCTGGAGGACCTTCGCCTCGCGCATCAGCCGCTCCACCGGGAAGTCCGCCGTGTAGCCGTAGCCGCCGAGGATCTGCACCGCGTCCGTGGTGACGGCCATCGCCGCGTCCGTGCAGAACAGCTTCGCCATCGCGGCCTGCCGCGAGAACGGCTTGCCCGCGTCGCGCAGTCGCGCCGCCGCCAGGTACAGCGCACGGCCCGCCTCGATCTTCGTGGCCATGTCGGCCAGCATGAACCGCAGCCCCTGGAAGTCCGCGATCGGGTGCCCGAACTGCTTGCGGCCGAGCGCGTACGCGACGGCCTCGTCCAGCGCGGCCTGCGCGACGCCGATGGCGCAGGCGGCGATGCCGAGGCGGCCCGCGTCGAGCGCGGCCAGCGCGATGGTGAAGCCCTGCCCCTCCTCGCCGATCCGCCGCGCGTCGGGGACGCGTACGCCGTCGAAGTGCAGCTGGGCGGTGGGCGAGCCCTTCATGCCCATCTTCTTCTCGGGGACGGCCGCCGTCAGGCCCGGCGCGTCGCCGGGGACGAGGAAGGCCGTGATGCCCTTGGCGCCGGGGGCGCCGGTGCGGGCGAGGACGGTGTAGAAGTCGGCGACGCCGCCGTGGGTGATCCAGGCCTTCGTCCCCGTGATCAGCCAGTCGTCGCCGTCGCGCACCGCCTTGGTGGTGAGCGAGGCGGCGTCCGAGCCGGCGGCCGGTTCGGACAGGCAGTACGCGCCGAGCAGCCCGCCGCCGAGCATGTCGGGCAGGTGGGCGGCGCGCTGTTCCTTGGTGCCGTATCCGGCGAGGCCGTGGCAGGCCAGGGAGTGGACGCTGACGCCGAGGCCGACGGTCAGGCGGGCGGCCGCGAGCTCCTCCAGCACCTGGAGGTAGACCTCGTAGGGCTGGTCACCGCCGCCGAACTCGCCCCCGTAGGGCAGGCCGAGCAGGCCGGACTCGGAGAGCAGGGTGAAGACCTCGCGCGGGAAGCGGCCGGACTCCTCCTCCTCGGCGGCCCGGGGACGGATCTCCCGCTGGGCGATCTCGCGTACGAGCGCGAGGAGGTCCCGGGACTCCTCGGTGGGCAGCTGACGTTCCACCGGCTGCGGGGCGCGGTCGATCATGGCGGCGCTCTCCTCCCTCGTCGGGCACGGCGGCGACGCGTGAGGTGTGGGACGCGCCACCGGGTCTCGGTGCTCTCACAGCCGATGCTGCCCTCCCGGATCACGGGTGGGCTCGAACGGCGGCTGCGGCGGGTTGAGTATGCCCGATCAGGCGCTTTCCGTCACCGGTCGTCGAGAACGATGATCGTTCGAGACGATCGCGGGCCCCTCGAAAATGACCGGAGCCGGACATTCCGAACAACGTGCGGCCGAAGGCGACGAGTTCGATGCACGGCACGAACGCCGTACGGCCTACGCCGTCAGATCCAGCCGAGCTGCGTGACGAGCATCGCCACGACCACCACCAGGGTCCAGCCGAGGACGTGCTCCACCCAGGACGAGCCCTCCTCGGGGCCCCCGGTGCCGACGAGGCGGCGGGCGCGGGCGCGGGTGGTGAGGGCGGCGGTGTGTGCGGTCATGCCGTCCAATGTGCCGGCGTTCGCGGCATTCGCGGTAGAGACGAGCGTCACGGGTGGCGAGGCTCACGCGGGCGGCACGGCAGGACCCCGGCCGCCCACTCACTGGACGGCCGGGGCCCGATGACGCCGCGCGCCCCCGCGCGCGGCTGGTCGCCCGGTCAGGTGCGCCGCTCGCGTCCCGCCGTGGCCGAACGCTCACGTCCGGCCATGGCCGCCATGGCGAGGCCGAGGCACAGGGCGATCGCGCCGGTGATGATGTTGCTGACGACACTGCGCGTCGTGTCCATCTCACCGGCGATGACCCAGGGGGCCACGATGGTCCAGGCGCCGATCGCGACCGCCGTCCAGGCCATCGCGTGGGTGCGCTCGTACGCCGAGCCCAGGCCGCCCATGCACAGGCAGAAGGCCAGGCCGGCGACGAGGTTGTTGATGGCCAGTGGGCCCAGCGTGCTGAAGCCTGCGATCCACGGCGAGACGGCCAGGTACAGGCCGGTGACCAGGGCCAACGCCTCCACCGCCTGCGCGGCGGGCGTGCTGGTCACCCGCTCGAACCGGGTGCGCATCTCGACGAGGTCCGGGTGGTGTTCGATGCTCGAATGGGTGGTCATGGCGGGCTGCCTCCTATGAGAAGCCTTACACGCCCCTTATGCCCACATTCGGGCGATTAAGCCTTCCTGCGAAGCGGCATTTTCTCGCTCCCGACAGCCGCGCCTGCGGAACCGGCCGCGAGGGGTGTGGAACGGTGTCGAGCCGATCAGGCACAGCACGATCGGAAGGACACCCATGTTCAGAACGGTCTTCGTCGCCGGAGCCGGCGCGGTACTCGCCGCGGCCACCCTCATCCCGTCCGCCGGCGCCGCACCGGCCGCCCCGGCACCCGCGCCCCCGGAGAAGATCACCATTGACGTGGTCCAGGCCAACGGCTCCGGATGCCGCCCCGGCACCGCCTCGGTCGCCGTCTCCCCGGACAACACCGCCTTCACCGTGACCTACAGCGAGTACCTGGCGCAGGTCGGCAAGGGCGCCGCCGGGACCGACTTCCGCAAGAACTGTCAGCTCGGCCTGCGGGTCAACGTCCCCCAGGGCTACACCTACGCCGTCGCCCAGGCCGACTACCGGGGCTTCGCCAGCCTGGAGGCGGGCGCGAACGCGGAGCACAAGGCCTCGTACTACTTCCAGGGCATGAACCAGACGGTCGCCCGCACCCACGGCCTGAGGGGCCCGCTCCAGGACAACTGGCAGGTCTCCGACACCGTGCCCGTCGAGGCCCTCGTGTTCCACCCGTGCGGCGCGCAGCGCAACCTCAACATCAACACCGAGCTGCGCGTGAACGCCGGCACGTCGGACACCGTCAACACCACCAGCTTCCTGACGGTGGACTCCACCGACGGCAGCATCAGCACGCTGTACCACTTCTCCTGGAAGACCTGCCCGCAGCGCTGAATCCGGGGGCGCGCCCGAAGAAACCGGGGGCCGTACGGGGAACCCTCCCGTGCGGCCCCCTCCGTCACAGCACCCCGCCGTCCGTCACAGCACCCCGACCGCCCGCAGGGCCGCCGTACGGGCCGCGTCGGGTCGGACCGGGACGTAGAGGTAGCAGATGCCGCCGCTGCCGGAGGCGGGCTTGCCGGCGGCGTTCAGGCGTTTGGTGCGCAGCCAGACGTTCTCCCACTGCCGGCGTGCGTAGACACGGCGGACGCGCGTGTTGTCGGGGGAGTTGGGGTCGTTGGCGATGACGTCCCCGGCGGCGGTGAAGCCGATGACGGTCATCAGGTGGCCCGCTGTGCCGTAGCCGGCGCCGGTGAGCTCCTCCTTGAGGAAGGACTGCGAGGTGATGACCGGGATGCCGACGCGGATCAGGGTCTCCAGGTCGGCGAGGGAGGTCAGGCGGGTGACGACCCCGGCGAGGCCGGGGTAGGTGGCGGCGTAGGCGGCGTTGAAGGGCCAGTTGCCGCAGCCCTTGTAGGCGGCGTCGTAGGTGGAGCGGGCGGCGTGGCAGACCTGGGGGTCGCTGTAGCGGCGGTCGACCCAGGTGAGGGCGGCGGGGTCGGGCTTGGCGCCCCAGTACTCGACGACCATCTGCGAGGAGGTGGGGCTGCACCAGGCCTCGCCGCCGTTGTCGTACTGGGGGTAGCGGCCGGCGTGGACCTCCTGGGAGTAGCGCGGGACCTTCAGCTCGTGGGCGCGGCCGGAAGGGGCGGAGGCGGCGACGGTACGCCGGTCCGGGACGTCGGAGGCCATCGCTCCGGCGAGCCGGACCGTCGGCCCGGCCCCGGCGCCGGGCTTGCGGTGCAGGGTCAGGCGCAGCTGCCAGCCCGTGAAGCGCAGGCCGGAGGCGGCGGCGGGAGCGTCGACGGCGAGGGTGTCGGTCCAGACGGTGCTGCGGCCGTCGCTCTGCCCGTCGACGGAGGTGCGGCGGATGTCGGTGTCGCCGGAGGCCCAGCGGGCCATGACGTACCAGGGGGTGCGGGCGCCGTCGGTGTAGGTGGCGCGCACTTCGGTCTGGATCCAGGTGCCGGCGGGGGTGTGGGCGTTCCAGGAGGCGATGATCTCGGTGGCCGGGACGGTGGAGGGGTGCACCGGGGAGGTCCAGGTGGCGTACTCCCAGGTGGCCGTGCGGTCGGTGTGGGGATCGGTGTAGGCCTTGCGGCCGGCCGGGGTGGCGATCTCCAGTCCGGGGCGGGCGCCGCCGACGGTGGTGGTCCCCTGGTGGACGCCGGCGAGCCAGTGGGCGTGCGCGTACCAGAACCGGTTGTCGACGGTCGGCCCGGTGGCGACGGAGGCTTCGGGCGCTTCCGAGGCGTCTCCGGCTTCGGGCGCTTCGGGGGCGGTGTCCGGCGTACGGCGGCCCGCCGCGGCGGCGACCCGGCCGCCGGTGGGTACGGCGGTGGCGGCGGCGGCCGCGAGGGCCACGGTCAGGAGGGCGCGGCGGGGTGTGGGTGCGGTCATCGGCGTGGCCCCCAGGGGTCGGTGCGGTCGATCGGTCCGTCCACCCTTCCAGTTCCCCGCCGGTAGGCGGCAAAGCGGAGCGGTCGTGTCGGGGGTGACGGTCCGGGCGGACGTACGCTGACCGGGTGGAGCCACAGCAGTCACAGCCGTCACCTCAGACCCCCGCACCCCTCGCACCTCCCGCACCCCTCGCGCCCCTCGCGCGCGAGCTCGCCGCCCTGCCCCCCTCGCTCGGTCCCGTCCGGCTGATCGGTGTCGACGGGCACGCCGGGTCGGGGAAGAGCACCTTCGCCGACCGGCTCGCGTCGGCACTCGGCGGGGCTCCGGTCCTGCACCTGGACGACGTGGCCACGCACGAGGAGCCGTTCGACTGGTGGGGCCGGCTGCGCGCCCAGGTGGTGGAGCCGCTGGCGGCCGGGCGTCCGGCGCGCTGGGCCCCGTACGACTGGGTGGAGCGCCGGTTCGGTCCGGAGCGGGTGCTGGAGCCGGCCGCGGTGCTGATCGTCGAGGGGGTCGGGGCCGGGCGGCGGGAGCTGCGTCCGTACCTGGCGCGGCTGCTCTGGATGGAAACGGCCCGTACGACCTCGTGGGGGCGCGGGCGAAACCGGGACGGGCATGAACTTTCCGATTTCTGGGACGGATGGGAGCGCGCAGAGCTCGCGCACTTCGCGGGTGATCCTTCGCGCCCCTTCGCGGACACCTTGGTGCACCAGAGCGGTACGGGATACGAGTGGACTTCCGGGGCCGCTGAGACCCCACGAACGCCCCCTTCCCTCACCCAGGGTGACGGACTCCCCCAGGCCTGAGCGGGGCGTCGCTTCGGGCCGCGGCGGGCGGCGCCGAGCCGCTTGACCGGGCCCCGGGAACCGCCGTACGTTCTGGATGCGGGGCCTTTACGGGCCGCCGCGGACGCGAAGCCCCCGATTGTTCCCCCGTGATCGGGGGCTTCGCTCCGTCTCCGGGGTCCGGCGCGGCAGATCCGTAGCGGGTCGCTCCACCCCATGTCCCTCACCCTGCGTTACGCTCCGCGTCGGGGTGCGCGCCGGAACCACGCCCGCCGCACCCTGGGTAAGGTGCGTCCCCGCGGGTACGATGCAGCCCTGATTTCATCGGCGGTAGGGACAATTCGCGTGCGCCGCGCGGAGGTTGCCGGGCACCACGGGCAGGCTTGTGGGGGATGGGATGGACTTCGGCATGCCGGGCAGCGCGCACGCCCCGGCCGAACTCGCCTGGCTGCGTGGGGTCGACGCCTGCACGATGGGCGCTTACCCCCAGGCGGAGGAGGAGTTCCGGGCGGCCGTCAGGCTGGACCCGGCCATGGCCGACGCCTGGCTGGGCCTGCACGCGCTGCGCGTGGACACCACCAACGCGTTATTGCGCATGTACGCGCATCGGGACCGCTTCGGGGAACAGCGGGTCCGCCACCGGCGGACGCTGAACTCCTGGTACTGGCTGGGCTGGTGGGTGCAGCCGGTGTTGGAGAGCCGCCGGGACCTGCTGTTGGCCCACGCCTCGCACTGGCTCGACGGCCGGCACGTCCCGGAGTTGGACCAGGCCCTCGCCGCGCTGCCTCCGGTGGACACGGACCCGCAGGTGCGTTTCCTGCACGCCTGCCGGGCGTACCTGGTCAAGGACTGGGAGCAGCTCGTACGGCACACCGAACCGCTGGTCGACGATCCGGTGCTCGGCATCGAGGCGGGGCTGTTCGGCGGGATGGCGCGGGTCCGCCTGGAGATGTTCGGGCAGGCGGAGCCGATGCTGGCGGCGGCGCTGATGCGCTGTCGCAGCGAGCAGCCGCAGCGCAAGGAGCTGCGGTACTGGCTGGCGCGGGCGCGCGAGGGCACCGGGCGCAGCGCGGCGGCGCTGCCGCTGTACCGGGCGGTGCACCGGGTGGACCCGGCGTTCATGGACACGGCGGCGCGGCTGACGGCCATCGAGGACAGTGACGACGGCGACGGCATGGCCGATCTGGCGGGGCACGCCGGGTACGGCGGGCACGTGGTCGAGGGCCTGGCGGGGCACGGGCTGTCCCCGTCGGGCGGGGACTTCACGGCGGTGGCGGCCCTGGGCGGGGGCGGCGTCCCCTTCCCGGACCTGTCGCCCGACGGGCAGACGGACGCCGATCCGCCGACGCCCGGGGAGCCGCCGGACCCCCGGTTCGGGCCGGCGTCGGCGACGGGTACGGGCCGGCTGGAGGGCGTACGGCACAAGGTGTCGGTGCCCCCGCAGGGCGCGCCGTCCGGGTTACCGCCGGGCCCCTCCGATCCTCGGGCGCTGGCCGAGGCGCTGGCCGAGCTGGAGCGGATGGTGGGGCTGGAGCCGGTGAAGCGGCAGGTCAAGGCGCTGTCGGCGCAGCTGCACATGGCGCGGCTGCGGGCTGCGCAGGGGCTTCCGGTACAGCCGCCGAAGCGCCACTTCGTTTTCTCGGGGCCCTCGGGCACCGGCAAGACCACCGTGGCTCGGATCCTCGGGCGGGTGTTCTACGCGCTGGGGCTGCTGGGCGGCGACCATCTGGTGGAGGCGCAACGGGCCGATCTGGTCGGTGAGTTCCTCGGGCAGACCGCCGTGAAGGCGAACGAGCTGATCGACTCGGCGATCGGCGGGGTGCTGTTCGTGGACGAGGCGTACAGCCTGTCCAACTCCGGCTACAGCAAGGGCGACGCGTACGGGGACGAGGCCCTCCAGGTGCTGCTGAAGCGCGCCGAGGACAACCGGGACCACCTGGTGGTGATCCTGGCGGGCTACCCGGCGGGCATGGACCGGCTGCTGGCGGCCAATCCGGGGTTGTCGTCGCGCTTCACGACCCGGGTGGACTTCCCCAGCTACCGACCGGCGGAACTGACCGCGATCGGCGGGGTGCTGGCGGACGCGAACGGGGACCACTGGGACGACGAGGCCCTGGAGGAGCTGCGCAGCATCAGCGGGCACGTCGTCGAGCAGGGCTGGATCGACGAGCTGGGCAACGGCCGGTTCCTGCGGACGCTCTACGAGAAGAGCTGCGCCTATCGGGACCTGCGGCTGGCCGGCTTCGCCGGTGAGCCCTCGCGGGAGGACCTGGCGACGCTGCGGCTGGCGGACCTGATGCAGGCGTACGGGGAGGTGCTGTCCGGGCGGGGCCCGCAGGAACGGCCGGAGCCGCCGCCCCTGTGAACGGGGGCGGCGGCTCCGGTGGTCACGCGTCAGCGGGCCAGGGCGCCTGCCGGGCGTATCGCGGGGCGTCCGGCCGGCACCCGGTGGGCGGGGTCGCGTACCTCGCCGACCAGCATCTCCAGGACGTCCTCCAAGGCGACGAGCCCCAGCACCCGCCCGGCCGGGTCGGCGACCTGGGCCAGGTGCGTGGCGTCGCGGCGCATGACGCTGAGGGCGTCGTCCAGCGGGAGCGTCGAGCACAGGGTGGTCATCCGGCGCCAGACGCGCTGCGGCACGGCCCGTTCGCGGTCCTCCAGGTCGAGGACGTCCTTGACGTGGAGGTAGCCCATGAAGGCGCCGCCGTCGGAACGGACCGGAAAACGGGAGTAGCCGGTGCGCACCGTCAGCTGTTCGATCTGGCGCGGGCTGACGGCCGGGCCGACGGTGACCAGCCGGCCCGGGGACAGCAGGACGTCGGTGACGGGGCGGCTGCCCAGTTCGAGGGCGTCCTCCAGGCGTTCCTGCTCCACCGGTTCGAGGAGCCCGGCCTGCCGGGAGTCGTCCACGAGCCGACCGAGCTGGGCGCTGGTGTAGACGGCCTCGACCTCGTCCTTGGGCTCCACCTTGAACAGGCGCAGCACCAGTGCGGCGCAGGCTCCGAGCGCGGTCGTGACCGGCCCGCACAGGCGGGCGAAGGCGACCAGGCCGGGGCTGAACCACAGGGCGGTCCGCTCGGGGGCGGCCATGGCGAGGTTCTTGGGGACCATCTCGCCGATGACCAGGTGCAGGAAGATCACGGCGGCGAGCGCGAACGCGTAGCCGAGGGGGTGGATCAGGCCCTGCGGGACGTGGACGGCGTGGAAGACGGGCTCCAGCAGCCGGGCCACGGTGGGCTCGGCGACCGCGCCCAGGGTGAGCGAGCAGACGGTGATGCCGAACTGGGCGGCGGCCATCATGCGGGGCAGGTTCTCCAGGCCGTACAGCACCTGTCGGGCCCGCTTGGACTCCTTGGCCAGCGGCTCGATCTGGCTGCGTCGTACGGAGACGAGCGCGAACTCGGCGCCGACGAAGAAACCGTTGGCCAGGACCAGGAGCAGGGCGAAGAGCAGTTGGAGGGCGTTCATCGGCCGGCGCCTTCCAGCTGGGCCGGCTGCGCGGCCTGCGCGGACTCCACGGACTGCGCGGACTGCGCCGCCGGGCCGGCGGCCTGTCGGCCGGGTCCGGTGCGCACGGCGCCACCGGCGTCGAGCCGGACGGTGGCGCGCCGCTCCCGCGAGCCGGACACGGGGCCGCCCGCGGGGCCGCCCGTGACCGGGACGGTCGCGAGCCGGACCAGTCGGACGCGTTCGGCCCGGTTGCGGCCGACCTGGCGTACGGACAGCCTCCAGCCGGGCAGCTCGGCCCGGTCCCCGGGCGCGGGGATGCGGCCCAGCAGGTCGGCGACGAGGCCCGCGACGGTCTCGTAGGGACCCTCGGGCACCTCCAGGCCTATGCGGCGCAGGGTGTGCACGCGGCAGCTGCCGTCGGCCTCCCAGGAGGGGCGGCCGTCCTCGGCGGGTACGGCGGCGAGTTCGGGGCTGTCGTCCTCGGCGAGGTCGTGCTCGTCGCGGACCTCTCCGACGAGTTCCTCCACGATGTCCTCCAGGGTGACCACGCCTGCGGTGCCGCCGTACTCGTCGACCACCACCGCCATGGGCTGTTCGCTGCGCAACCGTTCCAGCAGCGGCTGGACCGGCAGGCTGCCGGGCACCAGCAGGGGGGCGACACAGATCCGGGCGACGGTGGTGCGGGCGCGCTCGGGCTCGGGCACGGCGAGGGCGTCCTTGAGGTGGACGACGCCGGTGATCTCGTCGATGCGCTCGCGGTAGACGGGGAAGCGGGACAGCCCGGTGGCGCGGGTCAGGTTCAGCACGTCGGCCGCGGTGGCGGTGTGCTGGAGGGCGCTGACCTTCACCCGGGGGGTCATGACGTGCTGGGCGGTGAGTTCGCCGAGCGAGAGGGTCCGTACGAAGAGGTCGGCGGTGTCCTGTTCGAGGGCGCCGGCCCGGGCCGAATGGCGGACCAGGGAGACCAGCTCGCCGGGGGTGCGGGCGGAGGCCATCTCCTCGGTGGGCTCGACGCCCAGCGCCCGTACGAGACGGTTCGCGACGGCGTTGAGGCCGGCGATGACGGGCCGGAAGGCCCGCGAGAAGGCGGCCTGCGGGCCGGCGACGAAGCGGGCCACCTGGAGCGGCCGGGAGACCGCCCAGTTCTTCGGGACGAGCTCGCCGACGACCATCTGGACGGCGGAGGCGAGCAGCATGCCTATGACCACGGCGACACCGGGGACGGCGCCCCGGGGCAGACCGGTCGCGGCCAGCGGCCCGGACAGCAGTACGGCGAGGGCCGGCTCGGCCAGCATGCCGACGACGAGGGAGGTGATGGTGATGCCGAGCTGCGTTCCGGACAGCTGGAACGACAGCTCGCGCAGGGCCTTGACGACCGTACGGGCGCGGCGGTCGCCTTCGGCGGCCGCTCGTTCGGCCTCGGGTCTCTCCACCGTGACGAGGCCGAATTCGGCTGCCACGAAGAAGCCGTTGGCCAGGATCAGGGCGAAGGCCGCCAGGAGCAGGAGTAGCGGGATGGTCATGCCGCCGCCTCCGGGCGGAGGGCGGCGCGGGTACTACCGGACGATCCGTCCATTGCTGGAGGGAGTCACTCCTCTGGTCGCAGGTGCCCACGGGCCACGGGATTCCGGGGCGTGTGGAAGGGCGCGTCGTCGCGCCCCGCCACCAGGGTAGTCATTGAGATCGCGGCCGCAATGGGACGCAGCCACGAGGTCACTCGCGCTCAGCTGTCGTGTCGGCCGGTTCCGCGGGTCTCGGCGAGGGCGCGCAGGGCGCGGGCGTCACCGATCGCCTGAGCCTTGGCGATGCCGGGCTGGATGCCGAGTGCGGGCAGGCTGGTGCCGTCGCTGAGGTCGAGGAAGACCCACGGGTCGCCGGGGCGGAGGTTGACGCGCAGGATCTGCGCCCACTCCAGGCGGCGGGTGGTGGTGAGGTTGACCACGGTGACCCCCGCCTCGTCCGCGACCACCTTGGGGCGGCTGAGCAGGACGAGGACGGAGGTCAGCAGGACGGCGGTGAAGACGAAGCTGATCCGCTCGCCGGTGCTGAGCCGCTCCAGCATCAGGGCGACGGCCGTGATGGTGGCGAACATGGCGAGCCCGACGCTCAGCAGCACGGCCCGGGTGCGGGTCGGCCGGAAGGTGACCGGCAGGGCGGGGGGCGCGGGCTGGGCGGCGGGCTGGCTCATGGTGCTGGTGATGCCTTCTGGAGGGGGCCTACGGGTGGCGGCCTACGGGGGTACGGGTCGGGGGACGGCGTACCGGTCAGAGGCGGCAGGCGTGGATCGAGGTGGTGAGGATGGCGCGGGCGCCGAGCTCGTACAGGTCGTCCATGATCCGCTGGGCGTCCTTGGCGGGGACCATGGCGCGGACGGCGACCCAGCCCTCGTTGTGCAGCGGGGAGATGGTCGGCGACTCCAGGCCCGGGGTGAGGGCGACGGCGCGCTCCAGGTGCTCGGCGCGGCAGTCGTAGTCCATCATCACGTAGCTGCGGGCGACCAGGACGCCCTGGAGGCGGCGCAGGAACTGGCCGACCTTGGGGTCGTCGGTGTCGGCGCCGACCCGGCGGATGACGGTGGCCTCGGACTTGAGGATGGGCTCGCCGATGACCTCCAGCCCGGCGTTGCGCAGGCTGGTGCCGGTCTCGACCACGTCGGCGATGACCTGGGCCACGCCCAGCTCGATGGCGGTCTCGACGGCGCCGTCGAGGTGGACGACGGAGGCGTCGACGCCGAGGTCGGCGAGGTGCTTGGCGACGATCCCCTCGTAGGAGGTCGCGATCGTCATCCCGCCGAAGTCCTCGGGGCCCTTCGCGGTGCCGGGCTTGGTGGCGTAGCGGAAGGTGGACCGGCCGAAGTTCAGCGGCAGGATCTCCTCGGCGTTGGCTCCGGAGTCCAGCAGCAGGTCACGGCCGGTGATGCCGATGTCGAGCTTGCCCGAGGCGACGTAGATCGCGATGTCCTTCGGGCGGAGGTAGAAGAACTCGACCTCGTTGTCGGGGTCGACCGTGACGAGTTCCTTGGACTCCTTGCGCTGGCGGTACCCGGCCTCATGGAGCATCGCCGACGCCGGTCCGGAGAGTGAACCCTTGTTGGGGACGGCGATGCGCAGCATGGGAGCTTCCTTCGGGGCGTGGGTGCGTGGGTGCGGAAGGGGGAGTGGGTATGCGTGCCGGGATCAGAGGTGCGCGTAGACGTCGTCGAGGGAGATCCCGCGCGCCACCATCATCACCTGGATGTGGTAGAGCAGCTGGGAGATCTCCTCGGCGGCGGCTTCCTTGCCCTCGTACTCGGCGGCCATCCAGACCTCGGCGGCCTCCTCGACGACCTTCTTGCCGATGGCATGGACGCCCTTGTGGACGAGTTCGGCGGTACGGGAGGTGCTGGGGTCGCCGTTGGCGGCCTTGAGCTGGAGCTCGGTGAAGAGTTCTTCGAAGCTCTTGGAGGGTGTGTTCGCCATGATGGTCCTCAGAATAGGGGGTCCCCCGCCGCCACTCAGCGCCAGGGTTCGCTGACGGTCCGCAGGGTCATGGCGGTGGAGACGGCGGCGGTGACCGCTTCGTGCCCCTTGTCCTCGTTCGACCCTTCGAGCCCGGCGCGGTCCAGCGCCTGCTCGTCGTTGTCGCAGGTCAGTACGCCGAAGCCGACCGGGACTCCGGTGTCGATCGACACCTGCACCAGGCCTTGGGTGACGCCCTGGCAGACGTAGTCGAAGTGCGGGGTGCCGCCGCGGATGACCACTCCGAGGGCGACGATGGCATCGTAACCGCGACCGGCGAGTACCTTCGCCACCACCGGCAGCTCGAAGCTGCCGGGGACGCGCAGGAGCGTGGGCTCGTCGATGCCCAGCTCGTGCAGGGCCCGCAGGGCGCCGTCGACGAGGCCGTCCATGACCTTCTCGTGCCACTGGGCCGCGATCACGGCCACCCGGAGGTCGCCGCAGTTCTTCACGCTCAGTTCGGGTGCGCCCTTGCCGCTCACAGCTGTGCTCCTCGGTGCGTTACGTGGTTCTTGGGGTGGTTCGGTATCGGATGGTGCCGGCTGTGCCGGGTGTTACTGGTTGCCGCAGGCGGACGTGGGCACGGCCCCCTCCAGCCAGGGCAGCTCGTGGCCCATGCGGTCGCGCTTGGTGCGCAGGTAGCGCAGGTTGTGCTCGCCGGCCTCGACGGGCATGGGTTCCCGGCCGGTGACGGCGATGCCGTGGCGGACGAGGGCCGCGGTCTTGTCCGGGTTGTTGGTCAGCAGCCGGACGCTGTGGACCCCGAGGTCGGCGAGCATCCGCGCGCCGGCGCCGTAGTCGCGGGCGTCGGCGGGCAGGCCCAGTTCCAGGTTGGCGTCGAGGGTGTCGCGACCGCGTTCCTGGAGTTCGTAGGCGCGCAGCTTGGACAGCAGGCCGATGCCCCGGCCCTCGTGGCCGCGCAGGTAGACGACGACGCCGCGGCCCTCGTCCTGGATGCGTTCCATGGAGGCCTGGAGCTGGGGGCCGCAGTCACAGCGCTGGGACTGGAAGATGTCGCCGGTCAGGCATTCGGAGTGCATCCGGACCAGGACGTTCTCGCCGTCGCCGATCTCGCCGTGGACGAGGGCGACGTGCTCGACGCCGTCCGCGGTGGAGCGGAAGCCGTACGCCGTGAACTCGCCGTGGGCGGTCGGCAGGCTGACCTCGGCCTCACGGCGGACGGTCGGCTCGGCGGAGCGGCGGTAGGCGATCAGGTCCTCGATGGAGATGATCGTCAGGCCGTGCTTGCGGGCGAAGGGGATCAGTTCGGGCAGGCGCAGCATGACGCCGTCCTCGCCCGCGATCTCCACGATGGTGCCGGCCGGGCGCAGGCCGGCGAGGCGGGCGAGGTCGACGGCGGCCTCGGTGTGGCCGGCCCGGACCAGGACGCCGCCGGACTTGGCGCGCAGCGGGAAGATGTGGCCGGGGCGTACGAAGTCGGCGGGCTCGGAGGTGCCGTTCGCCAGCAGCCGCAGGGTGGTGGCGCGGTCGGCGGCGGAGATGCCGGTGGTGACGCCGTGGGCGGCGCTCGCGTCGACGGAGACGGTGAAGGCGGTCTGCATCGACTCGGTGTTCTCGCGCACCATCTGGGGCAGTTCGAGCCGGTCCAGCTCGGGGCCCTCCATGGGGGCGCAGATCAGGCCGCGGCACTCGCTCATCATGAACGCGATGATCTCGGGCGTGGCCTTCTCCGCGGCGATGACGAGGTCGCCCTCGTTCTCGCGGTCCTCGTCGTCGACGACGACGACGGGGCGGCCGGCGGCGATGTCGCGGATGGCCTGCTCGACGGGGTCGAGGAGGAAGGTCTCCCGGAGGCCGAGGTCGAGGACGTCGGGCACGGGCTTGAGGGTGTTCACGCCGTTGCTCCTTCGAGGGCCGGGGCGGGGGTGGTGCGCGAGCGCTGGTACCAGTCGTAGGCGCCCCACAGGACGAGGGCGAAGTAGACGACGTAGACGAGGCCGGAGAAGGCCAGGCCGCTCTGGAAGGCGAGGGGGACGCCGACGAGGTCGACGAGGAGCCAGGCGAACCAGAACTCGACGAGGCCGCGGGCCTGGGCCACCATCGCCACGATCGTGCCGACGAAGATGTAGGCGTCGGCCCAGGGGCTCCAGGAGAGCTGCGGGAAGAGGGTGAACAGCCCGCCGACGGCGAGGGTGCCACCGACCGCCGCGGCGAGGAGGACGCCGCGCTCCTTCCAGCCGGCCGTGCGGACGGCGATGCTGCCGTCCTGGGCCTTCTGTCGGCCGAGCTGCCAGGCCCGCCAGCCCCAGATGGCGACGGAGATGACGAGGAGCTGCTTGCCGACGCCGCCCGCGAGGTGGGCGGAGGCGTAGGCGGCGACGAGGATGAGGCCGGAGAGGAGCTGGGCGGGCCAGGTCCATATGGAGCGGCGCCAGCCGAGGGCGAGGGCGGCCAGGCCCATCAGGTTGCCGATCATGTCGGACCAGATGACCTTCTGCCCGAGGACCGTGAAGGCCTCGGCGTTCAGCCAGGTCAGGGCGCTCACTGCGCGGCTCCTTCGGCGTGGAGGGGGTTGACGCCGGCGGCCAGCAGGCGTTCGACGTACTTGGCGAGGACGTCCACCTCCAGGTTGACCGGGTCACCGCTCGTCTTGAAGCCGAGCGTGGTCAGGGCGAGGGTGGTGGGGATCAGGCTCACGGAGAACCAGTCGGCGGCGGCCTCGACCACGGTGAGGCTGACCCCGTCCACAGTGATAGAGCCCTTTTCTACGACGTACCTTGCGAGGTTCTCCGGGAGGGCGATCCGGACGATCTCCCAGTGCTCGGAGGGGGTCCGCGAGAGGATCTCGCCGGTGCCGTCCACGTGTCCCTGGACCAGGTGGCCGCCGAGGCGCCCGCCGAGGGCCATGGGGCGTTCGAGGTTGACGCGGGAACCCTCGGTGAGGGCGCCGAGGCTGGAGCGGTCCAGGGTCTCCTGCATGACGTCGGCGGTGAACTCGCCGTCGGCGGTCTCCACGACGGTCAGGCAGACGCCGTTGACGGCGATCGAGTCGCCGTGCTTGGCGCCTTCGGTCACGACGGGGCCGCGCAGGCGGAAGCGGGAGGCTTCGGCGAGCTGCTCGACGGCGGTGACCTCGCCCAGCTCTTCGACGATTCCGGTGAACACTCAGTGCTCCTTGAGGGCGGTGGGGGTGGCCGCGGCGGGTCCCGCGGTGATGTCGGGTACCGCGGTGACGCGGATGTCGGTGCCGATGGGCGTGCTGTCCGTGATCGTCAGGCGCAGCGCGTCGGTGATCGTGGTGATGCCGGCGTCGGCGAGGGCGGTGGGGCCGGCGCCGAGGAGGACGGGGGCGAGGTAGCCGACGACCCGGTCGACGGCGCCCGCGGCGACGAAGGCGCCGGCCAGGGTGGGGCCGCCTTCGAGGAGGACGGAGCGGACGCCGCGCCGGTGGAGTTCGGCGAGGAGGGCCTCGACGGAGAGCCCGCGCCCGTCGCGCGGGAGGCGGACGAGGTCGACTCCGGGCAGGTGGCGGGTGTCGGCGTCCTCGGCGACGGCGATCAGGGTGGGCGCGGCGTCGTCGAGGACGCGGGCGCCGGGCTTGATCGTGGCGCGGGTGTCGAGGACGACGCGCAGCGGCTGCTCGGCGCCGGCCACGCCGCGTACGGCGAGGTGCGGGTCGTCGGCGCGCAGGGTGCCGGAGCCGACGACGACGGCGTCGGCCTCGGCGCGCAGCCGGTGGACGTCGGCGCGGGAGGCGGCGGAGCTGATCCACCGACTGGTGCCGTCGGCGGCGGCGATGCGACCGTCGAGGCTGGCGGCGTACTTCCACAGGACGTACGGGCGGCCCCGGCGTACGGAGGTCAGCCAGGCGATGTTGCCCTCTTCGGCCTCGTCGCGCAGGAGGCCGGCCTCGGTGTCGACGCCGGCGGCGCGCAGGGTGGCGGCGCCGCCACTGGCCTGCGGGTTCGGGTCGGGGACGGCGTAGACGACCCGGCGGACGCCGGCCTCGATGAGGGCCTGGGCGCAGGGGCCGGTGCGGCCGGTGTGGTTGCAGGGTTCGAGGGTGACGTAGGCGGTGGCGCCGCGGGCGGCTTCGCCGGCCTCGCGCAGGGCGTGGACCTCGGCGTGGGGTCCGCCGGCCCGCCGGTGCCAGCCTTCGCCGACGACGGTGCCGGCGGGGTCGGTGAGGACGCAGCCGACGACGGGGTTGGGGCTGGTGGAGCCGAGGCCGCGGGCGGCGAGCTCGACGGCCCGGCGCATGGGGGCGCTCGGGTCGTGTGCTGTCTGCGCGGCGTGTGTCGCCACCGGGTCCTCCTGCCTCATCGGGCACGGACTCCGGGGCCTGTCGGATACGACAGATGAAGCGGGTGAGCACACGCGGGGACGCCGAGGCCGGAACCACGGTCCGTTCGAGACGTCTCCCCGGAGGGATGCGCCGATGGACCGCCGACGGCGGCGTACCGGTGACTGGCCCGCCGCGCACTGCCTCCCATCCGGACTTTAACCGTCGGTCCAGGAATTTCACCTGGTCAACCGGCCGCTGGCTGCGGACGGGTCGCGGACTATACCGCCGGTTCGGAATTACACCGACCCCGGAGTGCGCTGCTACTGGTACTCAGGCCAGTGTGCCACGGCCGTTCGTCGGCCATGCGGGTGAATCGCTGTGGCCTGGGTCACAGAAGAGTGATCCTTGAGCGCTCCTATCGCGCCGACCGCACCGTTGGTCCAGACCTATTGACGGGTTGGTCTAGTCCTCTTAACGTTCCCTTCATCTTCCCGGGAGCCGGCCCTGCCGACGTGCGCACGTCAGGGGCCAATCAGCGTCACCTTTACGCGCGTTGCCGCACGTCGCCTGCTTTTTTCCTGCCATCCTCCCCTCCCCAGGAGGCACCATGCCGTCCCCCACACGTACGAGAGCGATGCTCCTGGCATCCGGCGCCGCGATCGCCGGACTGCTGGTCGGCGGGCTCTCGGCAGGCGTCTCGCACGCCGCCGACAACGAGAGCTGTCGCCCCGACGGCCTGTACAAGACCGCCGGAGTGGACGTCCCGTACTGCTCCGTCTACGACTCCGAGGGCCGCGAGAAGATGGGCGCGGACCACCAGCGCCGCGTCATCGGCTACTTCACGGGCTGGCGTACCGGCAAGGACGGCACTCCCGCCTACCTGGCCAACAACATCCCCTGGTCCAAGGTCACCCACCTGAACTACGCCTTCGCGCACGTCGGTTCGGACAACAAGATCTCGGTCGGCGCGGACAACGCCAACAACGCCGCCACCGGGATGACCTGGCCGGGCGTCGCGGGCGCCGAGATGGACCCGGCCCTCCCGTACAAGGGCCACTTCAACCTGCTGAACAAATTCAAGAAGCAGTACCCGAACGTCAAGACGCTCGTCTCGGTGGGCGGTTGGGCCGAGACCGGCGGCTACTTCGGGGACGACGGCAACCGCGTCGCCTCCGGCGGCTTCTACTCGATGGCCACCAACGCCGACGGCTCCGTCAACCAGGCCGGCATCGACACCTTCGCGGACTCCTCCGTCGAGTTCATCCGCAAGTACGGGTTCAACGGCGTCGACATCGACTACGAGTACCCGACCACGATGAAGGACGCGGGCAACCCGCTCGACTGGCAGCTGTCCAACGCCCGCCGGGCGGGCCTGGTCAAGGGCTACGACGCCCTCATGAAGTCCCTGCGCGAGAAGCTCGACCGGGCCGGCGCCGCCGACGGGAAGCACTACCTGCTCACCGTCGCCGCGCCCTCCTCCGGCTACCTGCTGCGCGGCATGGAGACGTTCCAGATGCAGAAGTACCTGGACTACGTCAACATCATGTCCTACGACCTGCACGGCGCCTGGAACGAGTACGTCGGCCCGAACGCCTCGCTCTTCGACGACGGCAAGGACGCCGAGCTGGCCGCCGCCAACGTCTACGGCAGCGCCCAGTACGGCAACATCGGTTACCTCAACACCGACTGGGCCTACCACTACTTCCGCGGCTCCATGCCGGCCGGCCGCATCAACATCGGCCTGCCGTACTACACCCGCGGCTTCAAGAACGTCCAGGGCGGCACCGACGGCCTGTGGGGCAAGGCCGCCGCGACCACCTGCCCGGCCGGCGCGGGTCTGACCAAGTGCGGTGACGGCGCCGTCGGCATCGACAACCTGTGGCACGACAAGGACACCAACGGTGTCGAGTCGCCCGCCGGCTCCAACCCGATGTGGCACGCCAAGAACCTGGAGAAGGGGATCGTCGGCGACTACGTCACCAAGTACGGCTTCCCCGCGAACACCACGCTGACCGGCACCTACGCCCGCAAGTACGACGCGAACCTGGTCGCCCCGTGGCTGTGGAACGCGCAGAAGAAGGTCTTCCTCTCCACCGAGGACGAGCAGTCCGTGGCCGCCAAGGCCGACTACGTGGTCGACCGCGGCATCGGCGGCACCATGGTCTGGGAGATGGCCGGCGACTACGCCTGGAACGCCGCCAAGGGCCAGTACGAGGTCGGCGACACGCTCACCTCGCTGATGTACGACAAGTTCAAGGCGGCCGCTCCGTACGGCGCGAAGAAGTCCAACACGGCGCTGCCCACCCGGGCGGTGGACATCAAGACGGAGTTCACCGAGTTCAAGCTGGGCGACTCCAACTACCCGATCACCCCGAAGATCAAGATCACCAACAACACGAAGTCCGCGCTGCCGGGCGGCACCGAGTTCCAGTTCGACTACGCGACCTCGGCCCCGAGCAACGCCTCGGACCAGTCCGGCTTCGGCACGAAGGTGATCAAGAGCGACCACACGGGCGGCAACGTGGGCGGTCTGAAGGGCGACTTCCACCGGGTCTCCCTGAAGCTGCCGGCCTGGCAGTCGCTGGCCCCGGGCGCCTCGGTCGACCTGGCGTTCAACTACTACCTGCCGGTCTCGACGCCCTCCAACTGGACGGTGAACATCGCCGGCACCACGTACGCCCTCGCCGGGGACCTGGCGCGCGGCACGACCCTGGTGGAGCCGGGCGCCACCCAGCCCCCGACCACCCCGCCGACCACGCCGCCCACGACCCCGCCGACCACTCCCCCGACGACGCCTCCGACGACGCCTCCGGGGACGTGCGCGAACCCGGCGTACGTGGCGGGGACGGTCTACAACAGCGGGAACGTGGTCTCGCACAAGGGCCGCAACTGGAAGGCCCAGTGGTGGACGCAGAACGAGGAGCCCGGCACCACCGGTGACTGGGGCGTCTGGAAGGACCAGGGCGCCTGCTGACGCCGTGACGTCCTGACGGACGCGTGAACGTGAGGACCCGGTGGCCCGGCGGCCACCGGGTCCTCACACGTCCGCCCCTACGGGCCTCAGCCGCCGCCGAACAGGACCGACTGGGCGGCTTCGCGGGCGGCCAGGCGGGCGCCCTCCAGCACCGCCGGGCCGCCCAGGGCCGTGGCGCGGACCTCGGTCGGGACCGGGGTCAGGGTGGTCAGGCGGCGGGCGACGCGGGCCGCGAGGGCCGGGCCGCCCGCGCGGCCGAGTTCCCGCCGAGGACCACGCAGCCCGGGTCCAGGACCGCGGCGACGGCGGCGGCCCCGAGGGCGAGGCGCTCGGCCAGCGCGTCCAGGAAGGCTTCCCGGCGGCGCCGGCGACGGCCTCCTCCGCCGGGCCCCGGAACCCGTGCTCCGCCGCCAGGGCGGTCACCGCCTCGCGGCCCGCCAGGGCGTGGAAGCCGCCGCCGCAGTCGGTGGCGGAGGGCAGCCCGGGGGTGCCGGGCACCGGGAGGAAGCCGATCTCGCCCGCCCCGCCGGAGGCGCCCCGGCGCAGCCGGCCGTCCAGCACCACGGCGGCGCCGACGCCCGCGCCGAGCCAGAGCAGGACGAAGGAGTCCAGGTCGCGCGCGACGCCGGCGCGCTGTTCGGCGAGGGCGGCCAGGTTGGTCTCGTTCTCGACCAGCACCGTGGCGGGCAGCCGCCTCTGGAGGGCGGCCACGAGGTCGCGGTGCCAGGCCGGGAGGCCGCTGGTGTCGCGGAGTTCGCCGGTGGCCGGGGCGACCAGTCCGGGGGCGCCGATGACCACGGTGTGCAGGGCCTCGGCGCCCGCCTCGCGGGTGAGCGCGGCCAGCCGGTCCACGGCCTCGTCGACGGCGTCGACGGGGAGGGCGGCCCGCGCCAGGGGGGTGCCGAGCAGGTCGGTGACGACGGCGGTCGCGCTGTCCGTACGGACGTCCAGGGCGGCGAGGTGGGCCCGACGGGCGACGATCCCGTAGAGGCGGGCGTTGGGGCCGCGCCGCCGGTCCCCGGACTCCCCGACGACCTCGATCAGCCCGGCCGCGGTGAGCCGCTCGACGAGGTCGGCGACGGAGGGGCGGGACAGGCCGGTGAGCTGCTTGAGCTGCGTCGCCGTCAGGGGTCCCTGGGACTGGAGGAGTTCCAGGGCGAGCCGGTCGTTGATGGCCCGCGCCGTGCTCGGCGAGGCGGGAGACGGGGCCGGGAGCGGGGCCGGGGCCGGAGACGGGAGCGGGGCCGGCCCGGCCGGACGGGACGCCTGCGCGGGAGCGGCGGGCGGGGCGGCGGCGGGCGTCAGTGCCTGGGCGGGGGTCACGCCGTTCATCCTAGGCGGCCCGACCCCCTAACCATCAGGCAGGGTCCCTGATAGTTTGCCGCTCATGACTGGGGAACCCGACTTCAGCCCGGCGCGCCTGCGCCACGCCCGCTTCGCGATCGCCGCCGTGTTCTGCGCCCACGGCGCGGTGACCGGCTCCTTCGCCACCCGCATCCCCTGGATCCAGGACCACGCCCAGCTCGGCGCGGGCGCCCTGGGCCTCGCCCTGGCCTTCCCCGCCCTCGGCGCCGCGCTCGCGATGCCGCTCGCCGGGCGGATCAACCACCGCTTCGGCGCCCGCACCGCCCTGCGCGGGCTGCTGGTCCTGTGGACGCTGTCGCTGATCCTGCCGAGCCTGGCCCCGAACCTGGCGACCCTGTGCTGCGCGCTCTTCGTCTACGGGGCCACGTCCGGGATGTCCGACGTGGCGATGAACGCGCTCGGAGTAGAGACCGAGAACCGGCTCGGCCGCTCCATCATGTCCTCGCTGCACGGCATGTGGAGCGTCGGCGCCCTGCTCGGCTCGGCCGCCGGCACGGTCGCGGCGCACGCCGGGGCGGATGCCCGGCTGCACCACCTGATCGCCGCGCTCGCCCTGGCGGCGGCCGGGCTGGTCGCCGTACAGGGGGTGCTCGACCCGCGCGGGGACGCGGAGGGCGAGGCTCCGCCGCATTTCGCGCTGCCGCCGAAGTCGGCGCTGCTGATCGGCGCGGTCGGCTTCTGCGCGGTCTTCGCCGAGGGGGCGAGCCTGGACTGGTCCGCGGTGTACCTGCGCGACGTGCTGGACACGGACGCGGGCCTGGCCGCCGCCTCCACCACCGCCTTCGCGCTGACGATGGCCGTGGCCCGGCTGGTCGGGGACCGGGTGGTGGACCGGTTCGGGCCGGTGCGTACCGTTCGGACGGGCGGCGTACTGGCCACCGGAGGCGGGCTGTTGGTGGTGACGGCCGCGCACCCGGCGGCGGCGATGGCCGGCTTCGCGCTGATCGGGCTCGGCATCGCGGTGGTGGTGCCGCTGGCCTTCGCGGCGGCGGCGCGCAGCGGGCCGGCTCCGGCGCAGGCCATCGCGGGGGTCGCGACGATCACGTACACCTCGGGGCTGATCGCCCCGTCGGCGATCGGCGCGGTGGCGGACGCCACCTCGCTGGTGGTCTCGTTCGCCCTGGTGACGGTGCTGGCCTGCGCGCTGACCGTGGGAGCGGCGGTCCTGCGGCCGAAGACCGCGAAGGGGCGGGCCGACGCCGCCAACCGGGACGAACCCGCCTCTATCCGGCCGTAATATGACCGCTGGCCTCGTATGGCGGATAGCGTGCGGTGGTCAGGATGCGTGACGGGTCGTTCGAACGGAAGTGGTGGAACATGGGCTTCGGCGTTGGCTGGACCCTGCACGGAGACGGGCGCACCCCCGCTCCCGGCGCGGTGGTACGGCCCGAGGAGCGGCTGTCGTGGCCGCGCACCGCCGGGCTCGGTGCCCAGCACGTCGTGGCGATGTTCGGGGCGAGTTTCGTCGCTCCGGTGCTCATGGGTCTGGATCCGAACCTGGCGATCATGATGTCGGGCATCGCGACCGTGGTCTTCCTCCTGGCCACGCGCGGCCGGGTGCCCTCCTACCTGGGCTGCTCGCTGTCCTTCGTGGGCGTGGCGGCGGCGATCCGGGCCGGCGGCGGGGACAGCGCGGTCGTCACGGGCGCCGTGTTCGTCGTGGGCGTGGCGTTGTTCCTGTCGGGCCTGGCCGTCCAGCGGTTCGGGGCGCGGATCATCCACGCGGCGATGCCGCCGGTGGTCACGGGCGCCGTGGTGATGCTGATCGGCTTCAACCTGGCGCCGGTGACGGCGTCCACGTACTGGCCCCAGGACCAGTGGACGGCGCTGTTGACCATGCTGTTCACCGGCCTGGCCGTGGTGTGCCTGCGCGGCTTCTGGTCACGGATCGCGATCTTCCTGGGCCTGGTCTTCGGCTACGGGATCTCCTGGGTCTTCGATCTGCTCTTCGGGAAGATCCACTCGCCGGCCGGCGGCGCCGAGGCCGTGGACCACTGGCGGCTCGACCTGTCGGGCGTCGCCAAGGCCGACTGGATCGGGTTGCCGTCCTTCCACGCGCCCGCCTTCGAGTGGTCGGCGATCCTGATCGCCCTCCCGGTGGTGATCGCGCTGATCGCCGAGAACGCGGGCCACATCAAGGCCGTCGGCGAGATGACCGGCGACCCCCTGGACGACAAGCTCGGCACCGCCATCGCCGCCGACGGGGCCGCGTCGATGCTGTCCACGGCCGTCGGCGGCCCGCCGAACACCACCTACTCGGAGAACATCGGCGTCATGGCCGCCACCCGGGTCTACTCCACGGCGGCGTACTGGGCGGCCGCCGGCTTCGCCCTGCTCTTCGGGCTGTGCCCGAAGTTCGGCGCGGTCGTCGCCGCGATCCCCGGCGGGGTGCTGGGCGGCATCACCGTGATCCTCTACGGCATGATCGGCCTGCTCGGCGCCCAGATCTGGCTGAACGGCCGGGTGGACCTGCGCAATCCGCTGAACCTCGTGCCCGCCGCGGCGGGCATCATCATCGGCGTCGGCGGCGTGAAGCTGCGCTTCACCGACAGCTTCGAGCTGGGCGGCATCGCGCTGGGCACGATCGTCGTGATCACCGGCTACCACGCGCTGCGCTACTTCGCCCCGGACCACCTCAAGCGGCAGGAACCCCTGCTCGACGAGGGCACGTCGACCTACGACACCGCCGACGACAAGCGGGGTTGACGGCGCTTCACCCGTACCGGGGAAGCACACGGCCAAGTTCCCCGGGATCGGGAGGCGGACTGCGACGCTGCCTCCCATGGAAGCGGTGCTCGCGCGGATGCGCGCCCTCGACGAGCGGCTCCCCGCGCAGGACGGCGTGGCCGTCTTCAACCGGGTCTACCTGACCGTGACGGAGACCCTGCACCACCGGATCGAGCACGGCGCCTTCCCGGCGCCCCGCCGGGCCGAGACCCTCAGCGTGCGCTTCGCCCAGCGGTACCTGACGGCCGTCGAAGCGGACCGCTCCCCGGCCTGCTGGCGGCCCCTGCTCCAGTACCGCCGTCACCCGGGGGTGTGCCCCCTCCAGTACGCGCTGGCCGGGATCAACGCGCACATCGGCCACGACCTGGCCCTGGCGGTGGTGTCCACCTGTCACGCGCTGGACTGCGCGCCCGCCGCCCTCGAAGCGGACTTCGACCGGGTCGGCGACACCCTGGTCTCCCTGGAGGAACGCATCCGGGAGGACCTCATGCCGGGCCCTGACCTGCTGGAGATCGCCGACCCGCTGACACACCTGCTCGGCTCCTGGAGCCTGGAACGCGCCCGTACGGCCGCCTGGGCCGCGGCCCGGCTGCTGTGGACCCTGCGCCGCTCCCCCGACCTGGCCGAAGAGTTCCGCGAATCCCTCGACGCCGGCGTCGGCCTCGTCGGCCGCTGCCTGCTGACCCCGGTCCGGGGGGCGCGGGCGGCGGTCAGGGCGTGAACCGGGCCCTGGGCATGAAAACGGGCCGCCGCCGCGTTCGTGCGCGGGGGCGGCCCGTGGTCGGGGCCGGAGGGGCCGGGTGGGTCAGTCCTCCGGGAGTTCGACCGGGGCGATCTCGTCGTAGACGTCACCCGGGCCGGGGTTGGTGGCGTCGGTCGAGCCGCCGAGGTGGTGCATGACGCCCCAGACGGCGTTCAGGGCGGTCTGGACCGCGCCCTCGGCCCAGCCGGCCGTCCAGGAGATGTCGTCGCCGGCGAGGAAGATGCCGCGCTTGTCCTCGGGGAGGCGGTCCTGCATGAAGTGGGTGAACAGGCGCCGCTGGTAGCGGTAGTGACCCGGCAGGTTGGCCTTGAACGCGCCCATGAAGTAAGGCTCGTTCTCCCAGGACACGGTCACCGGGTTGCCGATGATGTGCCGGCGGATGTCGACCTTGGGGTAGATCTCGCCGAGGGACTTCAGCATGACCTCCATCCGCTCGTTCGCGGACAGCGGCAGCCACTTCAGGCTGTCGTCGCACCAGGTGTACGAGAGACAGATGACGGCCGGCTGGTCCGGGCCGTTGTCCAGGAGGTACGTCCCGCGCGTCATGCGGTCCGTGAGGGTCATCGACATGACGTCGCGGCCCGTTTCCTCGTCCTTGTCGAGCCAGAACGGCCGGTCGACCGGGATGAAGAGCTTGGACGACTCCATGTAGTGGGTGCGCTCGATCGCCGTCCAGTGGTCGATCGGGAAGAGCGTGTCGTCGCACGCGATCTTGGACAGGAGCATCCAGGACTGCGCGGTGAAGATCGCGGCGCGGTACGTGCGGATGTCGCCGGACGCGTCGGTGACCGTGATGCGGTTGCCGGCGGTGCGGTGCAGGCGGGTCACCGCCGGGCGCGGGGTGCCGTCGTGCAGGGAGGACAGGGACGTGCCCTGGGCCCAGTGCAGGATCTTCTCCGGCTCGCGCTCCCACAGGCGCAGCGGCAGCTGCTGCGAGCCGCCGACGATGCCGCGGTGGTGGTCGTCCGCCTCGGTGTAGACGACGCGCAGGATCTCCAGGATGGAGTTCGGGAAGTCGGTGTCCCAGCCGCCGGTGCCGAAGCCGACCTGGCCGAAGATCTCGCGCTTGCGGAAGGACTTGAAGGCCTCGGACTTGCAGAGGAAGCCGTAGAAGGTCTCGTCGTCCAGCTTCTCGACGAGCTTGGCCCAGATCTCGCGGATGCGCGGGACGTCCCGCTCGCGCATCGCGGTGTTCATGTCGGAGAAGTCGGCGCCCTCGTCGAGGCAGGCGTTCCACGCGGCCGACACGTCGCGGTAGATCTGCGGGAGGTCGGCGATCGTCTCGGCGTAGTGCGTCTCGCCCTTGAGGTCCACGACCGTCGAGGGGGTGGCCTCGGCGAGCGGGTTCGGGAAGGGCTCCGTGACCAGGCCGACGAGGTCGATGTAGTGCTGGAGGGCGGTGGAGGACGGCGGGAAGCGCATCGCGCCCATCTCCGCGGTCAGGCCCTCGGTGCCGGCGCCCTCGAAGCCGACGGTGCGCAGCCGGCCGCCGATCTGGTCGGCCTCGTAGACGACGGGCTTGAGGCCCATCTTCATCAGCTCGTACGCGGAGATGATGCCGGACAGGCCGCCGCCGATGATGGCGACCTCGGTGCCGTGCTCGGTCGCCGGTATCTGACCCAGGCCCGCCGGGTGGGCGAGGAAGTCGTCGTAGGCGTACGGGAAGTCCGGCCCGAACATGGTGATCGGGGGCTGACCGTCGCTGTGCGGGACGGCGGTGGTGGGCACCGTGGACGTCATGGGGGTACGTCTCCTTGCGGCAGAGCAGGCAGGGCGGGGGGGAAGGGGGGCGGCGTCGGACTCAGACGAGCGAGGCGTAGAGCCCCGGGCGGCGGTCGCGCAGGTACGGGTTGTTCTCGCGGGAGGCGGCGAGCAGCTCGGGGTCGACGTCGCCGAGGACCATCTCCTCGCCGCGGCCGGCGCGGGTGCGGGTGACGGCGTCGGGACTGGCGAGGCAGCTGAGGCCGACGAACTCGAACTCGCCCTCGGGGCCGGTCCGGTTGACGTACGCGATGTACATCTGGTTCTCGAAGGCCCGCACGGGGACCAGCTGTTCGGCCACGAACTGGAACGGGTGCATCTGCGCGGTCGGGACCAGGAGGAGGTCGGTCCCGGCGAGCGCGTGCGCCCGTACGTTCTCGGGGAACTCCACGTCGTAGCAGATCATGATGCCGACGCGCAGTCCGTGCAGGTCCGCCTGGACGACGGGGGTGTCGCCGGGGGTGAAGGCGTCCTGCTCGAAGCAGCCGAAGAGGTGGGTCTTGCGGTAGTTGGCGAGCGCGGTCCCGTTGGGGCCGATGAGCTGCGCCGAGTTGTGGACCGCCGCGCCCGACCGCTCCGGGTAGCCGTACAGGACGGCGATGTCGTGGCGGCGGGCGATCTCCCCGATGGCGACGGCGGACGGGCCGTCGGCCGGCTCCGCGAGGCCGGGGATGTCCGCGAGGTCCAGCGCGTAGCCGGTGAGGAACATCTCCGAGGTCACGAGGAGCCCGGCCCCGCCCTGTGCGGCGCGCGCGGCGGCCTCGTCGAGCTGCTTCAGGTTGGCGGCGGTGTCGCCGAGCCGTCCGGAGCTCTGGAGGAGTGCGGTGCGCAGCGGGGGCATGGGCGTACCTCTGTGACTGGTGGGGCGGGGGGTCGTAAAACGGTACGTGCGCGCGTTCGACCGCGACAAGCCTTCACCGTTGCGCCGGGCGCATCGATTCGTTGCGTGTTCCGGCGCGTGGGCGGCGATTCGTTGCGCCGACCCGTCCGGCCCTGATGGGCCGGGCTCTCGGGCCGCTCTCGCGGGTGCGTACGGGGCGGGCGCGTCCGAGCCCCGGAGGGCCGTGTCGGGGTCGCGTAGGGCCGTGGAAAACCGCCTGTGCCCAGGTGCTCCGGGAGCATAACCTGCCGGTGGCGGGCCGCGACGGCGCCGGCCATCCACCCCACGGAAGGACCCGCACGCCCCATGTCACCCGAGTCACGCTCCCCCGAGTCACTCCAGGACGGCGCCGCGCTGGACAACCCGGTGTGGGCGGCCCTGACCGGCCCGCAGCGCGACTTCGCCGAGTCCGTGGGGCTCGCCGCCCGCTACCTCCCGGAGGCCAACCCGTTCGCGGCGGTCGCCGACCCGGAGGATCCCCGCGCCTGGGCGGATCTGGCGAAGCTGGTGGGTCCCGGCCGGGAGGTGTGGCTGACGGGCCTGCCGACGCCGCCGCCCGGCTGGGAGACGGTGCTCTCGATCCCCGGCGTGCAGCTGGACGGGCGGGCGGTACGGGCCGAGGCGGCGCCCGAGGCGGTCCGGCTGGGGCCGGCCGATGTCGCGGAGATGCTGGAGCTGGTGGCGCTGACCGAGCCGGGCCCCTTCCTGCCCCGGACCGTCGAGCTGGGCACGTACCTGGGCATACGGCACGAGGGGCGGCTCGTCGCGATGGCCGGGGAGCGGATGCGTCCGCCCGGCTGGGCGGAGATCAGCGCGGTGTGCACGCACCCGGACCACCGGGGTCGGGGGCTGGCGCGGCGGCTGATCAGCGGGGTGGCGGCCGTGGTGCGCGAGCGCGGGGACATCCCGTTCCTGCACGCGGCGGCGGCCAACACGAACGCGATCCGCCTGTACGAGGCGATGGGCTTCACGCTGCGCCGCGAACCGGTCTTCATCGGCCTGCGCACCCCCGGGGAGCCGGGCGACGACCAGACCTGAGGCGACGTAACGGGGTTCCCGGGTTTCGGAGTCCGCCTCGTGGTCACACGCGGGACGAGACACGTAATCCACGGAAGGGAACCGCCATGACCGACGTCTCCCGGCTGCCCGGAGCGGCCCTCCACCACTGGCAGTGGCAATCCCGGGCGGCCTGCCGGGGCCTGGGGCCCGGCCGGTTCTTCCACCCCGCCGGGGAGCGGGGCGAGGACCGCGACGAACGGGACCGGGCCGCGAAGCGGATCTGCGAGGGGTGCCCCGTCCGGGAGGCCTGCCTGCGGCACGCCCTGCTCACGCGCGAGCCGTTCGGGGTGTGGGGCGGGCTGACCGAGGAGGAGCGCCGCCCCCTGCTGCACCGCACCGCCCACACCGTGTCCGCGTAGTGCGGACACCTCCCGGTACCGGACACCGGACACCCCCCGGTGCCGGACGGCCTCAGGCCGGGGCGCCCGAGGTGAAGCGGCGCAGGAGCGGGGAGAGGACCAGGACGGACTTGGTGCGCTCCACGAACGGCTCGCCCGCGATCCGTTCCAGGACCCGCTCGAAGTGGCGCATGTCGGCGGCGAAGACCTGGACGAGGGCGTCCGCGTCGCCGGTGACGGTCGACGCGGACACCACCTCGGGGTAGCGCTCCAGACCGCGCCGGATGTCGTCCGGCGAGGTGTTGTGGCGACAGTAGATCTCGATGAAGCCCTCGGTCTCCCAGCCCATCGCGGCGGGATCGACGCGGACCGTGAAGCCGGTGATGGCTCCTTCGGCGCGCAGCCGGTCCACCCGCCGCTTGACGGCGGGGGCGGAGAGCCCGACCTCGGAGCCGATGTCCGCGTAGGAGCGGCGGGCGTCCTCGGCGAGGGCGTGCACGATGCGTTCGTCGAGATCGTTCAGTCGCACGGGGGGTGCATCACTTCTATTCAGCGACCTCCGCGGCCGAGGCGGCCACGGCGGCCACGGTGGCCAGGCTGGAGCGGCGCATGCCGTAGAAGAAGTAGATCACGAGCCCGACGACCATCCAGCCACCGAAGACCATCCAGGTGGCGAGCGGCAGCTCCGTCATGAGGTACGCGCAGAAGAGGAAGCCGAGGATCGGGGTGACCGGGAAGAGGGCGACCTTGAAGGTGCGGTTCATGTCGGGGCGCGTGTAGCGCAGGATGACGACGGCGACGTTGACCAGGCCGAAGGCGAACAGCGTGCCGATGCTGGTGGCGTTGGCCAGTTCACCCAGGGGGATGAACGCGGCGAGCAGGCCGCAGAAGAGGCAGACGATGATCGTGTTGATCTTCGGGGTGCCGGTCTTGGCGTCGACCTTGGCGAACGCCTTCGGCATCAGGCCGTCGCGGGACATCGCGAAGAGGATGCGGGTCTGGCCGTAGAGCACGGCGAAGACGACGCTGGCGATGGCGACGACCGCGCCGGCGGCGAGGACGACGCTCCAGAAGGAGTGGCCGGTGACGTCCTGCATGATCTGCGCCAGGGCGGCCTCGCTGCCCTCGAAGTCCTGCCACGGCATGGCGCCGACGGCGACCAGGGCGACGAGGCAGTACAGGGCGGTGACGATCAGCAGCGAGAGCATGATCGCGCGGGGCAGGTCCTTCTTCGGGTTCTTGGCTTCCTCACCGGCGGTGGAGGCGGCGTCGAAGCCGATGTACGAGAAGAAGAGCATCGAGGCGGCGGTGCTGATGGCGGTGACACCGAGCGGGGCCAGCGGGGTGTAGTTGCCGGCCTTGATGCCCATGAAGCCGATGACGCAGAAGAGCACCAGCGTGACGATCTTGACGCCGACCATGATCGAGTTGATCCGGGCGCTCTCCTTGGCGCCGCGCAGCAGGAAGACCATGCAGAGCAGCACGACGACGAGGGCGGGGAGGTTGATGTAGCCGCCCTCGCCCAGCGGGGCGGAGAAGCCCTCGGGGATGGTGATGCCGAGGGTGCCGTCGAGCAGCTCGTTGAGGTACTGGCCCCAGCCGACGGCGACGGCCGCGACCGAGACGCCGTACTCCAGGACCAGGCACCAGCCGCAGACCCAGGCGATGAGCTCGCCCATGGTGGCGTAGGCGTAGGAGTACGAGGAGCCCGAGACGGGGATGGAGCCGGCCAGCTCGGCGTAGGAGAGCGCCGAGAACAGCGCGGTCAGACCCGCGACGATGAACGCGATGAAGACGGCCGGGCCGGCGATCGGGGTGGCCTCGCCGAGGACGACGAAGATGCCGGTGCCCAGGGTGGCGCCGATGCTGATCATGGTCAGCTGCCACATGGTGAGCGAGCGCTTGAGCGCCCCGCCCTCACCCTGGCCGCCTTCGGAGACCAGCTGCTCGACCGGCTTGCGGCGCAGCAAAGGATGGGCAGGCTTGCGGGGCTCGGTCGCGAGCGGGGGCGCCTGGCCGGTTTCGAGCACGGGGGGACTCCTTTGACACTGCGGGTGGGGATTCAGGCGTCGACCGCAGCGGTCCGGAGCAGTTGACAGACGGGACTGCGTCCTGTCTGGGCATGGGGGGACCGCCGAGCAGGCGGTCCACGCCACTCCACGTACAGCGAGTGAGCCTACGAGCTGAGGGATACCGCCCGTAATGCACCATCCTTGCACATTGCCGAACAATCATTGCGCGGATCTGCCCGGGATGGTCGTTTGTTGCGCACAGATGATCGATCAATGCGCAGGCCCCTTGGAGGCCTCCCGAACGGCACTTCCTTGACACCTCGTCAGATCTGTCGGAGCGTGCCGCGGTGGAAGGGGCCCGAGCGGGGTACGGGTGAACCGGTCCGACCCTTCGGACGTACCGACGATCGGAGGCCAAGAGTGAGAGGACCGAGCCCCCACGCGCGCTGGCTGGACCCCGAACCGTTCCTGCGCGGGGTCGCCTGGCTCGACCGGGGCCGCCCGGTGCGCGCCGACCCGGCGGACACCATGCGGTTGCCCTGGGACACCGGCGAGCGGGCCACCCTCCCCATAGGCGTCCGTCTGGAGTTCTCCACCGAGGCGCAGGCCGTCGAAGTCCACTACCGGGCCACCGTGCCGGGGCCCACCGACGCGCTGCGCGACCTCGCCCACGGCTTCGCGCTGTGGAACCGGCACGGCCTGATCTCCGAGGTGTTCACCGAGCCCGCCGCGGAGTCCGTCCTGCGCCTCGACCTGCCGGCGGGCCGCGGCCCCTTCGTGCTGCACCCACCCGAGACGCAGGCCCCGCTGATCCTGGGCCTGCGCGGGATCGGCGGGGACCTCGCGCCCGCCCCCGCCGCGCCCCGCTGGGTGGTGCACGGCGACTCCATCACCGAGGGCTGGTGGTCCACCCGGCCCGCCCACGGCTGGCCCGCCGTCGCCGGCCGGGCGCTCGGCTGGGACACCGTCAACCTCGGCTACGCGGGCGCCGCGCGCGGGGAACTGGCCACCGCCGAACAGCTGGCCGCCCTGCCCGCCGACGTCCTCACCCTCGCCTTCGGCACGAACTGCTGGACCCGCGTCCCCTTCTCGGCGGCCCTCCTCTACGAGACCACCCGCGCCTTCCTCGACCTCGTCCGCCAGGGCCACCCGAGCACCCCCCTGCTGCTGATCTCCCCCGTGCTGCGCCCCGACGCCGAACGCACCCCGAACCGGCTCGGCGCCACCCTGGGCGCCCTGCGCGACGCCATGGAACGGGCCACCCGGGACCGGATCGCCGCCGGCGACTCCCGCCTGGCCCTGCTGCCGGGCCGCGACGTGCTGGGACCCGAACACCTCGCGGACGGTCTGCACCCCAACGACGCCGGACACCGCACGCTGGGCCTCGCTGTGGTCACGGCCGCCAGGAGGGCCGGGTTCGACGGCGGCTGAGTGAAACACGTCATATCGACCGCGTTGAACAGGAACCTCTCCGCGCCGCGTGTCCTGCACACGTTACCGAGTCACCGGCGACACCGACTCGGCGCAGACCACACGGGAGAGATCATCATGAGCATCAAGCGCGGAACGTCCCTGGTCGCCATCGCGGCCGTCGTCGTCCTCACGGCGACGGCCTGCGGCGGCGGCGACAAGCCGGCGGACGCGGTCAAGCCCGCCGGGGCGGCCGCTTCCCAGGCCGCCCCCGGCGCCGACCCCTACGCACAGGAGTCCGGCGCTCCGGCGGGCGCCGGCGCCGGAACCAAGCCCGCCGGTCAGCTGGTGATCTCCGCCACCGACCAGGTGGGCTCGGTCCTCACCGACAGCGCCGGCTTCACCCTGTACCGCTTCGACAAGGACACCGCCAAGCCGCCGACCTCCAACTGCGACGGCGACTGCGCGAAGGCCTGGCCCGTCGTCCCGGCCGGCGACGTGAGCGCCGCCGCCGGCATGGACCCCGCCCTGCTGGGCGAGGTGGTCCGCAAGGACGGCAGCAAGCAGCTGACGGTGGCCGGCTGGCCCGCGTACCGCTTCGCGAAGGACGCCAAGGCGGGCGACTTGAACGGGCAGGGCGTCGGCGGCACCTGGTTCGCCTTCGCCCCCGACGGCAAGAAGGCCGCCAAGCAGGCCGCCGCCCCGGCCGAGGCGGGGCAGCCGTCCGGCACGCTGAGCGTGGCGAAGGACCCGAAGCTGGGCGACCACATCGTCGACGCCAACGGCATGACCGTCTACCGCTTCAAGCCGGACACCGCCTGGCCGATGGTCTCCAAGTGCGTCGGCGACTGCCTGACCAAGTGGCCGGTCGTCCCGCCGACCGGTCGGGCCGCCGACAAGGGCATCATCGAGAAGAACTACCTGGTCCTGGACCGCCCCGACGGCAAGGAGCAGCAGACGGTGAACTGCTGGCCGATCTACACGTTCGCCGCCGACAAGAAGCCCGGGGACACCAACGGGCAGGGTGTGGGCGGCACCTGGTACGCCGTCGCCCCCGACGGCGGGCTCATCACCACCGCGAAGTAACCACCCTGCCCAAAGCGGCGCGGCCCCCGCCCCCGTCCCCCGGGCGGGGGCCGCGCACCCGTTGGCCCCCGCAGGCGCCTTCCCTAGACTCTGCGCATGTTGCGCGTACTGGCCGTCGACGACGAGAAGCCCCTGCTGGAGGAACTCCTCTACCTGCTGCGCTCCGACCCGCGGGTGCGCAGCGCGGAGGGCGCCGGCGACGCCACCGAGGCGCTGCGCCGGATCACGCGGGCGCTGGAGGGCGGGCCGGACGGGCCCGACGGTGTCGACGTGGTGTTCCTGGACATCCAGATGGCCGGCCTGACCGGCCTGGACATCGCACGGCTGCTGTCCGGGTTCGCCCGGCCGCCGCTGATCGTGTTCGTCACCGCCCACGAGGGTTTCGCCGTCCAGGCGTTCGACCTCAAGGCGGTGGACTACGTCCTCAAGCCCGTGCGGCCGGAGCGGTTGGCCGAGGCCGTGCGGCGGGTCTGCGACCTGCTCGGCCGCACCGCGCGGACGCCGGAGCCGGTGGATCCCGCCGAGGTCCCGCCGACCGTGGCGGCGCCGCGCAGGCCGGCCCCGGAGATCACCGTCGCCGACCGCGCGCCGGACCAGATCGCCGTCGAACTGGGCGGCGTCACACGGTTCGTGGCCATCGCCGACATCGCGTACGTGGAGGCCCAGGGCGACTACGCCCGGCTGCACACCGCCGAGGGCAGCCATCTGGTGCGGATCCCGCTGTCGACGCTGGAGGAACGCTGGGCGGCGCGCGGGTTCGTCCGGATCCACCGCCGTCACCTGGTGGCGCTCACCCGCATCGACGAGTTGCGGATGGACGCCGGCACCACCACCGTCCGCGTCGGCGCGGCCGAGCTCCAGGTCAGCCGGCGCCACGCGCGCGAACTGCGCGACCTGTTGATGCGTCAGGCCACGGGCTGACCCCACGCTCCGCCCCGCGACCGTTCGGCCGGGCCGGATCGCCGTACGACCGCGCCCGGCGACCGTCCGCCGTACCGGGGAGCCGTTCGTCGCACCACGGCGGGCGTACGGCGATCCGCCGGGCCCTTCGGCCGCAGGGGCGGGCCGATTCGTCCGCCGGGCCCCGGGACGCGCGTATCGTGGATCTTCCGTCCGGGAGGAGCGCGATGTCCGAGATCCAGGCGCTGCTGGACGCGCTGACCGGACTGCCCCGGACCCGGCCCGCCGGACCCGCCGAGGCCGAGCAGTTGCTCGCCCGGCTGCGCAGTGCGGCCGCCCGTTGGGCCGATGTCCTCTACGAGGCCCAGCAGGGGACGTGCCCGCAGTTGCCGCCCCGCTCGGAGGCGGCCCTGCGGTTGGCGTTCCGGCGCGCGGAGGAGTCGTACGTGGAGCTGGAGATCGCCCTGCGCGACTGCGCGCAGGACCGCGACGCGGCCGTGTGAGGCCCGAGGCGGACACCCCAAGGGGTTGAAGAGGGCGGCGTGAGGGCCGTCCGGGGGCCGGATCGAGCCTGTTGTCGGGCCGTCGCGCTGCGTAGACTCCGGTACCCCCTCCCCCTCCCGAAGGATCCGCCGGTGAACCAGACGTACGCGCTGACCGCGGTCACCGTCGTCGTCCTGGTCACGGTGTTCGTCGGCGCGCTGGGTCTGCGGATATCCCGGACCACCTCCGACTTCTACGTCGCCTCGCGCACCGTCGGGCCGCGTCTGAACGCGGCGGCCATCAGCGGGGAGTACCTCTCCGCCGCCTCCTTCCTCGGGGTCGCCGGCCTGGTGCTGCTCCAGGGGCCGGAGATGCTCTGGTACCCCGTCGGCTACACGGCCGGGTACCTCGTGCTGTTGGTGCTGGTCGCGGCGCCGCTGCGGCGCTCGGGCGCGTACACGCTGCCCGACTTCGCCGAGGCCCGGCTCCAGTCGCGGGCGGTCCGGCGGATCGCGGTGTTGTTCGTCCTCGGGGTGGGCTGGCTGTACCTGTTGCCGCAGTTGCAGGGGGCCGGGCTGACGCTGGAGGTGCTGACCGGCGCCCCGCGGTGGGTCGGCGGGGTGGTGGTCGCCTGTGTGGTGGCCGCGGCCGTGGCGGCGGGCGGGATGCGCAGCATCACCTTCGTGCAGGCCTTCCAGTACTGGCTGAAGCTGACCGCCCTGCTGGTGCCCGCCTTCTTCCTGATCGCCGCGTGGGCGGGGGACGGCGCGCCGCGCGCCTCCTTCGACGCCCCGGCCGTCTTCCGCGAGCACACCGCCGTCACGCTCGGCGAGGACGTGCGGCTGTCGTTGGACGCCCCGCTGACGGTGCGGGTGACGGGCCAGGTCGACGGCCGTGTCCTGCGGGACACCCCGCTGACGATGACCACCGGGCAGCACACCGTGAAGGCCCGCACCCGACTGGAGTTCGCCCCCGGCAGCGTCGTGCCCGACTCCCGCGCCGGACAGCCGCGGGACGTGCCCGGCTGGTCGCAGCCGCTGGCCGGGGAGCGGCGCGAGCACCGGCTGTACGCCACGTACGGGCTGATACTGGCCACCTTCCTCGGCACGATGGGCCTGCCCCACGTCGCGGTGCGCTTCTACACCAGTCCCGACGGGCGGGCCGCGCGCCGCAGCACCCTGGTCGTCCTCGGACTGCTCGGCGTCTTCTACCTGTTGCCCCAGGTGTACGGGGCCCTCGGGCGGATCTACGCGCCCGAGCTGGCGCTCACCGGGGACGCCGACGCGGCGGTGCTGGTGCTGCCGGAACGGATGGTGGGCGGGCTGCTCGGCGATCTGCTGGGCGCGCTGCTGGCGGGGGGCGCGTTCGCCGCGTTCCTCTCGACGGCCTCGGGGCTGACGATGGCGGTGGCCGGGGTGCTGCACCAGGACGTGCTGCCCCGGCGGGGGCTCGCCAGCTTCCGGCTGGCGGTGGTGGCGGCGCTGGCGGTGCCGCTGGCGGGTGGGGTCCTGGCCACGCACGTGCCGGTCGCGGACGCGGTGGGGCTGGCGTTCGCCGTGTCGGCGTCGTCCTTCTGCCCGCTGCTGGTGCTCGGCATCTGGTGGTCCCGGCTGACCCCGCCGGGCGCGGTGGCGGGGCTGCTCGCGGGCGGTGGGGCGGCGCTCGGCGCGGTGGTGGTGACCCGCTGGGGGATGGCTCCGGAGGGCTGGGCGCACGCGCTGCTGGCGTGGCCGGCGGTGTGGTCGGTGCCGCTCGGGTTCCTGACGATGACGCTGGTGTCGCTGGCGACCCCGTCGCGGATACCGGCCGGGACGGCGGTGGCGCTGGCCCGGCTGCACCTGCCCGAGGACGTGGCCGGGGAGCGGGTCGCGGGGCGGGCCCGGTGAGCGGGGCGCAGCTCGCGCCGCTGGCCGTGGTGGTCGCGGCGCTGCTCGTGGCGGTGGGGTGGGTGGCGGGTCGCCGCTTCGCGGGGCGGGGCCGGCGCGGGGCGGTGGCGGTGCTGGGCACGCCGGTCGAGCGGGCGACGTTCCACACGCTGCACACCGCTTCGTTGGCCGCTCCCCCGCTGCGGGCGGGGCTCACGGAGGACGCCGCGCGCAAGGCGGCCCGCCGGCTGCGCTCGCTCCTGGGGACGGAGGCGCTGTGTCTGACCGACCGGGACACGGTGCTGGCCTGGGACGGGCCGGGCGCCGACCACCACCAGCGGCGGGTGATGGCCCGGGTGGCGTTGATGCTGGAGTCGGGGCGCAGCCAGAGCGTGCGGACGCAGTGCGAGCGGCCCGACTGCCCGCTCAGATGGGCGGTGTTCGCGCCGCTGACCGGTGAGGACGGGGTGCTGGGCGCGCTGGTGGCGTACGGGTCCCGGGAGTCGGCGGTGCTGGTGCGGGCCGCGACCGAGGTCGCGCGGTGGGTCTCCGTACAGCTGGAGCTGTCGGAGTTGGATCGCGCGCGGACGCGGCTGATGGAGGCGGAGATCAAGGCGCTGCGGGCGCAGATCTCCCCGCACTTCATCTTCAACTCCCTCGCGGCGATCGCCTCCTTCGTGCGGACGGACCCGGAGCGGGCGCGGGACCTGCTGCTGGAGTTCGCGGACTTCACCCGCTACTCCTTCCGGCGGCACGGGGAGTTCACGACGCTGGCCGAGGAGCTGCGGTCGATCCAGCAGTACCTGGCGCTGGCCGGGGCCCGGTTCGGGGACCGGCTGAAGGTGACCCTTCAGGTGGCGCCGGAGGTGCTGCCGGTGGCGCTGCCGTTCCTGTGCCTGCAACCCCTGGTGGAGAACGCGGTCAAGCACGGGCTGGAGGACTCCACCGGTGAGTGCCGGATCACCATCGCGGCCCGGGACGCGGGAGCGGAGGCGGTGTTGACCATCGAGGACAACGGCGTCGGGATGGATCCGGCGCTGCTGCGGCGGATCCTGGCCGGGGAGGTGAGCGGTTCCTCCTCCGGCATCGGGCTGCCGAACGTGGACGAGCGGATGCGGCAGGTCTACGGGGACGACTACGGGCTCGTCATCGAGACGGGCATCGGCGCCGGCATGAAGATCACCGTGACCATTCCGAAATACCGTGCGGGCGTGCACAGTTCGGGACCGGAAACCAGCCGGTCCCGGGTGGACCGGGCCGGGCCGTGGCATCCCGGCGACGGCGCGGCTTGACCGGAGGGGCGGCCGACGTGCGGGTCGGGCGGGAAGTACTGCGGGATCGGTTGAGAGCCCGGGTGCGCGCGGGCGTGACCCGGGCGCGGGCCCTGGGCGCGGGAGCTACGCCGCGCGGCGCGACCCTGCTCGTGGAGGGTGAGCCCGGCGCGGGCCGGACCCGCCTGGTACGGGAGGCCCTCGCCGAGGCCGCGGCGCTGGGCGTCGTCGCCCGGTACGGGGCCGCCGAGGCCCTCGGGACGGAAGGGCCGCTGCGGGCGGCGCTCGACTGCGTCCGCCCCGACAGCGGGTCGGGTCGGCGGGCCGCCGTGCCGGCACTGCTGCGGGAGACCGAGGCTGCCGGCCAGGGGGGCGGGGCCCCTGGTGGCGGCCGTGGACCGGCTGGTGGCGGACGTGGCGGGCGTATCCGCCACCGCCCTGCGCCGACCGGTCGAACGGCGCCCGGACCCGGATACGCCCGTGGCCCCGACCCCGCCGCAGGGGCGGGGACCGGGGCCACGGACGGGGAAGGACTAGCTCCAGCTGGCGTGGAGCGGCTTGCCCTCGGCGTAGCCGGCGGCGGACTGGATGCCGACGACCGCGCGCTCCTCGAACTCGGCGAGGGAGCCGGCGCCCGCGTAGGTGCAGGAGGACCGCACGCCCGCGATGATCGAGTCGATCAGGTCCTCGACGCCCGGACGGGCCGGGTCGAGGAACATGCGCGAGGTGGAGATGCCCTCCTCGAACAGGCCCTTGCGGGCACGGTCGTACGCGGACTCCTCCGACGTGCGGTTCTGCACGGCGCGCGCCGACGCCATGCCGAAGGACTCCTTGTACAGGCGGCCCTCGGCGGACTGCTGGAGGTCGCCCGGGGACTCGTACGTACCGGCGAACCAGGAGCCGATCATGACGTTGGAGGCGCCGGCGGCCAGCGCCATCGCCACGTCACGCGGGTGACGGACACCGCCGTCGGCCCAGACGTGCTTGCCGTACTTCTTGGCCTCGGCCGCGCACTCCAGCACCGCGGAGAACTGCGGGCGGCCCACGCCGGTCATCATGCGGGTGGTGCACATGGCGCCGGGGCCCACACCGACCTTGATGATGTCGGCGCCGGCGTCGATGAGGTCCTTGACACCCTCGGCGGCGACGATGTTGCCGGCCACGATCGGGACCTGCGGGTCCAGCGCGCGGACGGCCTTGATCGCGTTGATCATCGACTCCTGGTGGCCGTGGGCCGTGTCGATGACGAGGGTGTCGACGCCCGCGTCGAGCAGCTGCTTGGCCTTCTGCACGAAGTCGCCGTTGATGCCGACGGCGGCGGCGATGCGCAGCTTGCCGTTGGCGTCGGTGGCGGGGGTGTAGAGGGTCGCGCGCAGGGCGCCCTTGCGGGTGAGGATGCCGACGAGCCTGCCGTCCTTGTCGACGGCGGGGGCCAGCTTGCGGTGGCCGGCGTCGAGCCGGTTGAAGGCCTCGCGGGGGTCGATGTCGGCGTCGATGAGCAGCAGCTCCCTCGACATGACCTCGGAGAGCTGGGTGAAGCGGTCGACGCCGGTCAGGTCGTGGTCGGTGACGACGCCGATCGGGCGGTTGTCCGCGTCGACGACCACGCCGGCGCCGTGGGCGCGCTTGGGCAGCAGCGACAGCGCGTCGGCGACGGTCTGGGTGGGCGCCAGCGTGATCGGCGTGTCGAGGACGAGGTGGCGGGTCTTGACCCAGGAGATGACGTCGGTGACGACCTCGATCGGGATGTCCTGGGGGATGACGACGATGCCGCCGCGGCGGGCGACGGTCTCGGCCATCCGGCGGCCGGCGATGGCCGTCATGTTCGCCACGACGAGCGGAATGGTGGTGCCGGTTCCGTCGGGCGAGGACAGGTCGACGCCCTGGCGGGAACCGACCGCGGAGCGGCTCGGCACCATGAACACATCGTCGTACGTCAGGTCGTACGGCGGCTTCAGGTCATTGAGGAAACGCACGTGCTGAACATCCCAGTCGATCGAAGGATCCTGCTATGGCCTCGACAGGTAGGGCAGCCGAGGAAACGCACGTACTTCATTCTCCCACGACCGGGGGTTCACACCGTCCGGGCTGATCGTCCAGGACATTCCGGGCCCGCTGGTCTTTTCCTACCAGACCTCGGTCCCGGCCCGGGACCGGCCCCGCCCGGCGCGGGCGGGGGGATCGGACCAGACTGGAGGGAGGGGGCCGAGAGGGTGACTTTGGAGGAGCCATGTCGACAGCGCTCGGACGGGAAGAGACCCCCGTCGCCCTGGCGGGCGGCGGAGTGGAACTGCGCATGCGGGAGATCGGCGGGGAGATGACCGCGGCCTTCGTGCACCTCCCGGAGGGTACGGACCTCACGGAGGCGGTCAAGGGTCAGCCCGACGACATGTGCCAGTGCCCGCACTGGGGCTACCTCGTCTCCGGCCGTCTGATGATGCGGACGAAGGGCGGCGAAGAGGTGTACGAGGCGGGCCAGGCCTTCTACTGGTCGCCGGGGCACGTGCCCTTGGCCCTGACCGATGTGGACTACGTGGACTTCTCCCCCACCGACGCGTTCCGCGAGATCATCGACCACGTGAAGTCGAACATGGGGTAGGAGACGCCGCCCGGCGCGGCGGGCACGGCGGTACGGGCGTCCGGGCGCCGGGCGTCACAGACGGTGACCCGGTGCCCGAGGAAGGCACCGGGTCACGTCCTCGCAGCGGGGTGACCAGCACGTCCGGGTCCGCCGCGGGTCGGCCCCGCCGCGAAGGCGTCGTCGTCGGCCGGCGAGGCGCCGGTCGAGCATCAGCGGATGTACTCGCGGCGCGCGGACTGCCCGGGGATGAGCGGTCGCGGGGGCAGGACGGCGGCCGCCGGGGTGGGTGTGACGGGTGTCCGGTAGCGGGTCGGTGTGGGCAGGGTCATCGGGTCGGCGGTGGAGCCGCCGCCGCTGAGCAGCCGGGCGGCGTGGGCCACGCTCGCGAGGGTGGCGTGGTGGTGCCAGCCGCGGAAGGAGCGGCCCTCGAAGTCGCGGATGCCGACGGGTTCGCAGGTCTCGGTGAAGTCCAGTGCGACCCGGTCGGTGAGTTTGGCGAGCAGGAAGAGCTGGGCGAGGGGTCGGTCGCCGATGTTGGTGACCCAGAACTCGGAGGGCATCAGGGCCGCTTCGGTCCAGGCGCCGACGAGGAGCAGGGGGGTGGGCGGCGCGGGCACGGGCCGGTCCTCGGCGGGGGTGGTGAGGATGCCGGCGGAGGTGAGCAGGGTGACCGCTCCCTCGGCGCGTCCGTGGCGGGTCCATTCGACGACCCGTCGCTGGGAGCGCAGGGAGTCGATCAGTTCGCGGGCGGGGGCGGTGTGCGGGCCCGGTTTGTGGCGGCCGGCGCCTCCGAAGGAGACGGGCAGGGTGCCGTCGACCTTGAGGACGAAGGGGATGTCCTGGAGGGTGAAGGCCTCGACGGTCTGCGGGAGATCGGCGTTGGCGACCTCCATCACGACGGGGCGGCGCTGGAGTTGCCAGGTCGCCGCCATGCGCTGTACCGCGTGCACGGCGTCCTGGGCGGGGGTCAGGGAGCGTGCGGTGTCGGGTATGCCGGCCCGTCGGCGGCGCAGCAGTTCGCTGGTCCAGGGCCCGGGGAGGGTGAGGGTCCATTCGACGGGGAAGCTCGCCTCGCTGGAGGCGAGCCAGATGCCGCCCGCCTGTTGGCAGTTGGCGGTGCGGCCGAGCTGGGGGACGAACTGCCGGCCGACGCCGACGGAGCGGTCCCCGGCCTTCTCGATGACCATGGGCTGGACCACCCACGCGAGGGGGCGTTGCGCGGTGCGTTCCAGGTGTCGGGCGAGGGAGCGACGTACGGGGGTCCAGTCCCAGGGCGACTTGCTGATGAACTGCTGGAGGCTCTGCTCGACGGAACTCGCGCCGGTTCCGGCGATGTTACGGATTGTTTTCTTCCCGCTGGTCCGTACCAGGCCGTTCAGATAAACGCGGGCCCAGTTTCGCTGGTCCCGCCGGGGTAAGGATTCGAAGAAAAGCGAGATCAGTACGTCGATCAAATCGGAGATTTCCTTCGTGGAATCCTCCGGCAGGACTACGCGAGTCATCTGGGCCTCCCCCGCGACCAGACTAGATCCTTGACCCTACTTGACCGCGCAGAACGGCCGTAGACCCGGGCGGCTACTTCCTGAGGTCGCTGGCAGATTCGAGCCGCTCTTCCTCTACCACGAGTGGGATCGGGATCTGGTTCGCCGCATAGTAGAGCGCGATCAGAAAGTGTGCGACGAGAGTGAGTGGTGCGGAGAAGAAGGACAGGACGACCGTCAAGGGGTAGGCGACCGCCCCGAGTCCGAATCGCATGCGCGTGGCCCGTGCGCCGTCCTTGTCCACCGTTTCGTGGAACAGGTGGCCGACCTGGGTGACGTACCACCAGAACGCCAGGAAGGCGAGAGCGTACACGACGGTCCACGCGCTGTAGAGGATGGCGGCCACATTGGCCGAATCCTCATCGGTGAGGTGCTCGGCGAGGATGTTGGTCGTGTAGGGAATCACCGATACCACCATCAGCACCAGGAGATTCAGGAACAACAGGGGGCGGTCGACCCGCTTGAGGTGACTGAAGATCGTGTGGTGATTCACCCACATCACGCCGATGATGAGGAAACTGACGAGATAGGCGGCGTAGTGCGGCCATTGTTCCCACAGTCCGTGCCACAGTTCGGTTCCGCCTTCCTTCGGAACCTCCAATTCCAGTACGAGAATGGTGATCACGATGGCGAATACGCCGTCGCTGAACGCTTCGACCCGGTTGGTTTCCTGTTCCATGACCTCCCCTTCACCGATTCATTGCGCGTGCGGGGAGGGCGTTTCCGCGCCCTCCCCGCACAAGCTACCCATGAAAGGACGGTCAGCCGCCGAAACCGGCGGTCTGGCGCCAGATCCGGCCATCGCGGACGACGAGTGTCCCGAACGCGTGCTCCGGGATTCCGTTCAGGTTCATGATCGCCCGGTAGAAGATGGTGTCCTCCGTCTCGATGTACTCCTGGAGTTCGACCAGCGTGGGCTTCACCGTGAGATATCCGGTGAACGTCTCCCGAACGGCGTCGATGCCGACCGAGGCGCCCTCGAAGCGCAGCAGGACGGCGTCGTCCGTGTAGTTCTTCATCACCGCCTCGATGTCCAGGGCGGCGAGCGCCTCCATCTGGCGGACGAAGACCGGGTGCAGCGTGGAGATGTCGTACTTGGCCATGTTCGACTGCCTTTCAATCGGTGACGGTGGTGCCGGTGACGGTGGTACGGATGGGAGTGGTGCGGATGGGGCCGGCCTCGACGTCGTCCTCGGGGACGTCGCAGCCGGGTGCCGCCTGCGCGAGGGGCAGTCGTACGACCATCCGGGTCTCGCCCGGACGGGAGCGGGCCGTGATCGACCCCCGGTGGCGCTGGGTCACGATCCGGTAGGTGAGGTGCAGCCCCAGACCCGTGCCCTTCCCGACGTCCTTGGTGGTGTAGAAGGGTTCGAAGACGCGCGGCAGGACGTCCTCGGGGATGCCGCGGCCGGTGTCGACGACCTCCACGACCATGCACACCCCCTCGGTCCGCGCCCGCAGGGTGAGGACGCCCGCGCCTTCCATGGCCTCGGCGGCGTTGTCGACGAGGTTGGTCCACACCTGGCTCAACTCGCCCGGATAGCCGGTCAGTTCGGGCAGGTTCGGTTCCCAGTCGCGGACGATGGTGATGCCGCCGAGCTTGGAGCGCAGCACGACCAGGGTGTTCTCCAGGCCGTCGGTGACCGCGAAGCGCTGTTCGGGGGCCCGGTCGAGGTTCGCGTAGTCGCGCGTGGCGGCGACGAGTTGGGAGATCCGCGGTCCGGCCGCGCGCAGCTCGGCGGCCAGCGAACGGGCCTCCAGCAGCGCCGCGAGGTGGTCGAGGGCGGCCGGCAGGGCGGCCCCGCCGAGCCCCGCCAGCCGGCGCGGCAACCAGGCCGGATCCAGTCCCAGGTCGGCGGCGCCCGAGCCGAGGAGCCCGGCCCGCTCGGCCCCGGCGTCCTCGGCCCAGTCGGCGATCTCCTCCTCGGCGTCCGACTGGGCCAGCGGGTCGGTGGTCGCGGGTGGCGGCAGCCGGTCCAGCTCCTGGACCACCGCGTCGAGCACGGCGCGTTCCGCGTCCGTGGCGACCGCGCCCCACGCGTACGCGGAAGCGGTCAGCCGGTCCAGGGCCGGTACGAGCTCCTGCGCGGCGCGGGCCACGGCGGCGGCCGGGTTGTTCAGCTCGTGCGCGAGGCCCGCGGCGAGCGTGCCCAGGGCCTCGACGGTGGCCCGTTTGCGGGCCTGCACCTCGGAGGACTTGATGCGCCAGGCCAGTACGGGCAGCAGGACGGCCGCCACACCGTGGCAGCGGGTCAGCATCTCGAAGAAGACGGGCCGGGGGTAGGCGACGACGGTGGTGGCGGGGCCGCTCGCGGCGGCGGTGGCCACGTAGGAGCCCTCGGTGAGCAGCGGCAGCTCGCCCGTGAAGCGGTGGGCGGCGGAGGGTTTGCCGTCGTGGTCCTCGGCGGCGGCGCTCTCCTCCTCGGTGGAGTGCCGGGTGAGGACCTCCTCGCGGCCGTCGACGACCTTGGTGACGACGAGCCCGCCCGACAGCAGGACGTGGAAGGCCGTGGCCTCCTCGCCGTCGCGGAAGAGCACCTCCCCGTCGGCGAGGACGCGCGGCTCGGAGACCGAGACGAGCCAGTCCAGTTGCTCTTCGGTGATCGCCTCGAAGATCTCCAACTCCTGGAGGGCGGTGCGCAGTTCCTTGACGGTGGATCGTGCGGGCGCGCCGGTCTGTTCCCCGGTGGTCATGGTGTGCTCCCCTCGGCCCTGGTGCGGGAGGCCAGCCGCAGGGTCGCGAACACGGCCGGCGCGCACACCGCGGCGACGGCGACCATGAAGCCGACCGAGGTGCGTTGCAGGCCGTGGATGGTGGTCAGCGTGCCGGCCAGGACGGCCGGGACGCTCATCGCGAGGTACGCGAAGACGTAGACGGCGGCGGTCAGTTCGCCCCGGTGCTCGGGCGCGGCGAGGGTGCTGAGCGCGCGGAAGGCGCCCAGGAAGGCGGCGCCCCAGCCACTGCCGAGCACGGCGGTGGCGGCCAGGAAGAGCGGCGCCGAGCCGAGCCCGAGGGCGAGGAGCACCAGCGCGAGCCCGGACAGCAGGCCGAGCAGTCCGAGCACGGCGGTGCGCAGCGGTGGGGTGCGGCCCAGCAGGAGTTGGGCCGCGGTGGCGGCGCCCGCGAGCAGGGCCACGGTGGCCCCGCCGACCAGGTAGTTGGTGCTGCCGAGCAGGGACAGCGCCAGGTGCGGGCCGAGCGAGAGGTAGAAGCCGCCGACGGCCCAGACGGCCACGATGGTCAGCGCGAGCACCGCGAACCGCCCGCGCACGGCGGCCGGCACCCGGATCCGGTGCGGTACGACCCGCAGCCGGCCGCCCGCGCCGGGGGCGCTCTCGGCCATGCGCGCGACCCCGACCAGGGCCAGGGCGAAGGCCCCCGCGAGGAGGACGTAGCTGAGGACCGTCGGGGCGGGCGCGTACTGGACGAGCAGGCCCGCCCCGAGCCCGCCGAGGCCGATCCCCACGGTCGGGCCGGCGCTGTTGACCTGGGCGCCGAGCGCGGGTCTGGCGGGCGGGGTGAGTTCGAGCAGGGCCGCGCCCATGGCCCCGGTGGCCAGGCCCACCGCGAGCCCCTGCACGGCGCGGGCGGCGAGCAGCAGGCCGAGCCCGTCGGCCCCGGCGAACAGTCCCATCGAGACGATCGCGAGGACCAGCGAGGCCCCGAGGACGGGGCGGCGCCCCACGGTGTCGGAGAGGGAGCCGAACAGCAGCAGTCCCCCGAGCACGGTGACGGCGTAGAGGGCGAAGACCACCGTGACGGCGCCCGAGGACAGGCCCCATCTCTGCTGGTAGAGGACGTAGAGGGCGGAGGGGACGGAGGAGGAGAGCATCAGCAGGACGAGGACCGCGCCCACCACCCGGAACCCGGTCGATCCGCTCCGGCCGGTCGCGGCGGGCGCGCCGCGACCGGGTCGTACGTCGTCCCCCGTGGTCGGGGTCTTGCTCTGTTCGGGCACTGCGTCTCCTCCACTGCTTCCGGCCGCCCGCGCGGGCGGCCGATCAGGCGGTCCCGGCCCCCGCCCGGTCCAGCGCGCGGGCGGTGAGGACGCCCGCGAGATGGCCCAGGTATTCGGCCGAGGTGCCGCGCCCGGGGACGAACAGGTCCCGGGGTTCGGCGCGGAAGGCCGCGAGCACCTCCCGGGTGGTCCACGGGCCGCCGCGCAGCCGTTCCTCGACCCCGCGCAGGCGCAGGGCGCGGGCGGTGGCTCCGGTGACGGCGATGCGCGGTCCGTCGGGGGTGATCCGTACGGCAGCGGCGCACAGCGGGTAGCGGGTGGCCCGGTCGGCGGTCTTCTCGAAGGCGCCGGCCGGGCCGGCGGCGGGCACCAGCAGGGCGGTGATCATCGTCTTCACCGGCGGCCCGGAGGCGGCGAACTCCTCGGCCGCCACCGAGGACCGTCCGGCGGGGCCGGCCAGTTCCACGAGCGCGCCGGCGGCGATGGCGGCGACGGGCAGGTCGGTGGGCCGGCCGGTGACGGCCAGGTTCCCGCCGACGGTGCCGAGGTTGCGCACCTGCGGGTCGCCGTTGGCGCGGGCCGCCGCGGCCAGTTCGGGCGCGTCCCGCCCCACCAGCGGGTCGGCGGCGAGTTCGGCGAGGGTGGTCAGGGCGCCGACGCGCAGGGTGGCGCCCTCGCGGGTGATGCCGCGCAGTTCCGCGAGGCCCCGTACGTCGACCAGCAGCGGGTCGGCGGCGCCGTCGGGGCGGGGGCCGGCCGCGCGCAGTTCCGGCAGCAGGCTCTGGCCGCCGGCCAGGAGGCGGGCTCCGGGCCGGTCGGCGAGCAGGCTCAGGGCCCGGTCGAGCCCGGCGGGGCGGGCGTAGTCGATCTCGGTGAGGATCACCGGTCTCCTCCTCGCAGCAGGCGCCAGACCTTCTCGGGGGTGAGCGGCATGTCGATGTGGCGCACGCCCAGGTCGCTCAGGGCGTCGACGACCGCGTTGACGACTGCGGCGGCCGGCGGGACGGTGGCGATCTCGCCCGCCCCCTTGGCGCCGAGCGGGTTGTGCGGGGACGGCGTGACCGTCTTGTCGAGGGTGAAGAAGGGCACGTCGGCGGCGCGGGGCAGGGCGTAGTGGCCCAGGTCGCGGCTGACGAGGATGCCGTTCTCGTCGTACTCGGCGGCTTCCATGAGGGCCTGGCCGAGGCCGTGGACGATGCTGCCCTCGATCTGTCCGTGGACGATCCTGGGGTTGCCGATGTTCCCCGCGTCGTCCACGGCGGTGTACGCCACCACCTCGGTCTCGCCGGTCAGTTCGTCGACCTCGACGACCGCGACGTGGCTGCCGAAGGGGTAGTTGAACTCCGGCGGGTCGAAGTGGGTGGTCTCGTCCAGGGCGGGTTCGATCTCGGGCGGCAGTCCCCAGCCGTACCAGAGGGCCATGGCCAGTTCGGAGAAGGTCTTGCCGTTCTCCTCGTCGCCCCGCTCGTGGACCCTGCCGCCGGCGTAGACGACCTGCTCCTCGGGCAGTCCGAGGAGCACGGCGCCGGCCTTCACCAGCTTGTCCTTGATCTTGCGGGCGGTGAGCGCCACGGCGGGCCCGGCCATGCTGTACGAGCGGGAGCCGTAGGTGCCCTGCCCGTACGGGGCCTTCCGCGTGTCCCCTTCGAGGACCTGCACCTGCTCCGGGTCGATGCCGAGCTCGTCGGCGGCGACCTGGGCGAAGACGGTGCCGTGGCTCTGGCCGGTGGAGGCGGAGCCGACGGTGACGGTGACCTCGCCGGTGGGGTGGACGCGGATGTTCGCGCTCTCCCAGGTGCCGCCGAGCATGCCCTCCTTGGACATCCGCGTGGAGGGACCGACCCCGCAGACGGCGACGTACGTGGCGAGGCCGACGCCGAGCCGCTTGCCGCGCGTCCGGGCCTCGGCCTTGCGGGCCGGCATGTCGGCGTAGCCGGACAGTTCGAGGGCCCGGTCGAGGTTCGGCAGGTAGTCGCCGGAGTCGTAGGTCCAGCCGAGTCCGTTGTCGTACGGGAACCTGTCCTTCGGCACCAGGTTCCTGCGGCGGACCTCCGCCGGGTCCATGCCGATCTCCCGCGCGTAGCGGTCGACGAGGCGTTCCATCAGGAAGGCGGCCTCGGCCCGGCCGCTGCCGCGCTGGGCACCGAGCGGGACGGTGTTGGTGAAGACCGCGTACACCTCGCAGAAGGCGGCCGGGATCTCGTACATGCCGGAGATGGAACGGCCCATGAGGGCGGTGGCGACGCCGGGGCCGATGGTGGAGGGGTACGCGCCCAGGTTGGCGTGGCTGGTGCAGCGGACGGCGGTGATGCGGCCGTCGCGGGTGCCGGCGAGGGTGACGTGCTGGCGGTGGTCGCGGCCCTGGACGGTGGAGTTCATCAGCCCGGTGCGGGTGTCCACCCATTTCACGGGCCGGCCGAGGGCCTTGGAGAGCAGCAGCACGAGCGCCATGTCGGGGTACAGGTAGCCCTTGGTGCCGAAGCTGCCGCCGACGGTGGGGGCGATCACCCGGAGCTTGTTGAAGGGGATGCCGAGGACCAGGGCGGAGAGCAGGAAGCGGTGGTTGTGGGGGCCCTGGGTGGAGGCGTAGAGGGTGTACTCGCCGGTGGTGGCGTCGTAGTCGCCGACCGCGCCGCGCGGCTCCATGGGGCTGTTGATGGTGCGCTGGTTGACGAGGTCGAGCTCCACCGTGACCTCGGCGGCGGCGATGGCCGCGTCGGTGCGCTCCTTGTCGCCGCAGGTCCAGTACGCGTTCAGGTTGCCGGGGACGGCCTCGTGCAGCCGGGGCGCGCCGGGGGCGAGGGCCTCGTCGGCGCGGGTGACCACGGGCAGCGGCTCGTACTCGACGGCGATGGCGGCCAGCGCCGCGGTGGCCTGGCGCGCGGTCTCGGCCACGACCACGGCGATGGCGTCGCCGACGTGGCGGACGGTGTCGCCGGTGAGCACCGGGCGCGCGCCGGGAAGTCCGTAGGGGTGGGGCGGGAAGTGGCTCTCGACGCCACCGGGGATCCAGATGCAGGGCAGCGGCATCACGTCCGGGAAGTCGGCGGCCGTGGCCACCTTCAGGACGCCCGGCAGCTGCTCGGCGGCCTTGGTCTCGATGGACAGGATCCTGGCGTGGGCCACCGGGCTGCCGAGGATGGCCATGTGCGCGGTGCGCGGCAGGTCGATGTCCCCGACGTACATGGCCTCGCCGCG